>CAYHCX010000046.1:9818-29695 GCA_964355095.1 uncultured Acidobacterium sp.
ACCAGGAGGTCACGCGCATCCTGGCCTCACTCGGATTCGAGACGGCCCCCCATAAAGGGGGGCCCTACGGAGATTTCGAGACGGCCCCCCATAAGGTGGCGGCACCCCATGAAGGGGTGCCCTACAGTGAAGGCGATTCAGGCGACGGTTGGACCGTCACCGTGCCCGGCTGGCGCATCGACATCAAGCGCCAGGTGGACCTGATCGAAGAGGTGGGACGCCACCACGGCTTCGAACACCTGCCCTCGACGTTCCCCGGCGTGCAGCAGGCGCCCGCCGCGTCGGACCCGCGCATTGCCCGCGATCGCCGCGTGCGAACCGCGCTGCTCGGCATGGGCTTCTCCGAAGCCATCACCTTCGCGTTCATCGAAGCCGCGGCGGCGAAGCCGTTCCACGGCGATCAGGCGGCCGTCGCGCTGGCCAATCCCCTGTCGGAGAAATTCGCCGTGATGCGTCCCAGCCTGCTGCCCGGCCTGATCGACGCCGTGAGCCACAACCGCCGGCACGGCCGTCGCGACGTGCAGCTCTTCGAGATCGGCACGCGCTTTTCCCCGCTTGGTGAAACGCGCGGCGCCGGGTTCGCGTGGACCGGCCTGGCGACGAGCGATCACTGGAGCGGCGGCCGCCGCGACGTGGACTTCTTCGACCTGAAGGGCGTCGCCGAACAGCTCGCCGCCGTCGGCCTGGTGTCGCTCACCTTCGCCGAGGCCGACGTGCCCTGGCTGGTCACGGGACGCGCCGCGACGGTGGCCGTGAACGGCACGGCCATCGGTCTGCTTGGCCTGCTCGACCCGGGCCTGGCCGACCAGCGCGGCCTGCCGGCCGGCGACGACGTGTATGTCGCCGAGATCAATCTCGACCTGCTGACCGCGGCCGCGTCCGCCGGCACCTTGCGCGCGACGCCGCTGCCGCGCTATCCGTCGGTGGTCCGCGACGTCTCGATTCTCGTGGACGATGCCTTGTCTGCCGGGGCGGTTCGTGGCACCATTCGTTCGGCTGCGCCCCACACGCTGATCCAGGTGCGTGAGTTCGATCGCTACCAGGGCAAGGGCATTCCCGACGGCAAGGTCAGCTTGTCGTTCCGCCTCACCTTCCAGTCGCCGGAGCGCACGCTCACCGACGAAGAAGTGCAGGCGGGCATGCAGCACATCATCGACGCGCTGACGCGCGATCTCGGCGCGACACAGCGCTAGGTCTGAACGGTTCAGAAAGGTTCTAGATGGCAACTAAGGCGACGACCCCGGGGCTGGAATCGATCGACCGCCTCGAAGAGAAGATCAAGCTGCTCGTCAACACCATCGTCCGGCTCAAGGGCGACCAGGCGCGGGCGGCGGAAGATAACGGCAAGCTCAAGGGCGAAATCGAGACCCTCAAGGCCCGCATCGCCACGGCCGAAAGCGCCGGCGCCGAAGTCACCACGCTGCGCGAAGAGCGCGACCTCATCAAGAGCCGCGTCACCGAGATGCTGCAGCAACTCGACGGCCTGAACCTCTGAGCATGGCCGAACCGAAGGTCGTCCTGGTTGAGGTCTACGGGCAGAAATACCCGATTAAGACCGAGCTCGACCCGCGTTACGTCGAGCAGCTGGCGACCTTCGTCGAGTCGCGCATGGAGCTGGCCGCCAAGAGCTCGCCGTCGAGCGACGCGGTCGGGCTCGCCGTGCTGGCCGCGCTCAACATCACCGACGAGTTCTTCCGGACCCGGGCCAACCTCACCAACACCTCCGGTAGCCTGGCCGCCCGCGCCGAAGCCCTCGAGAAGATGGTGGACCAGGCGCTGGCGCTGGCCGAATAGGCCGGTTTCGGCCCTTCCCCGATTGTTCTTGCCTTTTCTCTCGCCTGCGCGGTTCCTCGTCAGATTGCATTCGCCTTTTATTCGCCAACTTGCTTGACCGCGACGACCGGGAAGCCTAAGATCCAATCTCCTGCTTTGCTCGTGATGGTTCGGGGGCTTGTCTGAGCCGATGTTTTAAACCAAGCGAGTTGCGAAGCCGCGTGGTGTGCATGCCTCCGCGGAGAGGAAGCCTAAAACGTGGTTACTACAGCGACTCCACCTGCTATGCAGGTTCAGCAATCCTCCCCACACGGCAAAGCGGGATTTCATATTCCTACAGGGCGCGCCGTTGGCGCACCCACTGCAGTCATGGCCGGCAGCCGGGCCAATTCGCTCGCTTCTGGGTCCGCTGCGGTGGCGAACGGCTCCGGTTCGACTAAGTGACAGTCGCAGACCTGGGCGAGCACGCCCTTTTGGCGCGCATTCTGGCGCGTCTCCCCCGCCCGTCGGCCCAAGTGCTGGTCGGGCCGGGTGATGACGCCGCCGTGCTGGCGCCGGTTCGGAACGAACGTCTGGTGGTCACCACCGACGCCGTCGTCGAGGGGGTGCATTTCTCACGCCCTTCCTTTGCGCCGGCCGACATTGGCCACAAGGCGCTTGCTGTGAACCTTAGCGACCTGGCGGCCATGGCGGCCACGCCCCAGTGGGCGCTGGTCTCGCTGATATTGCCGGGCGCCTGGCTGGTGGCAGACGTCGAGGCGCTCGTGGACGGACTGGCGGCTCTCGCGGGCCGGTACGGGGTCTCGGTGGTGGGCGGCAACATTACCCGCACCGAGGGTCCCCTCGCCGTGGACGTCACCGCGGGCGGAACGGTCGCCTCGCGACGGTGGCTGACGCGCAGCGGTGCGGTGGCCGGCGACGACATCTGGGTGAGCGGCACGATTGGCGGCGCCGCGGCTGGATTGGAAATGCTCCGCGCCGGGGAGTTGGGAACCGGCTGCGTTGCGAAGCAGCTGCGGCCTGAGCCACGCGTGAGACTGGGCGTGGCGATGGGCCGCGGGCGCGCGGCGCGGGCGGCGATGGACCTGAGCGACGGCCTGGCGGATGCGGTCCGGCAGGTGGCGGCGGCAAGCGGATGCGGGGTGCGGCTCGATGCGGGCGCCCTGCCGATTGAACCGGCGGCCCTGGCGTGGTGGAACGCGCGCGGTGTGGACCCGATTCGCGCCGCCATCGCCGGCGGCGACGACTACGAGTTGCTGTTCGCCGTCCCGAAAAAGGGCGGCGGTCGGTTGCGAAACGTGCGGCGCCACGTGGCCGACCCGCCGATGACGAAGATCGGGAGCTTTACCAAGGATCCGGGCGTGCTGGTCGTGGACCGGAACGGAAGCGAAGAGCCGCTGCCTCAGGGGTACGAGCACTTTGAGAATCGCTGAATCCTACTGGCGCAAAGCGATGGCGACGTTTGGTGTCGCGGCGGCCTTCGTGTTTCTGTATCAAACCACGGCGCGCGACTCGCGCTCGTCGGCCAGCGAGGCGTCGCTGGTGGAAACCGCGGTCTTGCCGCAGGCCGGTTCGCGGATGCAGTTTACCGCCACCGCCTACTGCAAGGGCGAAACGACGGCGTCGGGCGTCGGCGTCCGCACCGGCGTGGCGGCGGCCGACCCCGCCCTGCTGCCCGTCGGCAGCGTGGTCCGACTCGAAACCCCGAATCCCCGGTACAGCGGCGTGTGGACGGTCATGGATACTGGTCCGGCGGTCAGGGGCCGAACCGTGGACCTTTACCTGTGGAGCTGCAAAGAGGCCCTGGTTTTTGGGCGCCGGCCGGTTCGGCTGACGGTGCTCCGTCTGGGCTGGAACCCCCAGAACAGCATTCCGGGCATGGTGGACTCGCTCTTCCGGAAGCGCGAGGCCGACTCCAAGAAGCCGGCCGAGCCGGTGGTGCCGGCCATCCCCTCGACCACCACCACGGTGCCCTCGACCGACGGCCCCCGGTAGAATCAGCTCCCGCCTCACGGCCTGATCCCGGCCACTGTTTCGGGCGCATGCCCGCCCTAATGACAATCTCTGACGCGCCGAGCCAGCGGGCTCCTGATATTATCCCGCCCTATGCATGCTTTGTATGTCCTGCTCCCCGCGTTGTGCATCCTTGCCATCGCCTACAGGTACTACAGTGCGTTTCTGGCAACCAAGATCTGGATGCTGGATGACGCCCGAAAGACCCCGGCCCATACCAAGTTCGACGGCGCCAACTATTACCCGACGACGCGGTGGGTCATGTTTGGCCACCACTTCGCCGCGATCACAGGCGCGGGTCCGCTGGTCGGCCCGATGCTGGCGGCGCAGTTCGGCTACGCGCCTGGCTTCATCTGGCTGGTCGCCGGCGTGTGCCTGGCGGGCGCCGTGCACGACTCGATCGTGCTGTGGGCGTCGGTGCGCCGCGGCGGGCGGTCGCTGCCCGACATCGTCAAGCAGGAGATCAGTCCTTTTACCGGTTTCATCGCCTCGATTGCCATCCTCTTCATCCTGATAATCGCGATCGCCGGCCTCGGCATCACGTTCGTGAACGCGCTGGCCGACAGCCCCTGGGGCGTCTTTACCATCGCCATGACCATCCCGCTGGGCGTGTTCATGGGCATGTGGATGTACGTGTGGCGCAAGGGCAAGATCACGGAAGCCACGGTGATCGGCGTGATCGGCCTGCTGCTGGCGGTGGCCGGCGGCGAGCCGCTCAACCACCCCGACTCGTGGCTCGGCAGCTTCTTCCGCCTGTCGCGCACCGAGATCGTGGCCGCGCTCTGCCTCTACGGCTTCGCGGCGTCGATGCTGCCGGTGTGGATCCTGCTGTCGCCGCGCGGCTACCTCAGCTCCTTCACCAAGATCGGCACCATCGCCCTGCTCGCGATCGGCGTGATCATCGTCAACCCGGTCTTGCAGATGCCCGCGCTGACCGAGTTCATCCACGGCGGCGGCCCCATCATCCCGGGACCGATGTTCCCGTTCTGCTTCATCACCATTGCCTGCGGCGCCATTTCGGGATTCCATGCGCTGATTAGCTCGGGCACCACCTCGAAGATGATCGACAAGGAGTCGGACATCCGGCCGGTCGGCTACGGCGCGATGCTGGTCGAAGGCGTGGTCGGCATCATGGCGCTGATCGCGGCCTCGTCGATGGCCCCCGCCGACTACTTCGCCATCAACACTTCGCCCGCGGTCTTCGCGGCGATGACGTTCCAGGGCGAGCATCTGCAGCCCGTGCATCTTGCCGAGATCGAAGCCTCGGTCGGCGAAATCGTCACCGGCCGCACCGGCGGCGCGGTGTCACTGGCGGTCGGCATGGCGCAGATCTTCGCGAAGCTCCCCGGCATGTCGGGGCTGCTCGCCTACTGGTATCACTTCGCGATCATGTTCGAGGCGCTCTTCATCCTGACCACGATCGACTCCGGCACTCGGGTGGGCCGGTTCCTGCTGCAGGAGTTCATGGGGCGGGCCTACAAGCCGTTCGCGCGACCCAATAATCTTGCCGGCGGAGCCATCGCCACGGCGTTGCTGGTCTCGGCCTGGGGCTATTTCATTTACACCGGCCAAATCAGCACGATTTGGCCGATGTTCGGCGTCGCCAACCAGCTGCTCGGCATGGTGGCGCTGGCCGTCGGCACCAGCATCCTGATCAACATGGGCAACGCGAAGTACATCTGGGTCACGCTGTTCCCGCTCGCCTTCCTCGGCGTCAACACACTGTATGGCGGCTTCCTCAACGTCCGCGACAACTACTACCCGCTGGCCACCGGCCTGGATCCCGCCCGCAACACCGAGGGCTGGATTCTCACCATCTGCACGTCGGTGATGATGGTGCTGGCCGTGATCGTGCTCGGCGCGGCCATCCAGAAGTGGGCGCTCGTGCTCGGCGGCGGCCCGGTGCCGGAAACGGCCGAGGCCAAGGGCTAATGGTGTTGAGGGTTGGACGCACGGAACCTGGACGGTTACCGAAGTGAATGGTCGGAAGTGAAGAGTGAGAAGAAGGATTAACACCTTTCACTTTTCACTTCTCACTTTCGCCGTAGGCTGCTATTTTGGAGTGTCCGCTCTCACAGCGGACACTTCGTCCTCCCCCAGGGCGAGCCCGTCATCCGCGGGCACCGTGAACCGTCGTCAACCAATCCGGGGTCGAGATTCTTATGCGAATGGCCGTCTGTCGAGTATCCGTGATGGCGTGTCTGGTCGGGTTGGGGTTGGCCGGGTCGGCGTCCGAGGCGCTGGCGCAGTACCGGCGCCCGTCCACCGGTGTCGTCGGGGAGGAGTATCACATCGAGGCCGCCTATGGCTGGTGGAACGCCGAGCCGTCGCTGATCGTGAACTCCGAGTCGATCGAGATTCTCGGCACCGACGTCAACCTGATTGAAGACCTCGGCATCGAGAAGCACAAGCTCGGCAAGTTCGACCTGGTGCTGCGCCCCGCCAAGAAGCACCGCTTCCGCTTCCAGCGCCTGCCTATTCACTACGAGGCCGAGGCGACGGTGCAACGGTCGTTCGTGTTCAACGGGCAGAGCTTCAACGTCGGCCTGCCGGTGCAGACGGTGGCCAACTTCGACACCTACCGGTTCGGCTACGAGTACGACTTCCTCTACTTCACGAAGGGGTTCGTCGGCGCGATGGTGGACTTGAAGTACACAAACGTGAGGGTCGAGCTGACCAGCCCGATCGGCCCAGAGTTCACGAAGGCGGCCGCGCCCATTCCCACGTTCGGCTTCATCGCCCGCGCCTACCCGATCGCGAACCTGGCGCTCACCGGCGAGATGTCGTTCTTCCGCGTGCCAGACAGCCTGGCCGAGCAGCTTGAGGGCGATGGCAGCTACACGGACTTCGACCTGAACGCGACCTACAACTTCAACCGGTTCATCGGCGCGCAGGCCGGCTTCCGGCGGGTGAACATCTCCTACGCCGTGGATCTGGATAGCGGTACGCTGAAATTCACGGGGCTGTACTTCGGCAGCGTCATCCGCTACTGACCACAGAAGTCCAGGAGGGATCCATACAGGAGGTCAGGAGATAAGAAGAAATCGAAATTATTCTTCTGATCTTCTGGCCTCCTGTCGTCTATCTTCTGAACTCCTGTTTACGGAACCGTGACGAACACCCCGAGGCGGCGCGTGTCGCGGCTCTGGGGGTCGAGTTCGCTGGGGCGGAACCACGGGCCGGTGCGAATGGTGACGAGCCTCGCCGTGCCATCGTGTGCCGGCAGCGAAACGGCCTGCAGTTGATTGGCGGCAAAGCCGACGCGCCGGTGCCACGTCCCCGTGGTGACGTCGATCGTCGTCGGCACCGCTCCCGAGCGCACCAGCAGCACCAACTCGGCGTATGCGTTTGACGCGTCGGTGTCGAGGACCAGGGTGGTCGCTTCCTCGCCGCGGGTCCAGAATCCGCCAGCCTCCATGTAACTCGAGTCGTCCATGAAGAACGCGCTGGTCTGGCCGTAGCGGATCGCGCGCAGGGCGTAGCCGGGCGCGATCGGCGGCACCGCCAGCGACCGCACGCGCAGGCGCAGCTCGCCGGCCGTGGCCCTGGCTTCGTCATCGGCGCGAATCGTCACGGAGTGAACCGGCACCGGGAGCTTCAGCGTCAACCCGGTGAAGCCCGCCTGCCGGCCGTCCAGTCGCCAGCGCTCGACGGCTTGATCGGTGCGGCCGACCCGGACGACGACTTCACCGTGGAGACGGCCCTCGCCAAGCGCGACGAGGTCGTAGTCGCCGGCCGGCAGCATCGACGCCCGGAGCACGGTGACGTCCGCACGGTCCGGCGAGGTGCGCGCGAGGTTGGTCACCTCGAGCCGGCGCGCCAGGTCGTCAGGACTCAGGCGCCGGCCCGGCTGAAGCTGGAACGCCACCTGGGCGGCCGACGGACTCCACGAGCGAAGAAACGTCCACTGCGACGGGCCTGGCCGCGCTCCCGGCGCGCCGTGTCCGGCCCACACCACCGTGGACGCGGTCATGAGCGCCGCCGCGGCGACGGCCGCACTGGCCGTCCAGGTGACGCCCCTGCCCGCCTGGCGGCGCGTGAGCAGCCACGCCACGGCCGCCATGCCCGCTCCGGCGGCCATCCACACCGCGGCCGCCAGCCAGGCGGCCAACAGCCCCTGGCGGTGCACGCTCGGGAAGGCCAGCGGCAGGTCCACCGCGCGCGAGGCCCAGTCCAGGAACAGGTCGTAGCCGGCGCGGTCGTTGTAGGCCAGCAGGCCGCCGTCCACGATGAGTTTCGGGATCACCATCACGACGCTGAGCCCGAGCAGTAGCAACGCGAACGCCCGCCACGCATCCGATGACCACTCTCGCCACCACAGCGCCATGGGCAGGGCCGCCATCGGCATCAACGCCGCCAGGTAGCGCGCCGGCGCGCTGGCACCCCCCCACCACGCCGCGAACGAGGAGGTCGCGATCACGTAGGGCACGACGGCGAGGAGCAGTTCGACGGCAAGCCGGCGATGGTCGCGGGCCAACAGGACGAAGCCGGTGAATGCCATCGCGTACACGGGCGCATGCGCGGCCAGGCCGAACTGCTGATCGAAGAGCAGGCCCGCGGCACCAATCCAGATCTGTCCGGCCGTCATCATCAGGTCCCGGCCTTGCGGCGCCGACGGATTGGGCGTGCCCCAGATGATCCAGAAATAAAGAAACCACGAGGCCGCGGCCAGGGCGGGCAAGACCAGGAAGGCGAGCACGCGCCTCACGCCGTTGGCCCCCGACAGCAACCGGAGCGCGATCGCCGCGCCCAGCGCCGCGGCAATGAGCGCGAACCGCGCGTGAAGCCACGGCAACACCGACAAGGCGGCGGCGCCAATCACCAGGTGCCGCATGGTCACGACCCGTTTCGTCTCGAGCCTCACCAGCAGCCAGACGCCGGCGATGGTGAACAGCCCGCCGGCACCGTCCGGATAAATGGTGAAGCCGTGGAAGAAGTACGGCGTGGTCAGGAAGACGGCTGCCCACCCCGCCCACGCGCCCGACGCGCTGGCGGTGAGCAGCCACGCGACCTGCCACGCGACCGCGGACGCGGCGGCGGTCATCGCAATGACGGCGGCCACCGCCCCCGGATAGCCCGCGACCGCAAACGCCGGCAACACCAGCGCCGAGATGCCCGGGGCGTGCATCGGGTAGATCGCTCCGTCTTTGCCGCGCTGGATGAAGTCCGGCTTGAGCGTCTGGTCGGTGTAGGCGCGATAGTCGCCTCGCTCGTGGTTGTTCTCGATGCGCAGGTCGCCGTCGAGCAGCACGCTTTGCGCAATCACCAGGTAGTGCGGCTCGTCGCCGCCCGGCAGCAGATCGGCGAGGCTCCACGCGCCGGACGCATAGGCGATTGCGGCCACGGCCGCGGCAATCCAGGGGGCGCGCCGGGGGTCGGCGCCGGCGCGGGTAATCCGCAAGGGCGGCCACGGGCCCGCGAACAGCAGCCCCGCGGCGATCGCGATCCAGACCAGCCCTTCGAGCGGGCCTTGCCACATCAGGAACGCGGCCGGCACACGGCCCGGCAGGTACGGCAACCAGACGAAAAGCGAGAGCGCGAGCGGCCACGCGCGCGAGACCGGCAGGCGCGTGAGGGCGGCAAGGCCGATGCCGATCACGACCAGGGCGGCCAGCCACGAGAGCGGCGGCAGCGACACGACCCTGGCCATGGTGCCCGCGTCGAGGACGGCGGAGTGTCCGAGCGAGACCCAGACGGAGGCTCCGGCCAGCGCCGCCAGTGCCGCCGGCGCGACGCGGGCCGCGTAGGCCGGCATAATCAGCGCGGCTTCTGCGCCAGGCACATCAGCGAGCTGCCGATGGGCATGTTGACGGCACGCAGCGCGATGGCCTCGAGCGAAACCAGGGCGGTCAGCGCGGCGTTGACCGGCGCGGCGGGCACCGTGATCTCGCCCTCGCCCGCCGGCACCGCCCCGTCGCCCGCCGACCGGCGATGCCACATCCGGACCGGCAACATGATCGGGAGCAGGCTGGCGTGGTCGAACGTCAGCCGCTCGATCCCGAAGCCGCCTCGCTCGACAATCATGCGCAGGCGCGACGGCGTGTAGCGGCGGACTTCTTCCGACAGGGCCGAATGGCGGCCGTGCAGCATCTCCAGCGCCGCCACGTGCAGCAGCAGCCAGCCGCCCGGCTTGAGCACCCGGGACATCTCAGTAATCGCGTCCCGCTCAACCGGATCCGGCAGGCACTGGAACACGTCGAAAGACGTCACCAGATCGAACGCCGCGCTGGCGAACGGGATGTGCGCGATGCTGGCCTGCGCCACGTGGTGGCCGTGCTCGCGCGCGAAGGCCGGGCCGATGTTGGTCAGGTCGAACCCGAAGGCCCGGCCGTACGGGCGCAGCATCTCCAGGTTGGATCCGGTGCCGCACCCGCAGTCGAGGATGCGCGGCGAGGGCACGCCGGCCGTGGCGCGCTCGATCGCCGGCTTCATGTATTGGCGGAAGCCACGGAACCAGAAGTGCGACTGCTCCGCGCGATAGGTGAGTTCGAGTAAGCGATCCACGGGGAAAAAGGCGGTGAACGCCATGCTACCATAGTGAACTCATGCGCCTTCGCGGAGCGTCTGAGGCCACCGCGGCCTGGCTCGCGGCCCTCGTGCTGGCGTGCCTCCTGACCTATCCATACGCCCTCAAGCTCGATCACGCCGGACGGCTCGACACCAACGACGGGCGGTGGAGCATCTGGGTGGTCAGCTGGGTGGCGCACGCGCTCACCACCGATCCGCTGAGCGTCTACCGCGCCAATATCTTCTATCCCCACGACAACGCGCTCGCGTTTTCGGAAGGCAACCTCGTCGAGGGCGCCATCGCGGCGCCGGTGTGGGCGCTGACCAGGAACCCGTACACGACGCACAACGTCCTCTTTATCTTCGCCTTCGCGCTGTCGACAATGGGCGGGTACTACCTGGTGAGGTATCTCACCGGCGATCGGCGCGCGGCGGCCGTCGCCGGCGTGCTGTTCGCGTACTGCCCGTTCGTATTCGCGCGGCAGGCGCACATCCAGTTGTTGATGGTCGGCTTCCTGCCGTGGTGCATGCTGTCGTTCCATCGGCTGATCGATCGGACCACGCCCTGGCGCGCCGTCGAACTCGGCGTGGTGCTGTGGATGACCGGCCTGGCCTGCGCCTACTACGGGATCTTCGCCGGCGGCATGGTCGGCCTCGGCTCGATCCTGCTGGCGGTGACGCGCGGGCGCTGGCGGGAGCCGCGATACTGGATCGCCATCGGGTTCGCGGCGGCCGTCTGCATCGCCCTGACGCTGCCGCTGTTCCTGCCGTATCTCGAACTCCAGAAAGAAACCGGCTTCGCCCGTCCGCTCGAAGAGACGCTGCGCTACTCGGCGAACTTCGGCGCGTGGTTCGCGTCTTCGGCGTGGGCGCATCGCTGGCTGGTGCCGTACCTGCAGCCGCCCTACATGGAGAACTTCAGCGAGGTGCTCTTCCCGGGCATCCTGGCGCTGACGCTGGGCCTTGCGGGGGCGTGGATCGGCTTGCGCAAGGCGCCCGCGGCGGCTGCCACCGCGCCCGCGGCCGGCACTGAAGCGCCGGCCTTCTGGCACGCGGCGCCATCCGCCCGGTTCAGCCGCGACATCGTCTGGCTCTACGTGCTCATCGGCGGCGGCGCCTTCTGGACCACGCTGGGTCCCAGGGCCGGGCTCTACACGCTGCTCCACAACACCATCCCGGTCTTCTCGTTCCTCCGCGCCCCGGCTCGCACCGGCATCGTCGTGACGCTGTGCCTCGTGGTGCTGGCGTCGATCGTGTTGTCGAAGTGGATGCGCGGCCGTCACGCCAACCTGATTTGCGGCGCCTTCCTCCTGCTGGCGGTGGCCGACCTCACGCAGGCGCCGCTGCGTATGCGCGACGCCCAGCCGCTGCCGCACGCGTATGAGACCCTCGCGCGGCTGCCCAAGGGACCGGTCATCGCGTTCCCCTACTGGTACGAGCGCCCGGCATTCCCCAGGCACGCGGAATACATGCTGATGTCGGCGGCCAACTGGCAGCCCCTGATCAACGGCTACAGCGACCACATCCCGCAGGACTTCCGCGACACCGTGCTGCCGCTCAGCACCTTTCCCAGCCGGGAGTCGTTCGCGATTCTGGAAACAATCGGCGCGCGCTACGCGGTGTTCCATCTCGACTTGATGGATCCCCGGACTCGAGACAAGTTGATTTCCCGCGTGGAAGTGGACTACAAGGACTACCTGCGACCACTCGAAAAGGATGGGGAAGTCTGGCTCTACGAAATCGTCGACTGGCCGCGTTAGTCCTGTTCGCCGTACTCGCGGTGGTCCACTCGTGGCCGCTGGCGACCGACCTCGCCCACCTGTCCCGATTCGACAACGCCGACGCCTCGCTGAACACGTGGGCCATCGCCTGGGTGGCGCACATCCTGCCACGGGCGCCGCTGCGATTGTTCGAAGCGCCCATCTTTTACCCAGACGCGCACGCGCTGGCCTTTTCGGAGCACCTGCTGGTGCCATCCCTGATGGGCGCTCCCCTGCTGTGGCTGGGAACCCCGCCGCTGGTCGTCAGCAACCTGTTGATCATCCTCGGGCTGGCGCTCTCGGGATGGGTGATGTGCCTGGTCATCCAGCGCTGGACCGGCAGCATGTCCGCGGGAGCGATCGCGGGCCTGCTCTATGCCTTCAACGCCCACGTTCTCACGAGGTTCCCGCACGTGCAGGCGCAGCACGTCGAGTTCTTCCCGCTCATCCTGTATGCGCTCGATCGGGTCCTCGCCGGCGGCAAGCGGCGGGACGCCGCGCTGCTGGCCGCGGCGTTCATCCTACAGGCCCTGTGCTCCAACTACCTGCTGGTGTTCTGCACCTTCGCCGCGATCGTCGCCGCCGCCGTGCGCCCAGCGGAGTGGTGGGGATCGGGACGGCGACACGTGCGATTCGAGTTGGCGCTCGCGACCGTGGCGATTGCCGCCGTCCTGGCGCCCTTGTTGTGGCCGTACTACCAGTTGAGCCGCGACCAGGGGCTCGCCCGCGCGATTGATGAAGTGGCGTTTTACTCGGCCGAGTGGCGTGACTACCTGGTGACGGGCGGGCGGCTGCACTACGCCTGGTGGAGCCACCAGTTCTTCGAGTCACGGACGGCGCTCTTCCCGGGCGTCACGGCGGTCATCCTCGCCGGCGTCGCGTTGGGGTCGGGCACGGCGTTTCGCGATGTCCGCGCCCGCATGTCGCTCGCCGTCGGCGTGCTCGGGATCGCGTTTTCGTTCGGCCCCGGCCTCCCTGGATATGCCACGCTCCACCTGCACCTCCCGCTGCTGGCCGGCATTCGCAATGCCGCCCGCTGGGGCTGGCTGGGTTTGGGAGCCATCTCGGTGCTTGCCGGCTTCGGCGTCGCCCACCTCGAGCGCGCCTGGCTCGCGCGGGGCGGTGGCGGGACCGCGCGCGTTCGCTCCTGGGCCGCGGTGTCGATCGCGATTGGCGTCGTGGCCACCGCCGAGGCCTTCCGCGCGCCGGTGGGCTTCACGCCATTCACACGCGTGGCTCCCATCTACGATCGGCTCGCGGCCGAGCCGGGCGTGGTGTTGGCCGAGTTTCCGTTCTACTCGGAAAACACCTTCAGCCGGAACGGGAAGTACCTGCTGAACAACACGCGGTCGTTCACCCCGCTCGTCAACGGCTACAGCGGCTTTGAGTCGGCCACGTTCCGCGATCGGGCCAGAACGCTCGCGACCTTCCCGGGCACCGAGGCGCTGTCGAAACTGAAGGCGCTGGGCGTGACTCACGTGACCGTGCACGCGGCCGAGTTCGCGGATCGCCATGGCCGCGATGCCCTGAAGGCGATGGCGCTGGTCCCCGAACTCGAGCTGGTGACCGAGGCAGACGGAATCAGGCTGTATAAGGTCCGCTGACCGGCAGCCGGGCCAGCCGGCGATCGGCCTCGATCAGCGTAGCGGTCCGCTTCGAGAAGCAGAACCGGACCGTCTTCGGCGCCGACGCCGGATCGATGTAGAAGCTGCTGCCGGGGATGGTGGCAACGCCAATCTCTTTCACCAGGTACTGCGCGAACTCGGTGTCGGTGTCGAATCCGTATTTCTCGACGTCGGCAATCACGTAGTAGGCGCCGCCTGGCCGATAGCTGGTGAAGCCGTGCCGCGCCAGGATGTCGAGCATCAGGTCGCGCCTGGCCTGGTAGTCGGCCGCGAGCGCCGCATACGACGCCGGCGGCATCGACAAGGCGACCACGCCGGCATCCTGGAACGGCGTCGGTGCGGCCACGGTGAGAAAGTCGTGGATCTTGCGGATGCCGCCGGTGAGCGCGGCCGGCGCGATGGCCCAGCCGACGCGCCAGCCCGTCACGCTGTAGGTCTTCGACAACCCGCTGGTAATGACGGTGCGGTCCGCCATGCCGGGGAGCGAGGCAATCGACACATGCGGCTGCCCCTCGAAGACGATGCGTTCGTAGATCTCGTCGGAGATGGCCAGCACGTCCCACCGCTGACAGAGATCGGCGATCACCTGCAACTCGGTGCGCGAGAACACCTTGCCCGTCGGGTTGTTGGGCGAGTTGATGACGATGGCGCGCGTGCGGTTGGAGAAGGCGCGGGCGAGCTCGTCCGGGTCGAAGCTCCAGTCCGGCTGGCGCAGGCGGACGAACCTCGGCTGCGCGCCGGCCAGGATCGCGTCGGGCCCGTAGTTCTCGTAGAACGGCTCAAAGACGATGACCTCGTCGCCCGGATCGATGCAGCCCATCATCACGGCCATCATCGCTTCCGTGGATCCGCAGCACACCGTGATCTGCTCCTCGGCATTCACCGGGATGCCCTGGCGGCCCGCCACGTCGCGGGCGATGGCCTCACGGAGCGCGCGCGTGCCATACGGGGGCGCATACTGATTCTGGTCGTCCCGAATCGCCGCGCAGGCCGCCTCCTTCACTTCGGCGGGTGCATCGAAATCCGGAAAACCCTGCGACAGGTTCACGGCCTGGTGGAGATTGGCGAGCCGCGTCATTTCACCGAACACCGAGTCGGCAAACGCGTTCACGCGCTTCGCGCTGCGAATCCTGGACATTGGAGGGATCATATCGCGGCTGGAATATTAGCCACAGAGACACAGAGGACACAGAGGACACAGAGGACACAGAGGACACAGAGTAATTCTTTTCTAAATGCAAAGGAATGCGTCGACGCAGACACGTGGCATTTTGAAAAGGGTTTCTCTGTGCCTCTGTGTCTCTGTGGCTAGCGTCCGTAAAGGTATCGGTAGTCTTCCGCTGTACCCAGGATGCGCTTCACGTAGTTCTGCGTCTCGGGGAACGGGATGTCGTCGATGAACTCGTCTTGCGGCATACCGGGCCGCTCGCGCTGCCACGCCGCCACGCGGCTGTTGCCCGCGTTGTAGGCGGCCAGCGCGAAGTGCACGCCGCCGAACTTGCGGATGGAGTCGGCAAAGAAATGCGTGCCCAGCCGCACGTTGACCTCGGCCTCGGTCAGCCGCTTGGTCGAAAACGGCCGCACCCGCAGTTGCCGGGCCAGGCTGCGGCCGGTGGCCGGCATCACCTGCATCAGGCCATACGCGTTGGCATGCGACACCACGACCGGGTCGAAGTTGGATTCCTGGGCGACCAGGGCCGCGACCAGGTACGGGTCGAGACCGCGCTGCGCCGAGTACTTCTGCAGCAGTGGCCAATAGTCCAACGGGAAGATCACCTGCAGGATCTCGTTGGGCAGCGTCTCGCCGCCGGCCGCCAGGTACTGCGGATATGCGCGCTTCATGGCGTTGATGCCGGCGCGCACGTTGCCCAGGCGGCGATGCGCCAGGGCCATGGTGGCCTGCAACTGCGGCGAGTCGCCCCACACCCGCTGCGCGTACTGCAGCTCGTTCATCGCCTCGCGGTTCAGGCCGGTGGCGAGCAGCAACGCAATCCTTGGCGCCGTGGGCACCACCGGCGCCTCTGGCGCCTGGCGCTGGAGGGACGGCGTGATGGTGCCGCCGCGCTGGCCGGTGAGGGCCTTCACGGCCAGACGGCCGTAGTACGAGTTGTGGTAATCCGTGGCGACGAGCTTCAGCCGCGCCACGCCGGTCTCGCGGTCACCGGTCTGAAGGGCGGCGCGCCCGCTCCAGTAAAGCCACGATGGACGGTAGTCGGACCGCGGAAACTGGGTGGCGCCACGATCGAAGAACTCGATCGCGTCCTGGAAGCGGCCCTGCCGGTATGCCCACCAGCCGGCCTTCCACGCCGCGCGCTCGGCGAAGCGGCCGGCCGGGTACTTCTCCACCACCTCCCGGAACACCGCATCCGCCTGCTCATCCTGATCGTCGACGATCAACGCCGAGGCGAGGTTATTGAGGGCCTCATCGGCAAACGGGCTGGACGGATACCTGGCGACGAACGCACGCGACCGCGTGACGTGCTCGTCGGCGAGTTTGAGGCCGCGGACGGCGGCCAGGCTATGGAAGCCGGCCTCTTCGCCGAGCGGTCCGTCGAGCAGCCGCTTCAGGCGGTCGTGCCCCTCGCGATAGCGTCCGAGACCGATGTCGCAGGCCGCCAGCCGCAGGTCGAGACGGTCGCGTTCGGCACCGGTCACGAAGGGCTTGATGCCGTCGTACGACGCGCGCGCGTGCGCCCACCGCCCCACCTTGAAGAGCGCTTCGGCGCGAGCCAGTTCCTTCGGGACCAGGTCCGCCACGACCTCGACGTCCAGCTTGTCGAGTTCGGCGGCCGCCTCGTCGGCCTCGGCACTGGTCGGGTAGTCGTAGTAGACGCGCTGCAGGGCCTCGACCGATCGCGACGGCTGGCCGGCGTCGTCGGCCGCGAGGCCAAGCTTGAGCCACGCCAGCTGCGGCCGGGCCAGCTTGCGGCCGACCAGCGTGTCGTAGATGGCGACGGCACCCTTGAAGTCTTTCTGCGCCTCTCGCACTTCGGCCTGGCGAAACGCCGCGTCTTCCGGCAGGTGGCCGTCGATCTGGCTCGAGACCAGCGTGGCGAACACGCGATCCGCCGCCTCGAAGCGCTCGATCTTCGTCAAAGCGAGCCCCGTGTAGTAACGCGCGTAGTCGGCGAGCGGCGTCTTGGCCAGCGCGTCGGAACTGACCAGCGGCAGCGCGGCGGCGGCGTTGTCGCTGTCTTCGAGCAGCCGGACGCCCTTCACGAAATTCGCCAGCACCGGGCTCAGCGACGCCGCTGACACCGGCGCGAACCACATGGCGGAGAGGTCTTGCGGAACCGGGGGATGCGCGGTGGGCAGGAGGCGGGCCGGGCTCCCCGCGACCGTTCGCAGCGCCGCCGTCGGCTGCTGCGCCGCGAGCGCGGCGGCGGCCACCACCGCCATGCACAGCATGACCGTGGAAACCTTGGTGAGAGCCTTCACTGGGACCTTCGCCAACCTCACCCCATGTTCCCGAGCAACGTCGCGTCGCCGCCCGCCAGCGTGCGGATCAGCTCCTGCTGAAAAAAGTCCGTTTGCCCGCGCACGCCGACCGGCACCTGTTCGTTGTAGGCCTGCCGGGCCTTCTCGATTTGTGGCGCGAGCCGGGCCAGCAGGTTGCCTTCGCGCCGGCCCTCGTGCACGGCCGGTTCATGGAATAGACGAATCTCCGACACCAGCAGCCGGGCGGTGCGCCTCGCGGCGTCGGCCACGCCGTCGGCGATTTGGCTCATCGCGCTTGGCGCGTTGGACGGGGCCGCCGGACTGGCCGGGTGTGCGGCCGACCCGGGCGTCGCCGCAGGGGTGTGGATGCGCGGCGGCGCGGCGGCCGCCCGCTGCGTCGTCAGGGCTTCGAGGCAACGGCCCGCGTGCCGGGCGAGCACTTCAATCACTTCGGGCCAGCCGCTCGGGACGGGGCGTTCGTGGCCATCCATGGTCACGCCGTCCGCATACACCACGGCGACGACGCGGCCGCCCACAATCACCGGGACGGCCAGCCCCATGCGATCCGCCGGCAGCTTTTCAAAACCGGGCCCTGCCGCCGCGCTCTGCCCGTCTCTCGTGGTCACGACGCGGGCCGCGCCCACCGCCATGCCGATCACGCCGGACTCGGTGAGCGCGAGATCGATGGACTTGGGCTGCGCGTCGCGCGGGCCGAAGCCGGCCATCTTCCATCCGTGGATGCGATCGGCGCGCAACACCACCACTGCGGCGCGCGCGGCTTCGCGCGCCGCCGCCAGGGCCAGCGCGTCGAGCACCTCGCTGAGCGACGACGCGCCATCGAGGCCGCGGATGCTTTCGAGCAGGCGGGTGACGCCGGCCATTTCCACGTCACGTTCCTTGGCGCGGGCGTTGGCAACCGCGTCTTTCAGCGACTCCGCGGCGCGTGCCTCGCCATCGGCGAGGGCCACCTTCATCCGGGTTTCCGCGGCCTCGAGGGCCGCCGACAGCTTCAGGTCGAGTTCGGCTTCCACTTCGCGGCGGACCTCGCGCGCGGCCGTCTCGCGGTCTTCGGCGCGAGCCGCGGCAATGGCGGCCTCCATGTCGGCGCGCACGCGCGCCTCGGCGTCGGCCACGCGCGCCTGGGCCGCTTGCTCGGCTTCGGCAAAGGCGGATTCGCGCGCGGCCTGCGTGGCCGTGTCGCGCTCTTCCGCGGCCTGATCGATCACCTGCTTGACGAGCGTATCGAGTGCCTGATCAACGGAGGACCGGACACGATCTTCAAACGACATTTTGTCACCCGACCCGGAGCGGGTCTGCAGGAGGACGCAGGCAGCGGCTGGGATTCGCGCGAAACGTCCGTACAGTGGGCATTATGCGGACGCCGGCAGGGTGAAGTCAAGGTGTACGGACGCCCGGAAAGTATTGAGCCAGCACAAGAAACACGAGATCCGGCAGTCATGGGAGTTCAGAAGTACACTTTTGGCGTGGTGGCCAACTGAAGCCCTGGGAGTTGCTGGCGGAAGCCCGGACGCCGGACGGCACGCTGATCGCGCTCACGCGCCGTGACACCGAGCTGGTGATCATGGCGGGGGGCAAGATCCTGATGTCGAGCCGGATGCACGGCTCCGAGGAGGCCATGGCCGTGATGGCGTGCCAGCGGCTTGGCCTCCGACCTGTCCGCCGTAGCGCCTTGCGCGAAGGTGGAAGCTTTGGCGAAGGAGGGCTGCCCTCTTTGAGCGGCGCCTGCGTCATTATTGGCGGCCTGGGTCTCGGCTACACGCTGCGCACGACGCTGGATCTGCTGCCGGCGGATGCGACCGTAGTGGTGTCGGAGCTGATTCCCGCGATCGTCGAATGGCATGCCGGCCCGCTCGGCGCGCTCGCCGGCAAACCGCTCACCGACAAGCGCGTCCGGGTCGAGGTCAAAGACGTGATCGCGACGCTGCGCTCGAACCCCGGACGCTTCGACGCGGTGCTGCTCGACATCGACAACGGTCCGGAAGCGTTCACCGAATCGGCCAACGCCGGCCTCTACAACGATCGCGGCATCGCCTCCATTCGGGCGGCGCTCAAGCCTGGCGGCGTGCTGGCGGTGTGGTCGGCGTGGGAGGATCGGCGGTTCGAGCAGCGGTTGCGCTATGCCGGCTTCAAGGTCGAGGTCGAGCGCGTCCGCGCGCGGTTGAAGAAGGGCGGGCCGCGCCACACCATCTTCCTCGGCCGCGTCCAGGGCAATTGAATCGGGTTATGCTGCCCGCCACATGAAGGGTGCAAAACTCTGGGTGGCGGTGGCCGCGCTGAACGCGGTGCTCGCGTTGGGTGTGCACGCGGCGGCGCCGGCGGCGCCGGAGCGGTCCGACCGACAGGAGTACGAATACGCGGGACGGCACGGCCTCGAACCCAATTGCGGATGGTCCGTGTACTGCTACCGGGTGCTGGTTCCGGTGCTCCTCGAACAGATCCCCGTTGGTTCAGAACGGCGCTGGCGCGGGTATCAACTGGCGGCGAACACGATCGCCGGCTCGATCGTGGCGGTGACCACGGCCGGACTGGCCAACGGCCTCCCGGCGGCCGCCATCGCATCGATCCTGGTTCAAACCTCGTTTGGCTTCACGTTCACGGCCTACGATCCGTACACCGCCGACCCCATGGTCTTCGTGATCGCCGCGGCCATGGCCTGGTGCTGGATGGCCAACCGGGCCTTCGCCGCGCTGGCGTTGGGACTGGTCGGCGTGTTTGCCAAGGAGACGGTCGCCCTGGTCAG
>CAYHCX010000046.1:29795-30954 GCA_964355095.1 uncultured Acidobacterium sp.
GTGTGGCTGCCGCCATCGCCGTATTTGCTGGTTCCCGCCGCCGCTTCGGCGGCCTGGGTGTTCTGGCACTTGCGACGCGACTCAAGCGTGAACGACCGCGAGCCCGAGTAGCTCCTCGAACGGATCGAAGTCGCGATCCCGATGCAGCAGCGAGTGCTGCTCCTCGATGCAGAACGTCGCAATCAGGACGTCGATGGTCTTCCGCACGGTCTTGCCGCGCCGGCGCAGCGTGCGGTAGTTCATGGCGGCTTGCACCGCCAGCGTCCGGCTCGACGCCTCGAAGATCGCGAACTGCAGGAGGTCAGCTTCGACGAGCCCCGCGGTCTTCTCGTCGCGGATGCCCTGTAGGATTTCCGAGAGGATGATGGTGGTCAGGCCCAGCCGATCCTGGTCGAGGCGCAGCTCGAGCCAGTTCGTCTCAGCATTGTCGGTGCCGTTGAAATAGTCGATCCAGACGGTGGTGTCGACGATGACCATCGCCGGCTACTTGCCGATGCGCTGCAGCCGCGAGGCGTTCAGATCCCCTTCCCACGCCACCTTGCCTCGCAAACGGCGGACGCTGCCCTGGCTGCGAGTCTGGATCAACAGGCGCAACGCTTCCTCGACCACGCCCCGCTTGGTCGTGGCCTCGCTGCTTCGCATTGCCTGCCGCATCAACTCGTCGTCGATGTCGATATTGGTACGCATGGGAGCCTGTGTGTAAGATTCGCCTTTTTGTGTGTAGCTGTCAAGTCGCGTGGGAGCCGTCGAGCTTTCAATCCCACCCGGAAGGGCCTACACTGGAAAGGTAGTTAGCGGTCTTTCTCTCCTGGGGGCGATCTGGCTTCGACGGGGGTGCGGGATCGCGGAACGCGTGCCGAGGCCCATGCACCTCGTAAATCCCGTGGAAAAACAACGTAACTGCGAACGCAGACTACGCTCTCGCCGCTTAATAACCGGTGAGCGATCAACTTGAGAGCGCCTACGGCTCGGGATTGATCGTCATTTAGCAGGCTGGCCGCCACGTTCCGCCTTGAGGCGTGGCAGTGAGACACATCGGGGATGGCGGCCGGGGCTTTTGGCTCCGTTTCTAACCGGTCGCGACACGAGAATGGAGACACGCACGTAGTGATCTGCGACGACGTGTTCTCGGACGCGGGTTCAACTCCCGCCGCCTCCA
>CAYHCX010000047.1:0-30031 GCA_964355095.1 uncultured Acidobacterium sp.
GGCTCCCATGCCCGTTACCAACGAACGACGTGCCCGCCCATGCTGTTCCATCCATATCCTCCGCGGCACCAGCCCTGACGGCGCCAAGGCGGGCATTATACGGCCCCAACCGGCTGACGCCAGAGATAAGTTTGCGTTTGGTTGAACCAAATGCAATACTGCCTTCATGCTGAACCGGCCGTTCTGGCTGGCGCGCCTGGCGGACGCGTGGCGCGAGCGCAGTGTGATCTGGCTCATGGGCGTGCGGCGCGCCGGCAAGACCGTGCTCGCGCAGTCGGTACCCAAGGGCGAGTACCTCGATTGCGAACGGCCCAGCGTTCGCCGCCAACTCGAGGACCCGGAGTCGTTCCTGGCCCAACGGCGGGGGGGCACGGTGGTGCTCGACGAAATCCACCGGCTGCCCGACGCCGCACAATTGCTCAAGCTTGCCGCCGACCATTTTCCGACGACGAAGGTGCTGGCGACCGGATCGTCGACGCTGGGGGCCTCGGCCCGGTTTCGCGACACACTCGCGGGCCGTAAACGCGAGGTCTGGCTGACGCCGATGGTGCAGGCCGATCTCCAGGCGTTCAGCCGCGTAGACATCCAGCGGCGACTCCTGCGGGGCGGTTTGCCGCCGTTCTTCCTGGCCGACACCGTGCCGGAACGTGACTTCCAGGAATGGACGGACTCGTATTGGGCGAAAGATGTGCTGGAGCTCTTCCGGCTCGAACGCCGCCACGCGTTCCAGCGCCTGCTCGAACTGCTGATGGCGCAGAGCGGCGGCATTTTCGAGGCCACCCCTCTGGCGCGCGCGTGCGAAGTGAGCCGTCCGACGATTTCCACGTATCTCGCCGTGCTCGAAGCGACGTTCGTGATGCATGTCGTGCGGCCGTTCGCGCACAGTGGCGCCGCGGAGATCATCGCCGCGCCGCGGGTCTACGGGTTTGACACCGGCTTTGTTTGTCACCACCGGGGCTGGCATCAGCTCCGGCGTGAGGATTGCGGTCCGCTGTGGGAGCACCTCGTGCTCAACCAGCTGCACGCGCATTGCGGGAGGGAGCCGGTGCACTACTGGCGCACCAAACACGGCAACGAGATCGACTTCGTGCTCGCGCGCCGGGGCCGCCCGCCCGTGGCGATCGAATGCAAGTGGACCGCGGACAGCTTTGCCCCGGCGGGCCTCAAGGCATTCAGGAATCGCTATCCTGCCGGCGACAACATCGTGGTCGCGGAGGACGTCGACCGGGCATTCACGAAGCACTTCGGCGGACTGGCTGTGCGATTCATCGGTATTGATGCCATCGCGCAGGAAGTGGCGAACTAGCGCGCTCCACGTCCGGCGGCCTCAGGAATGAATGCCGGGCGCTTCGTGGCCGGTGCGCTCGACGTATTCGACGTACGAACCCGGATACGCGTGCGGGTGCGTGTCGGTGCCGGTCTCGCCGCCCAGCTCCAGCACGCGATTACTGATGCCGCGCAGGAAGGCGCGGTCGTGGGACACGAAGATCATCGTTCCCTCGAAGGCCTTGAGCGAATCGACCAGCATTTCCTTGGTCGCCAGGTCGAGGTGGTTGGTCGGCTCGTCCAGGATCAGGAAGTTGGGCGGGTCGAAGAGCATGCGCGCCATCACCAGGCGTGACTTCTCGCCGCCCGAGAGCGCGCGGACCTTCTTGTCGACATCGTCGCCCGAGAACTGGAAGGCGCCGGCCAGCGAGCGCAGGGCGCCGAGGCCCTCGCGCGAGAAGTCCTTCTGCAACTGTTCAATCACCGTGAGGTCGCCGTCCAGCAGGTCGAGCGACTGCTGCGCGAAGTAGCCCGTCTTCAGGCTGGCGCCCAGCCGCACCTCGCCGGCGTCCGGCGCCAGCGCGCCGGCGAGCATCTTGAGCAGCGTGGTCTTGCCGGCGCCGTTGCGGCCCATCACCGCCCAGCGCTCGCCGCGGCGGATGGTGAGGTTGAAGCCCTCGTAGATCACGCGCTTGCCGTAGGCCTTGGCCAGTCCTTCGATCACCGCGACCTGGTCGCCAGAGCGCGGCGGATCCTTGAAGGTGAATTTCACCACCACGCGCTGCTTGGGCAGCTCGAGCTTCTCGATCTTGTCGAGCGCCTTGATGCGGCTCTGCACCTGCGAGGCCTTGGCGGCGTGGGTCTTGAAGCGATCGATGAAGCGCTGTTCCTTGGCCAGCATCGACTGCTGGCGCGCGTAGGCGGCTTCCTTGTTGGCCTCGCGCGTGGCGCGCTCGCGCTCGTAGAAGTCGTAGTCGCCCGAATAGACGGTGATCTCGCCGCTGTCGATTTCGGCGATCTTTGAGACGATGCGGTTCATGAACTCGCGGTCGTGCGAGGTCATGAGCAGGGCGCCGTCGTGCGACTTGAGGAAGCTTTCGAGCCAGATGATCGATTCGAGGTCGAGGTGGTTGGTCGGCTCGTCCATCAGCAGCACGTCGGGCTTGCCGAGCAGCACGCGGGCCATGGCGACGCGCATCTTCCAGCCGCCCGACAGCGCGCCGACGTCGCCGTCAACGCGGTCGTCGTCAAAGCCCAGGCCGTGCAGCACTTCGCGGGCCTGGCTTTCGAGGGCGTAGCCGCCGAGGTGGTCGTACTCTTCCTGCACCTCGCCGAAGCGCGCGAGGATCTTGTCCATGTCGTGCGCGCGCGCCGGATCGGCCATCGCGTGCTGCAGCTCTTCGAGTTCGTGATGGAGATCGCCGGCGCGGCCGCTGCCGGCAATCGCCTCGTCCAGCACGGAGCGGCCAGACATCTCCTCGACGTCCTGGCGGAAGTAGCCGATGGTCAGCTTCTTCGGCACGGTGACGTCGCCCTCGTCGGGGGCCTCTTCACCCACGATCATCCGGAAGATGGTGGTCTTGCCGGCGCCGTTGGGACCGACCAGGCCGACCTTCTCGCCGGGGTTCAGCTGGAATGAGGCTTCGACGAAGAGCAGTTGCTTGCCGTACTGCTTGTTGATGTTGGCAAAGGCGATCAAGGGGTTACCAGTATAGCGTGTGCCGTCCCCGGGGTATGATCGAGAGGCACGCCCACATGGACGAAATTCTCACGCCCGCGTTTCTGACCGGGTTCTTCACCATCATCGGCATCGACGTGATTCTCTCCGGCGACAACGCCGTGGTCATCGCGCTCGCGGCGCGGTCGCTGCCGCCCCACCAGCAGAAGCGCGCCGTGTTCTGGGGCGCCGGGGCGGCGGTGGGCCTGCGCGTCATGCTGGCGGCGGTGGCGGTGCAGTTGCTGCGCTTTCCCTACTTGAAGCTGGCCGGCGGCCTCATGCTGCTGTGGATTGCGGTCAAGCTGCTGCTGCCGGAGGCGGACGAGGCTGAAGTAGCGCCCGCCGATCACCTGTGGGCGGCCATCAAGACGATTGTCGTCGCCGACTTCGTGATGAGCCTCGACAACGTGGTGGCGGTGGCCGGCGCAGCGAAAGGCAGTGTGCTGCTGCTGGCGCTCGGGCTGGTCATCAGCATCCCGCTGGTGGTGTTCGGCGCCAGCATGCTGATGAAGCTGATGGACCGCTGGCCGATCATCATCACGCTCGGCGCCGGCATTCTCGGCTGGACCGCGCTCGACATGGCGATCACCGACGCGGTGGTGGCGCCGTACCTGCACGACGGCCCGCGCCTGCTCCACTTCGCCATCCCCGCCCTCGGCGCGGTCTTCGTAATCGCCGCCGGCAAGTGGTTCGCGCTGCGCACCGGCCGGCGGACGCCTGACCCGACCTCGACGTAAACGTCACCGCCTATCAGGTGCGGCTCAGCCCACCACGCGGAACCCGGCCGTGGCAAAGTGCGCGTCGAACGCAAAGGCGACGCGGATGCGCCGCTCTGCCATTAGCACGAAGCTGACGGCATCGACCGCCGATAGCTTGTGGAGGTCGGTGCGCTCGAAGTAGGGCCAGGCTCGATCGAGGTCTCTTGCGGTGCACGGCAGGATCTTGAGACGTGGCACGGTCGCCAGCGCCCCCTTCCAGGCGAGCGCCACATCACGGGTGGCGTTCCGGTCGAGAAACGTGAAGGTCTCGAGCACGACCGGGGCCGAGGTGTGGAGGCGGGCGCCCGCGCCGAGCAGCTGGTCCCACCCCTGACGTGCTCGTGCGTGCAGCGGATCACGCGTCAACGCCAACGCGATCCACGCACCCGTGTCGACGAAGACCAGCTCAGCGGCGCGCACCGGGCTCGTCGTAGATATGGTCGTGGTCGACCGACGTGTGCGCAGGCGTGCCGTCCCAGAGCGCCACCGGGCCCTGCGACTCAGGCCGGAGCCACACGCGCCGGATCGCCTCACGGACAAGGTCGGCGACACTCCGACCGGACCGCTCTGCGGCACCGTGCAAGGCCTGCAGCTCCTCGGCTCGCAGGTAGACCTGAGTCTTGACCATGGGTGTCATGTTATCGACCGACATGACACCTGTCAAACCCACCACCGCACCACGCTGAAGTGGCGGTTGAGCGACGATGGCGTGTCAGTCACACGGCAATCGGCACGATCTCGCGCTCGATCTTTCGAGCGTTGGCCATCTCCGCAAGACGCAGGTCGTAGATGGCTTGCAGGTTCAGCCAGGAGCGGGCATCGCCGCCGAAGTAACGCGCCAGGCGCATGGCGGTATCGGCGGAGACGCCGCGCCGTTCGCGCACGATGTCGTTGATTCGCGGTGCCGGCACGTGAAGGCGCTTGGCCAGCGCGTTGGCGGTCAAGCCGGCCGGCTGCAGGAAGTCTTCCCGCAACCCCAGGGTGATTGCTTGGAGGGCGGAGGCTTCAGCCTCCGCCTGGCGACCGGCGTGGTGATCGTTTGGAGGGCGGAGGCTTCAGCCTCCGCCTGGCGACGGCTAAAGCCATCGCCCTCCGGTGGGCCCAGGGCTTTCGCCAAGCCAAAGTCCAACACCTTCACCGTGCCGTCACTCCGCACCTTGATGTTGGCGGGCTTGAGATCGCGATGGATGATGCCCTGCTCGTGTGCGGCTTCGAGGGCCTCCGCGATCTGTTTCGCGATCGGCAACGCTTCGTCGAGCGGGATCGCGCCGCGCGCGATGCGCTGCGAGAGATCGTCGCCTTCGACCGGTTCCATGACCAATGCACGAACGCCGCCGGATTCTTCGAGCCCGTGGATGTGCGCGATGTTGGGATGGTTCCTGCCTAGTCTTAGTCGTGCGGCCCGAGCTAACGGAGCCCTGGTGCGCCGCTCGTGAAGGACGTCACCCGGTCCGCGCGCACGATGAATCGCTTGGGCGCGTTACCAACGTAATAAAACGGATAGCACGTGATCAGCGTGAGCGACGCCCGTTCGCCCGGCGCGAGCACCGAGAGGTCAGTGGGGTCGACTATCGACAGCTCGCGCACTTCGTACAGCATCTCGCCGTGCCGCGTCCGCCAGCGGATCTCGTCACCGACTCTCACGTTTCGCAGGGCGCGGAACCGGCCGTCACGATGCGCGGCAATCGCGCTGTTGCCGTCTTCCCAGGGCAAGGGCGTGTCTGGCAGGTGTCCCGCCGCCCGCCGCAACGACGCGTCATCGTCACCCTCGATCACCGCCGTGGCAATGCCGACGACCGGCACCGACAGCAGGCCGATGAGGCCGCCCGCCTCCACGCTGGTGGTTTCGAGCGGTGGCGCCGGCCGTGTGGCTTCAAACGCGGCAACCTGTGCATGCTGGAACCGCTCGGCGTCGAGCGACACGTAGCCGACAATCCCCAGGCAGCCGAGGCCGGCACCAAGCAACGTCCATTCGAGCCGGTGGGCCCACTGCTTAGTCATGGCCCGGCCCCGACGCAATCGTCTTGAAGAAGTAGCCGTCGCGGCTCCGCACGGTGAGGCGCCGGCCGTCCGGCGAACGGGCGTCGACCCGGATCAAGCGACGGCCCCCGTCTGGTGCCGCCCGCCCCGGCGTGTACGCCAGCGTGTAGGCGCTGCGGATGTCGAGGGCGATTCGCTGCAACACGGCGGGCACGTCGGCGGCCCGGCGCGGCTGGAACAGCGATCCACCCGTCGCTTTGGCGAGCCGGCCCAATAGGCCGGCGTTGCCCGCCTGGGTGACCGGATCGATCAACCCGACCGCGTAGATGGTCGCATCCGAGACGTGCGCGAGCTGGATCACGTCGGCCTCTCGTGCCGTGCTCGCGTTGTCGTCGCCGTCGCTGATGATCACGAGGGCCTGCCGCGTATGGATCCCGCTCTGCACACGACGCAATCCCTCGACGATACCGTCATGGATCGCCGTCATGCCGACGGCGGTGATTGACCGCGCCACGGCCGACTTGAAGAGCGCTGGATCGGTCTTCGAGATCACCGCCGGCCCCCACGCCGGGCGCACGTGTTCGTTGAACGTCAGTACGAAGATTTCATCGTCGGGATGGCTGGTTTCGGTAAAGGCGAGCGCGGCGGCGACCACCCGTTCGCGGCTGGGCTGCATGCTGCCGCTGTTGTCGATGAGCACGCCGATGGTGGCCGGCACGTCCTGGCCCGAGAACAACGCGATCTCGCGGGGCTCGCCGTCGAACACGCGAAACGCGTCCTGTCCCAACCCCCGGACGTATCGACCGCGCGAGTCCGTGACCGACACATGCAGCACGACCAGCTCGGACTTGACGGTGAACACCGGATGGGCAGGATCAGGCAGGGGCGTGCCGACCTGGGGCGGCCCGGTCGTCACCGCCAGGATCAGCGCTCCGGCGGTGAAGTTGACGAGCGACAGACGGAACGCGTCCATGGGTCACTCGCAGCCGGGGGTGAGCCCCCGGCTGCTGACTTCGTGCTAGCGAACCGTGGCCGCCGCCGAGTGACGGGCGCGGCGCAGCAAGGCGCCGGCCGCCATGAAGGCGAACCCGATGAGAGCCAGCAACGGCAGCATGGTTGCCGTGCGCGGCAATTCCCTGCGTTCGATCGTCGCCGCAACGGGTTCGGCCTGGGCCATCCGGGCCTGTTCAGCGATCATCGTGCCGCGCTGCGCGTTGGCGTCCGCTTCGATCGCGCGGGCTTCGGCCGCCAGGGCGGCATCACGGCCTTCGCGGTCGATCCGGATCATCTCCGCGTTGACCAACATCGTTTCGGTCACCGGCTCTGCGGTCTTGACGGTCAGCACGGGCTGGCCAGTCGCGCGCGCCAGGCGCAGGGCCTGTTCGCGGGGATAGATGAACTCGTGGCCGGTGCTGCGTCCGGGATAGATCCAGAGTTTGACGGCGTGCGGCGCGTTCTCCGGACCTTCCATGAATCGAATTTCCGGCTCATCGGTGGGCTTGCTGACCGAATACGACGGGATCGCCAGGATGGTGGCGAACAACTGCTTGCGATCGTCGCTCGTGACCCGCACGACGTGACGATTGCTCGGGCTGTCGACGAGCTTGAACAGGTAGCGACCGGCGGGCAGCGTCACGCCCGGCAGCTCGACGGGAGCGCTGAACGTGAAGTACGTGTCCTGGTTGACGGGGCCCTGCGCCTGGGCGGCGAGCGGCAACATTGCGGCAGCCGCGACGACGCCGGCCATAGTGAACGTTCGAATCGAAGTCATGAATCCTCCTGCTTTCGGCGCACGCGTCTTTGCGTGGAAGTTGCCGAGTCTGTCTGGCCTGACCTAGTGCAAGGACGCGGCCAAGAGAAAGGGTCCTCCCAAGGGGTGCCGCGCGTCCGTCAGGGAGGTCGAGCGCCCAATGTGGGCAAGGCCGGTGCTGTTTTGCGCCCGCGGGATCGAATACCCACCTCGACGTGATCGAGATCGCGGCCGGCAGAGGTGGCCGGATTGGCCGTGGTATAACTGATTCGCTTAGGGTGCCCACGAGGGCCTAACAGGGAAGTCCGGTGTAACACCGGCGCGGTCCCGCCACTGTAAGGACGGAACGTTCGCTTCGTTAGACCACTCGGCGTGTTGCCGGGGAAGGTGAAGCGAGCCGCAGCCACCACTGCATCCTCCAAGCCAGGAGACCTGCCCCAAGCGTCAACGCATTCGCTTGCCCGGGGAGGCAACGGTCATGTATCCACTGTTCCGTTCTGCGCTCGTTTTCCTCTTTATTTTCCAGGTTGCCGCCGGTCCGGCTAAAGCCGGACGCTACATGGAGTCTCGTTCCGACAACGATGTGGTGTCCGGCTTCAGCCGGACCAATCAAAGCGTGGTCATCGAAGGCACGGTGACTGACACCTCTGGCGCGGTGGTTGTCGGCGCGACCGTCGAGGCCCTCGTCGCCGGTCGTGCGATTGCCGTGGCGACCAGCGGCGCCGACGGGCACTACCGCCTCGACCTCCCGGCCGGCGTGCCGGTTGAAGTGCGCGTGCACCGCGACGGCTTCGCCGATCAGGTGATCGCGGTGGCCGGCGGGTGGCAGACGGTGACGAAGCACGTGACGTTGCCGCTGGGCGGCGTCTCAGATGCGCTGGTCGTGACGGCAGCGCGCGGGGCCGAGAGTCGCGCCCATGTCACCGAGTCGGTGACCGCGTTCACGCGCGCCGACATCGAGGCGCTCGGCGGCGCCTCACTCGCCGACGTGGTCCGCTACGTGCCGGGCGTGAACATCGAGAGCAACGGGCGCGACGGCGCGCTGGCGTCGATGTTCTCGCGCGGCGGCGAGTCGGACTACAACCTGGTCCTGATCGACGGCGTGCGCGTCAACCAGAGTGGCGGCGTGTTCGACTTCAGCCGCATCAACGCCGCCGAGATCGATCGCGTGGAGGTGGTGCGCGGCGCGCAGTCCTCCCTGTGGGGATCCGACGCGATGGGCGCCGTGGTGCAGATCTTTACCAGGCGCGCCGGCGCCGGCGATGGCGCGCGGGCGACCGGGTCGGCCGAAGGCGGCTCGTTCGGCGCCCTCCGCAGCGACCTGCGCCTCAATGGCGGCGCGTCCCGTTCGGTGGACTACTCCGCGGGTATCTCGCATCGCCGGTCCAGCGGCGCGTTTGCGGACCTGTTGCCGGAAGACGATCGGTTTGAGCAGACGGCGTTTGAGGCGGGCCTGGGCGCCACGCTCGGCCGCCGCGCCGGCGTGCGCGGCGCGGTGCGCTACACCAAGGGCTCCGGCAAGGCCGTCGGGCCGATCAGCTACGGCGCCCGGGACACCGGCGGCGCCTACGAGACGCGCGACCTCTCGGGCCACGTCGATCTGTCGCACTCGCTGGGATCGCGGCTGACCGGCACGGCGACGTTCAACTACTTCCGCTACAAGAGCGTGTCGGCCGACACGGTGAGCGACCCCGGAGTCGTCACCTACGCCGTGCTCGCCGGCACGCCCAACGCGATCTTCCCGAACGGCTCGCGGCTGGTGCGCCTGATTGACGCCGCGGAGTTCACCGCCCTGGTGGCCGCCGGCGCGACGCCGGCGCCGGGGCAGTTCCTGGCCTCCGGGCAGTCGTACGACTTTCCGTTCACCAGCACGTCACAGTTCCGCCGGCCGGCCGGCCGGTATCAGGCCGACTACGCCTGGTCCGGCCACCGCTTGAGCGCCGGGTACGAATGGGAGCGCGAGAGCGACCCGCTCGGCGCCGGCAGGCGGCTCACCAACCACTCGGCATTCGTGCAGCAGCAATTCACGGCCCGCGATCGCTGGTTCGCCACCGTGGGCGGCCGCCTCGACCGCAAGGAGGGCTTCGACACGTTCTTCAGCCCGAAGCTGTCGGTGGGCGGCTTCGTCGTGCCCTTCCGTCGCGGCGCGGTGTCGTCGGTGAAGGTGTTCGGCAACCTCGGCCAGGGCATCAAGTCACCGTCGCTCGGCGATCGGTTTGGCGGACCCTATGCCGATCCGGCGCCGGACCTCGCCGTGGAGCGCGCGCGCACCGGTGATGTCGGCGTCGAAGCCACGTTCGTCGACCAGCGGTTCCATGCCCTGGTGACCTACTTCAACAACGACTACACCGATCAAATTGCCTACCGCGGCGGCCTCGTCGGCGACGGCGTGGCCGAGCTCATCAACATCGACGGCTCGAACGCGGATGGATGGGAAGTGGAGTGGGCGCTGCGGCGTCCGGTGGCTGGCTTCACCGCGGCGGCGAGCTATGCCCTGGTGGACAGCCGCGTGGTCGCCAACCTCAGCACCAGCCAGCAGTTTCAGCCGGGACAGCCGCTGCTGCGCCGGCCGAAGCACTCGGGCGCCGTCCGCGCGTCGTGGGTCCGCGGCCGCGCCTCGGTGTCCTTCAATGCGCGGCTCGTCGGCGATCGGCACGACAACAGCTTTCTGTTCCTCCGCACGGTGCCCAACGCCGCGCGACCGGCGGCCATCACCACCGACGTCACCGTCAACCCCGGCTACACGGTGATGGGGCTCGGGCTCGATCTCCGCGTCCACGACACGCTGACGCTGTTCGTTCGCGGCGACAACATCGGTGACCAGGCCTACGACAGCGTGCTCGGCTATCCGGCGATGCCACGCGCCGTCGTGGCCGGCGCGCGCTTCAATCTTGGCGCACACCGCTGATCCCCCTCCGCGGAAGCCGCTTCGGGGGACAAGCCGTGATTCTGCGACGCAGCGGGGTTGGTGGCAAGGCCGGGAAAATCGTCTGGTCCATCTTCGGCCTTGGGCCGCCGATCCTGTTCCTATCCGGTTTCATCCTGTGGTGGATCCGCAAGGTCCGCCCGCGCCTGTCCTGACGGGCCGCAGATTCCGCAGATTCACGCAGATGCACGAGGACCCACGTCGCCGGGCTTTGCCCGGCGACGGCGGTGAGGCCCCGGCCACGAACCTCGAGAGACGTCCAAGAACGCCCCGATGTCTCTCGATTTCGTAGCCGGGGCCTCACCTGCCGGCCGAAGGCCGGCGTGGGTCCTCCGGCATCCTGTTCGCGCGGGCGCCGTTTCGGAATCTGCGTCATCTGTGTAATCCGCCGTCGCGCTTTCGCGCTATGGCGGACAAGTCTGCGGCTGTATTCTTTGGGCCAGCAACAGGAGCCAGCATGAACAAGCCATCAGCGTCTCGTCGCGCATTTCTCGCCGCATCGGCGGCCACGGCGGCCCACGTGTGGATTCCCCGGCCCGTGAAGGGCTACACCGTGGAAGAGATTCTCGCGCCGGTCAAGCCGATGGCCACCGGCATCTCGAAGTGGGATCTCGACACGCCGGCGCTGTGCGTCGACCTCGACAAGCTCGAGCAGAACATCGCGAAGATGCAGCGCTCGCTGGCCGCAAACAAGCTTGGCAGCCGGCCGCATGCCAAGACGCACAAGTGCGCGCCCATCGCGAAGCTGCAGATGGCCGCCGGTGCGCTCGGCATCTGCGCCGCCAAGCTGAGCGAAGCCGAGGCGCTGGCCGAACAGGGCCTCGACCGCATCTGCATGACCACCGGCAACCTGTCGGCCAACAAGCTCCGCCGCGCCATGCAACTGCGCAAGCGCACGCCGCAATTCATCCAGGCGGTGGACTACGAACCGAACGCGCATGACCTGGACGCCGCCGCCAAAGAAGCGGGCGTGACGGCCGACGTGGTGGTTGACATGGCGGTGGGCACCCGCAGCGGTATTCCGCCTGGCGACGGCGCCCTCGCCCTGGCCAAGCTCGTGGACCGGCTGCCGAACCTGAAGCTCCGCGGCGTGCTGTCGTACGACGGCGGCGCCCAGCACATCACCGGCTTCGCCGAGCGCAAGGAGCGCGCGCTCAAGAACATCGAAGACAACGCGCGCACGTTCGAGGCCATGAAGCGAGCCGGCCTCAACACCGAAATCTTCAGCGGCGGCGGCACCGGCACCTACAACATCCAGCACCTCGTGCCGGGCTTCACCGACGTGCAGGTCGGCAGCTACATCTTCATGGACATGCAGTACCTGGCGATCGGCGGCGAAGACGGCAACCCGGTCTACTCGGATTTCGCCTCATCGCTGACCGTGCTCGCCACCATCGTCAACAACCGCTTCCCGGGCCGGCTCACCACCGACGCCGGCGCCAAAGCCCTCACGCTCAATGTGCCGCGACCCGGCGTGATCGGCGAGCCGGGCATGGACTACAACCCCGGCTCCGACGAGTTCGGCACCATCACGTTCAAGGAAGCCAGCAAGACGTACAAGATGGGCGACCGGCTCGAGTTGATCGTCCCGCACTGCGACCCGGTCGTGAATCTCTACGACTACGTCTACGGCATTCGCAAGGATCGCGTCGAAGAGGTGTGGCCCATCACCGCGCGGGGGCACTCCCAGTAGTCCCGCCCGCGCCTGTCCCCACAATCCGCAGATTGACGCAGATGTTCGAGGACCCGCGCCGGCCTACGGCCGGCCGGCGGGGCCACGACCGCGAAGTCGAGAGACTGTAGGTCGGGGTGGTCTCTCGACTTCGTGGCCGTGACACCGCCGGTCAGCCGGGCGGAGCCCGGCGACGCGGGTCCTCTGGCATCTGGTTCGCGCGGGCTGACAGATTAGAATCTGCGTAATCTGCGGCTGTCTTGAGGCCAGCGTCACGCGCCAGCACGTGTGAGCAGAGCGCGCGGCGGGCGCGCCGTCAGGATCAAGGCCGCGCCGGTGAGCGGATGGACAAACGCCAGGTGTTCGGCGTGCAAGAGGTAGCCGCCGTCGCCGGGGAGCCCGGGATTGGGCGTAAACGTCCCACCCACGTCATAGAGCGGATCGCCCACCAGGGGATGCCCCGCGTAGGCCAGGTGAATCCGGATCTGGTGCGGCCGCCCCGTGGTGATGTCGACGCCGAACAGGGTGTGGTTCTCGCCTCGCTCCAGCACCGTCGCGACGCTGCGCGACGCCTTGCCGCCGCTCGATGCGGCGTGTACGTGGCCAAGCTGCGGATGCGGCACCGGGCCAATCGCCGCATCAATCTCGATCCGGTCGGCCGGCGACACGCCGGCGGCAAGCGCGCGGTAGGTCTTCTTCACCTCGTGGTCCCGCCAGGCCTTTGACAGCGCCGCGGCCGCGACGTGCGTTCGCGCGAACAGCACCAGGCCCGAGGTGCAACGCCCGAGACGATGTAACGGGCTCGCCTCGGGACATCGCTGCCGAAGCAGGTGCAGCAGCGTGTGTTCGAGGAACCCGCCCGCGGGCATCGTCTGCAGTCCGCTTGGCTTGTCGACGGCGACGAGACTGTCATCTTCGTGGACGATCGTGAATTGCGTCGGCACGTCAGGTTCATCCCATGGCGGACGATGCCAGACGATGGTGTGACCGGCGAGCAGCAGTGTGGCGGGATGAGCGCGGGCGCCCTCGATCGCGATCTCGCCGCGATCGAAGCGCTCGGTCCACTGGGCAGCCGTCGAATGCGTCCGCGACGTCGACAGGTAATCGAGTGCCGTCCGGCCGGCCGCGCCCGGCCCGACCTGCTCTCGATACGACCAGCCCCGATTCAGTGCCACGGCGACATCCATGTGATGTCCGGCTCTAATGTGGCGTCCGGCTTTAGCCGGACCCTCACCGCGCCCTTGCCAACTCCATCACGAGGTCGTAGTTGAAGCGCACGAAGCGGTGAAGCTCGGTCTCGAGGATGCGCTCCTGGTCGCTGTGCGCGCCGAAGCCCTTGGGGCCGTCTTCGCTGTCGATCGCGGGGCCGATGCCGTAGCACTGCGGGCCCTTGGCGCGGATGTTCGACATGTCGGTGGCGCCGGTGCCCATGGTGGGGAGCGCTTCGGTGTTGTAGTGCCTCTTGAGCTGCGCTTCGAGCACCGCATAGGCATCGGTGTCGAGCCGCGACCCGCCCGCTGGCCGGTAGCGATCGCGGAACCACCGCACTTCGACGGTGGGGTCGTTGATCACCTTGCGCACTTCATCCAGGAACGTCGACTGGTCTTCATCCGGATGCAGCCGCACATCGAAGGTTGCCTTCACCTCAGAGGGGATCACGTTGTAGCGGAACCCGGCGTCGACAATGGTGGGGACGAGCGAGGTGTGGAGCATGGACCAGTGCGCGGGCTGGTTCTCGAGCAGCCACTCGGCCGCCGGGCCGTTCACCTTGGGGTCGGGGCTCAGCACGTCGCGGTAGACCCTGGCCACTTCAGGCGTCACCATCGTCTGCAGCTTGCGGAAATAGGCGCCGGTCGTCTCGTTGACGCGGAGCGGCGGCACCCAGTTGGCGACCTTGCCCACCGCGGCTGAGAGATGCGTGACGGCGTTGTTCTTCGACGGCACCGAGCCGTGGCCCGCGGGACCGCGCGCGATGATCTCGATCGGCCGCGGTTCCTTCTCGGTGGTGCCGACGTTGGCCTGCCGCACCGTGCCGCCCTCGCGGACCACACCGCCGCCTTCGGCGAAGCAGAACTCCGCGTTGATCGCGTCGAGGTGATGGTCGGCCATGAACTGGGCGCCGACGTCCGGCGCGCCTTCCTCGCCCGACTCGGCCAGCAGGATGACGTCGCGATCGAGCGGCGTGCCCTCGCGCTTGAGGCGCAGGATCATCATCAGCGCCGCGGTGAGGTTGTCCTTGTCGTCCACCGCGCCCCGGCCATAGACATAGCCGCCTTCACGCACGGCCCCGAACGGCGGATGCGTCCACTTCTTGGCGTCCACGGTGACGACATCGGTGTGGCCCATGATCAGGATGGGCTTCTTCTTGCCGTTGCCCTTGATCCGCGCGACCAGGTTGGGCCGCGCGGGGTCCTTGGCGAACACCTGGTAGGGGATGCCTTCCTTGTCGAGCACCTGCTTGAGGTAGTCGACCGCGCGGATTTCGTTGCCGGGAGGGCTCTGCGTGTCGAGCCTGAGCAGCGCCTGGAAGTGCTGCAGGGTTTCGGCTTCGATGGCGGCCTGGTTCGATGGGGATTGTGCCCCGGTTGTCGTGATGGTGCCGGCCACGGCCAGCGCCGACAGGGCAAGTCGGATGCGCGTCGTCATGTCACGCAGAATATCACCCGGGGCATCGCTGGCGCTGACGCGCGCTCTTGAAGGGATACACTTGAGCGATGGGTGAAAATCCGGTGCTGCTGCCCACCTTCAAGGGGGATGGCCTGCAGCCGGGCGTGACGCTCGACGCCATAGGCACGGTCTACGACCGGATGGAAGGCTTGGTCGCATTGCGCCCCGTCCACCTACAAGATCCCCGCGCCCCGAAAGGCCGTTGAGCAGGGCGTGGATGCCGAACTCGCGGCGCTGGCAATGGAGCACAACTGCACCTACGTCACCACCGACCGCGACTTCCCGCGGTTGCGTTGGCAGCATCCGCTCGATCAGGACCGGCCGACGCAGAATCCGAAGTAGCGCCAGGTTGGCGGGGCAGAATTGCTCGGACCCGTGGATGCGGATCGCGCGCGGCACGATTCCTCTCGACGAAGCACTACCGATCGCGAAACAGATCGCGGAGGCGCTCGAAGCGGCACACGAGCAGGGGATTATCCACCGTGATCTCAAGCCCGCGAACATCAAGGTCCGCACGGAGGGCGATGGCTTTAGCCGTCGCCAGGCGGAGGCTGAAGCCTCCGCCCTCCCTGCTCGACGACGCGACGACGCCGATCACGCTGTTGCAGAACTGGCGTCCCGAGGGGAAGCAGTAGCGAAGGCGAACTGTCTTCCTAAGGCCTGGGGAAGTATCGCTCGTACCACGCGATCGAGCGGTCCATCAGATCGACGACGTGCCTGGGCTCGCGAAGGCCGTGTCCCTCCCGCGGATATCGCAGCATTGCGGTCTCGACACCCACGTCCTTGAGGCCGATGTAGAACTGCTCCGCTTCCGCGATCGGCACGTCGTTGTCGTTCTCGCCATGCACCAGCAACGTCGGCGTCTTGACCTGCGCGACGTAGCGGAGCGCCGAGCGCTTCCACAGTTCGTCCATCAGATCCGCTTGGTGCGGCCGCATGCCGAATTCCATTTCCTCGTACTGGTTGTAATACGTCATGTAGTTGTAGCTCACCAGGTTGATGATGGCGCGGTTGGGAATGGCCGCCTTGAAGATGTGCGTTTGCGTGATCAGCCACGCCGTGAGCTGGCCGCCGTAACTGCCGCCCTCAATGCCGAGCCGGGCACGGTCGATCCACGGATTGCGCCGGATCGCGGCGTTCACGCCGTAGAGAACGTCCTGCGCTTCGTCGCCGTTCTGATCGCGGAACACCGCATCGGTGAAGGCCTGTCCGTAGCCGGTTGAGCCGCGGTAGTTCACCATCAGCGTGGCCCAGCCGCGCGCGGCGTAGACCTGGCTCTGGATGTTGAACGCGGGGCCTTGCTGGCCATGCGGGCCACCATGAATCATCACGATCAGTGGATGCTTGGACGTCGCCGTCTGGCCCACCGGCCGCGTCAGGAACGCTTCGACGTTGAAGCGGTTGTCGTTGCTCACGAAGGTGAACGGCTCGACCTCCGCGAACGTCTTGCCGGACAGCACGGCCGTGTTGAGATCGGTGAGCGGCTTGCGCTCGGTGCCGGTCAGCACATACAGCTGCGCCAGGTCGCGCGTGGTCGCAAAGGTGTAGGCGATGCGATCCGACGGTCCGACGTCGAACGGCCCGACCGTGCCGCGATCAACTACGACCGCCTGCCCCGCTCCGCCTTCGGCCGGCAGGCGATACAGCCGCGTCAGGCCCCGCTCCTGGACCGTGAAGAACAGCGCCCGTCCGTCACTCGACCACGACGGCGGTCCTTGCCGATTGTCGATGCCCGATCCCACTTCACGACGATTGCTCCCGTCCGCTTCCATCACCCAGACGTGGGTGTCTTCCATCGTGGTCTCGAGATCGGTCAGTCCGCGCCTGGTGCCCTCGTAGGCGATGCGCCGGCCATCCGGCGACCACACCGGCCAGTACTCGGCATTCTCCGTGGTCGTGAGGCGACGCATCGCGCCCGTGCCGACGCGAACGGCGAAGACGTCGTTGTTGAAGAATTGATCGGCGTCGGGCTCGCGATTGGAGACGAACAGGATCTCGTCGCTCGTGGGCGACCAGTCGATCGAATGCTCGTCGAAGACCCCGTCGGTGAGCTGGCGCGTGCGCCCGGACGCCACGTCGAGAAGGAAGATGTGCAGCCGCCGGTTGTCGTTGAAGCGCGTGTTGCCCTCCGACGCCGTGGGCTTGTAGAGAAAGCGGGTGATCAGGATCGGGTCACCCGTGGCGTCTGCCGTCTCCGGGCCGGGCGTGGCGTGGACGTAGGCGAGCGTCTTCGAGTCCGCCGCCCACGACAGGGCGCGGGCGGTATTGGTCAGCCCGCTGCTGTTCGTGCCCAGCACGTCGGCCTTCCACGCCGGCGTGGCGCCGTCGGCGCCGACGATGAACAGTCCGGACTTGCCACCGGCGCTGCCGACATACGCGAGCGATCGCCCGTCCGGCGACCACCGCGGCTGAGCGCCACGGCTGCTGGCATCACCCACGCGTGTCGAACGTCCGCTCGCCACCTCGATGAGCCAGAGTTGCGAGTAGGGTCCGCCCGGACCGTCATTGTTGGTCACCGTGTAGGCGATGCGCGTTCCGTCGGGCGACCATTGGGGGGCGCCCACCGATCGGAGCTTGAAGAAGTCGCTGCTCTGGAGGCGCGTTTGGGCTCCGGCCGGAAGCCCAAGGAAGATGACCATGCACGCGGCGAGGATGGGTCGAATCATCCCCGTAGTGTAAGGGGTGTGGCGTCACCATCGCTGCTATGCTTGGCCCATGTCGGGCGCCAGTCACTTGTCGGACACGGCCGAAGCGCGTTTCTGGCAGGGTGTGCGGACCGCCGGGAGGTTCTTCATGGGCGAGGCCGACGTTCAGAAAGCCCTCGAGAAGCTGGTGCAGCTTCTCGATGCGCACGGGATTCCGTACGCCATCGTCGGGGCCATGGCCTTGAACGAATTCGGCTACCAGCGAACGACAGTCGATGTCGATGTGCTGCTGACGCCGGCCGGGCTGACGGCGTTCAAGGCGCAGGCGCTCGGGCGTGGATACGTCGAGAAGTTCCCGGGAAGCCGCGGCGTCCGCGATACCGAGCACCGCGTCGACATCGACGTGGTGCTGACCGGCGGTTTTCCCGGCGACGGCAAGCCGAAGCCGGTGGTGTTTCCTGACCCGGCGACGGCGGCCCTCCGCGGCGCGCGCGTGGCGCTGCTGCCGCTGCCGATGCTCGTCGAACTCAAGCTCGCCTCAGGCATGACGGCGCCGCATCGGCTCAAGGATCTCGCCGACGTGCAGGAGTTGATTCGCATCCAGCGTTTGCCGAAGGCCTTCGCGCTCGAGATCAACGCCTTTGTCCAGGACAAATACCTGGAGCTCTGGCAGGCCGTACAGGATTACCCGGACGAGGCTGGCTAATCTGCGTTAAATCTGCGGCTGGCTAATCTGCGTTAAATCTGCGGCTGGCTAATCTGCGTTAAATCTGCGGCTGGCTATTCTGCGTTGAATCTGCGGCTGGCTATTCCAAGGCCCGTTCTGCGGTACGCTTGAGAGTTCCATGCCACTTGTTGTGCTCGACCAGATCTCCCACGCCTATGGCCACCTGCCGCTGCTCGACCGCGCTGCCCTGCAGGTCGAACCCGGCGAACGCATTGCCATCATCGGCCGCAACGGGACCGGCAAGTCCACGCTCATGCAGATCATCGGCGGTGATCTGAAGCCGGACTCCGGCACGGTGTGGACCCAGCCCGGCGCTCGCGTGGCCCGGCTGGTCCAGGACGTGCCGCTGGCCGCCAACCGGCCGGTCTTCGACGTGATTGCCGACGGGCTGGGCGACCTTGCCAGCCTGATCACCAACTATCACCACGCCGCCGTCGAAGTGGCCACCAACTACAGCGAAGAGGCGATGACCCGGCTGGGGAACTTCCAGCACGAGCTGGAAGAGCGTGACGGCTGGAGCATCGAGCAGCGCGTCGAGCTGATCGTGACCAAGCTGGGGCTGCCCTCCGAAGCGATCGTGGACACGCTGTCGGGCGGATGGAAGCGGCGCGTGTTGCTGGCCCGCGCCCTGGTGAGCCAGCCCGACGTGCTGCTGCTGGACGAACCGACCAACCATCTCGACATCGAAGCCATCGAATGGCTCGAAGCCTTTCTCCTGGCCTACGCCGGCGCCGTCATCTTCGTGACGCACGACCGCGCCTTCCTCGAAACAGTCGCCACCCGCATCGTCGAAATCGATCGCGGCACGCTGACCTCGTGGCCCGGCGACTACGCCACCTTCGAGCGCAAGAAAGAGGAGTGGCTGGCCAACGAAGAACTGCAGAACGCCAAGTTCGACAAGAAGATGGCGGCGGAAGAAGTGTGGCTGCGGCGCGGCGTCAAGGCGCGGCGCACCCGCGACGAGGGCCGCGTCAAGGCGCTGATGGCGATGCGCGCCGAGCGCGCGGCGCGCCGGGCGCAGATCGGCAACGTCCGCATGCAGGTGGACCAGGCCGACCCGTCGGGCAAGATGGTGTTCGAGGCGAAGGGCCTCAGCCACGCATTTGCCCGTGGCGACAAACCTTCAGGTTTGTCGGCTCCGGTCGTCAAGGACCTCTCGCTCCGGGTCATGCGCGGCGACCGCATCGGCTTGATCGGACCCAACGGCGCCGGCAAGACCACGCTCCTGCGGTTGTTGCTTGGGGAGATCCCGCCGCAGGCGGGCGAGGTGCGGCGCGGCGCCAACGTGCAGGTGGCCTACTACGACCAGCAGCGCGAGCAACTCGATCCCGAACGCACGGTGGTCGACACCGTCGGCGACGGCGCCGACACCGTGACGGTGAACGGCGTGCCCAAGCACGTGCACGGCTATCTCGCCGACTTCCTGTTCTCGCCCGAGCGCGCGCGTTCGCCGGTGAAGGCGCTGTCGGGCGGCGAGCGCAACCGCCTGCTGCTCGCGCGCCTGTTCACGCGGCCCGCCAACGTGCTGGTGCTCGACGAGCCGACCAACGACCTTGATCTCGAGACGCTCGAACTGCTCGAGGCGCAACTGGTTGAATGGCCCGGCACGCTGCTGCTGGTCAGCCACGACCGCCGCTTCCTGGACAACGTCGTCAGCAGCACGCTGGTGTTCGAGGGCAACGGCAAGGTGCAGGAGTACGTCGGCGGCTACGAGGATTGGCTGCGGCAGAGCCGGACATCCGGAGGGGCGAGCCTTCAGGCTCGCCCGCAAGCGGCCGAGCCTAAAGGCTCGGCCCTCCGAAAGAACCCGGCCAGGACGAAGCGTAGCTTCAAGGAAGAGAAGGAATATGCCGAGCTGCCCGAGCGCATCGCCGCGCTCGAGGCGGAGCAGAAGCAGCTTCGAGAGGCAATGGCCGCGCCGGATCTCTACAAGGCCGGTGCGGCGCGCATTCGAACGACCATGGAGCGTGCCGCCACCGTCGAGGTGGAGTTGCTGGCGGCCCTGGAGCGGTGGGACCTGCTCGATTCGATCGGGAAGTGAGCGGCGCAAGCTCAACCGGACATATCATGGGGTTCGGTGAAGATCGTCCAAGCAACCGGCAGCGCCGTTCGACCGGAGAGGGGCGCGCGGTGGAGTTGGGGCCGCGGTCCGGGCCTGGCCGTGATTCTATTCCTGGTAGTCACGGCCCTGGCTACCGCCGGCTACATGGCCATCGAGGGCTGGAGCGCATGGGACGCGTTCTACATGACGATCATCTCGGTGACCACCGTCGGTTACCGGGAGGTGCACCCACTGACGACGCTGGGGCAGGCGTGGACTGCCCTTGTGCTGGTGGCTGGTGTCTCAACCCTGTTCTATACGGCGTCGGTCGTGATGGCCTTAATCGTCGAAGGCGAGTTTCAGAAACGCTTCGCATCCCGCCGGTTCAACCGCATGCTTGACCAGCTCACCAATCACTTCATCATTTGCGGCTATGGGCGCATCGGCAGCGTGATTGCCGACGAGTTCCGCCGCCAGGGTATTCCGTACGTGGTGGTGGATCGCGATTCGGATCGCGTGCATGTTGCCTTGGCACAGGGTGGGATGGCGGTGGAAGCCGACGCCAGCCGCGAAGACGTGCTGCACCGCGTGGGTATTGCCCGGGCGCGTGGGCTGATTGCCGCGGTGGGCACCGACGCCGAGAACGTCTACACGGTGCTGACCGCGCGGGTGTTGCACCCCGACCTGTTCATCATCGCGCGGGTCGAGTCGGAGGACGCGGAGCCGAAACTGCGGCGCGCGGGCGCCGATCGCGTGCTGTCGCCGTACCAACTGGGCGGCGTGCAGATGGCGGCGACGGCCCTCAGGCCGGCGGTGGTGGATTTCATGCGCCTGGCCACCAGCTCGGAGCGGATGGACCTGGCGGCCGAGCAGGTCGCGATTAAGGCCAACACGCGCTACGTCGGTGCCAACATTCGCGACGCCAACCTGCGGCAGGACTTCGGCGTGATCGTCGTGGCCATCAAGCGCGCGGCCGGCCACATGGAGTTCAATCCCGAACCCGAGACCGCCATCGGCGCCGGCGACCAGCTCGTGGTGCTCGGGCACCCCGACCAGCTCAAGGCGCTCGAAGCGGCGGCCGACAGGGCCTGACGGGGTTCTTGACGCCGGCCCACACGGTGCTCCCGTCGGCCTGAAACCGCGTGTACGAGTAATTTTCAGGTTCTTCTTTGACGAGCCACCTCATGCGGAGAGAATATCCCCAATGCAGTTCAAGGTGGGTGCGGCGACCGACGTGGGCCGCGTCCGTGCCATCAACGAAGACGCCTTCATCGTGCGCCCCGAACTGGGCCTGTTCGTGGTGTGCGACGGCATGGGTGGCGCCGCCTCCGGAGAGGTGGCCAGCCAGATAGCCGTGAAGGTCATCGGCGACCTCTACGACGCCACGCCGGGCGCCGAGGTCGTGGCCGGCGGATACCTGCCGCGAACCGTTCGGCTGGGCGAGGCCGTGCGCGCGGCGAACGACGCCATCCACGACCATGCGGAGGCCGTCACGATCCACGCCGGCATGGGCACGACCGTCGTCAGCGCCTGGATCGAGGATCACATCGTCAGCCTGGCGCACGTCGGCGACAGCCGCGCCTACCTCTGGCACGACGGGCAGATCGAGCCGGTGACGAGCGATCACTCTTTGGTCGAGGCGCAGGTGCGCGCCGGCCTGATCAATCGCGAACAGAGCCTGACGTCGGCGCACCAGAACGTGCTGTTGCGCGCGCTGGGCAGCAACCTCGAGGTGGAGGTGGAACTGGACGAGGTGCGCGTGTCGGCGGGCGACTGCCTGTTGCTGTGCAGCGACGGCCTCACGCGGATGGTTCCCGACGCGGAACTGGCCGACACCCTGGCGCGATTTCGTGGCGACCCGCAGGGCGCGTGTGCGCACTTGATTGCGGCCGCCAACGCGAAGGGTGGCCCCGACAACATCACGGTCGTGATCGTCGAAGTGTTCGACTAGCGACGAGCTGGGCCGGCGGTGGCACGGCCGTTGCTCATACGAGCACCGTGCGAATCCCATTGTCCCTCGTTCTGTCCCTCGTCTTCGTTGGCGCGGTGACCGCCGCTGGCTGCGCCAAGGCCGCGAAATCACACGAGGTCACACCGGCCCTCCACGAGATCCTCGCGGCAAATCCCGCGCCCGGCATCACGGCAGAGGTTTGGACAGATCTACACACGTTCTACACACAAAGAGCCGAGGCCCCGGCATGGGTGGACCAGCGGCGGCCGACCGCCAAGGGCACCGAGGCGCTGCAGGTCCTGAACACCGCGCGTCAGCACGGGTTCGGCCCGGCGGACTACGCCACCCCCGAGCTGCTCACCATGGGCCAGGCCGTTGAGGCCCTCGACAAAGACTCCCCCGAACGCTTGAAGCGCCTCGCCGAGTTCGATGTGCGCCTCACCGCCGGCCTGCTCGCCTTCGGGCGTGACGTCGCGGTGGGCCGATCCAAGCCGAATACGCCCGATGGCAGTTGGAAGAACCAGCGCGTGGCCCCGGACTACGCCGCCACGTTTGCGCAGGCCGTGGACGAGCCGATGAAGTGGGTGGAGTCGATGCGGCCGCCCCACCCCGAGTACGCGGCGCTGCAGAAGGCGCTCGACGATCTCCACGGGCAGAAAGCAAAGGGCGGATGGACCGCCGTGCCCGCGGTGGTGTTGAAGCCGGGCTCGTCCGGCCCCGCCGTGGTCGTGCTTCGCCAGCGGCTCGCGGCCAGCGGCCACTTGAAGGCCGCCGGCGGGGTCGCGCCATCGAACCGGTTCGACACGGATGTGGAAGCGGCCGTGAAGTCGTTCCAGGAACTGCACGGCCTGAAGGCCACCGGCGTGGTGGACACGTTAACGACGACGGCGCTGAACGTGCCGATCGAGGCGCGCATCGGCCAGGCCGCGATCAATCTTCAACGGTGGCGATGGCTGCCCAACGACCTGGGCGCCCGCCACTTCATCGTCAACATCCCGTACTTCACCATGGCCGCGCGTGAGAACGGCAAGACCGTGATGGACATCCGCGTGGTGGTCGGCAAGCCCGGGCATAACACGCCGATTTTCAGCGACGAAATGGAAACGGTGGTGTTCAGCCCGTATTGGAACATCCCCGACTCGATCGCCGAAGGCGAGACGGCGCCGGCGGTGGCTCGCGATCCGCGGTACTTGGAGAAGCAGAACATCGAAGTGCTGCGGGTGTCGGGTGACAAGGTCGAAACGCTGAAGGCGTCGGACGTGGACTGGGACAATGCCGCAGCCCTGAAGAACCTTGCCTTCCGTCAGCGGCCAGGCGCCAACAACGCCCTGGGCCACGTGAAGTTTCTGTTTCCCAACTCCTACAACGTCTACCTTCACGACACGCCGGCCGACGCCCTGTTCGAGCGGCCGGGCCGCGCCTTCAGTCACGGCTGCGTTCGCGTCGAGGAACCGGAGAAGCTGGCTAAGTACGTGTTGAGAGACTTCCCCGAGTGGGACGAGCCGACGATGTTTGCGGCCATGAACGCCGGCGTGGAAAAGCACGTGAAACTCAAGGAACAGGTGCCGGTCCATATCGTCTATTTCACGTCCTGGGTCGACGACAAGGGCGGCCTCCACTTCCAGCCCGACATTTACGAATACGACCGCCCCTAGAGCGGCCACACGCGCCCGAGCTGGGAAATCGCGCGATCGCTGGTAGACTGTCTGAACCCCGTTAACGACAGCTCTACAGTGGAGTCAGCGTGAATAGACGTGTGCCGCTTGTCCGCTTCATTCCGACCGTTGCCGTCGTCCTTTTCATCTCGAGTGCGATGGCGGCCGCCGCCGCGCCAGGCACTAACGTCTCCACGAACGCGAATGTGACCTTTGCGCGCGAGAGCTTTGAGGGTGCCTCGCTCGGCTCCCTCGAGCCCGCCGTGTTCGACCTGGCCCTGAACGCCGCGACCTGCGCGGTTCGCGCCGGCAAGGTGTCGAACCCCAGGACGCTGACCGTGATCGACTACTCGCGGCCTTCGACCCAGGAACGCCTCTGGGTGATCGACCTCGCCACGCACGCGCTGCTCTACGAGGAACTCGTCGCTCACGGACAGGGCAGCGGCGGGCAGACGGCAACCATGTTCTCCAACCAACCCGAAACGCACCGCACCAGCCTGGGCTTGTTCGTCACCGATACGACCTACGTCGGCAAGAACGGCTATTCGCTGCGGTTGGATGGGCTGGACGAGGGCATCAACGACCGCGCGCGCGAGCGCGCCATTGTCATGCACGGCGCGCCGTATGTGAGCCGGCAGTTCGTGAAGACCACCGGGCGGCTGGGGCGGAGCTGGGGATGCCCGGCGATTCGCAACGACATCGCCAGGGAAATGATCGATCGGGTGAAGGGCGGCGGGCTCGTGTTTGCCTACTATCCCGATCAGCAGTGGCTCAAGAGCTCAAAGTTCCTCGGCGGCTGCGGCGCCTGAGCATGTGGCGTCCGCCGTCAGGCGGACCGGGAGTCCGAAGACACCGCATGCAACGCGCGGTCGAGTTGCGACAGCGTTGACGGCTTGGCGAGCAGCGGCGCACCGAGCGCCTTGATCCGCTCCTGCGCCTCGGGCACCGCGGTGATGCCCGACATGAAGATCACCGCAAGGCCCGGGCGCGCCGCTTCGGCCAGTTCAATCCCGCTCATGCCGGCGCCGGGCACTACGTCGGTCACCAGCGCATCCGGTGGTTCCGGTCCTTTCAGCAGCGGCAGCGCCATCCCGGCGCTGGCGGGCCACGTGCGATAGTCGGCATTGGAGTGGCGCCATGCACCTTATCCAGATCCTGCTTCCGACTCATCATCGCGACGGCACCGAGGTGGAGGCCGCGCAATTTGCGCGCGTGCGCAACGAGCTCACCGAGCGCTTCGGCGGGGTGACGGCCTACTCGCGGAGCCCGGCCACCGGCCTGTGGAAGCGCGCGGACGAGGCCATCGAGCGTGACCTGGTGGTGATGGTCGAGGTGGTGGTCGACGTCTTCGACCGGGACTGGTGGGCCCAGTACCGTGGGGCCCTCGAAGACCGCTTTGGCCAGGAAGAAGTGCACGCGCGCGCGCTTGCGATTGAGACGATCTGATGCGATGGCGGATTGCCAGGATTCGCACTGTGGGGGCGAACTCGACGGAGACGACATTGCTACACCTGGCTTGCCCAGCCGAAGCTTGAATTGTCAGCGAGGGCCCGCCTTCGCCCGTTGGGCTACGGCGGGGCAGCCTTCGCCTGAGTCCAAAGCGAAGGCTGGCGGAGAGAAAGGGATTCGAACCCTTGGTACGATTACTCGTACACACGCTTTCCAAGCGTGCTCCTTCAACCACTCGGACATCTCTCCGTTCGAATGGGGATCAATAGTTTACCGTGAGGTGGGGACCCGCTCAAAGTCAAACATCAGGGAACTCGCGCTCGTCGTCAGGCTGTTCCCATGTGGCGAGGCCTCCACCATAAAGCGCTGGCTCGACTTGAAACGCACGAAAGATTACCTTTTCGTTGTCGCGCTTGCGGCTCATAGGGCACTGCCCTCAGGGGCTTGTGATTGGTCGTCGCGTTTGGTGGTAGACGCGGACAATCAGCAGCTCGTCAGAATCACGCTGATAGTAGATGCGGAACGGTGGGACGGCCCAACTCCGCACGAGAGCACCGGATCGTAACCGCGAGACCGGGCCTTCAAATTCTCGCGCCGCCAAACGTTTGATGCACTGCGCGATCTCAGCATCGAGATTCGCGGCGGCCATTGGATTGCGTTGGTTGAGGTAGCTGATGGCCCCGACGATGTCGGCGATCGCCTCCTCGGTGTAGGCGACCTTCACCGCCCGAGGGCTGCCTCGATGATCTGGCGGGCTCGGGTCGCGTCAACGACGCGCCCTTGTCGGTATGACTCAAGGGCAGCCTCGATGCCTGCCTCTTCGTCTGGCGACAGAGCGGGTGCCTCGTCGTCGACCGCCTCGACCACGTAGCGGCCGGCGGGCAGCTCGCGTAGCTCGGCCGGAACGTCCTTGCCATTCCAAGTCACGACTCTTGCGGGGCGGCTCATGCCTCCCATTTTAGCGCCAGACGCCAACTGTGACGTAACCGTAACGTGACCCGATCGATTGGGCGAGTCTTATCGACGGACGCGACGCGACCACCGCTAAGTGGTTGGCTTCGCAACGGTAATCGAAATCCATGGCACGCAATGGCAAACCGCCAGGGCAATTTCCAGGCGTGCTCCGCGAGCAGGCTGGGCCCTTTGACGAGCATGCCCATATCGGGCATGATTATACCCATATTGGGCATGAAGGCCGGATTGCCTCGATCGCGCCGAAAGAGCCTGGCGGATGCGCTGTTCACGAAGACGCAGCAACGCGTCATGCGCGTTCTGTTCGGCCAGCCGAACCGGAGTTTTTACGCGTCGGAGCTGATTCGTGACGCGGGCACCGGCTCTGGCGCGGCGCAGCGCGAACTTGCGAAGCTGGAGGGGAGCGGGCTGATCGTGGCGCGCCGCATCGGCCATCAGAAGCACTATCAGGCGAATGCGGCTTCACCTCTGTATTCGGAACTGCGGAGTATCGTGTTGAAAACGGTCGGTCTCGCTGAACCGCTGCGCGATGCCTTGAAGCCCTTGTCCGCGGCAATTCGCGCGGCCTTCGTGTACGGTTCCGTGGCCAAGGCGACCGACCAATCGGCAAGCGACATCGACCTGATGATCATTAGCGACAGCCTCAGGTACGGCGACGTCTTCGGGGCCCTCGAGCGGGTTACGCACGCCGTGGGTCGGAAGATCAACCCGACGGTGTACACGGCCGCCGAGTTCTCAAAGCGCGCCCGGACGGAAAACGCGTTCGTGACGCGGGTGCTTGAGCAGCCGAAGCTCTGGGTAATTGGTTCGGAAGATGACCTCACCATCGCCGCTTGAGCGCCTCGCAGGTCCGGGAAACGTACTCGCAAAGGAACCTCCCAGCGGTCTGCCGCCGATTCCGGAAGAGTCGAAATAACCGCTTGCGCCTTGAACCCTTTCGCGCGCATCAGCTCCATCAGCTCGGTCGGCGCGCCTTCAACCGTCGCCATGTCCATGGCCGACATGCCTTGATCGCTGCGGATGTTTGGGTCGGCGCCCTTCTCCAGCAGCACCGCGGCGCTCTTGAACTGCTGGTGGTGGAGTGCGACCAACAGCGGCGTCCAGCCGGACGAGCGGCCGAAGCCCTTGGGCCGGCGGTCCTGGGTGTTCGGGTTGGCGCCCAGCTCGATCAGCGTGGCAATCACCTCGGGCCGGTTGGCCGCCTCACCCTGGCACTGGTGCGGCCCGATCGGGTGCCCGCCGCGCGCCGTCCAATAGAGCGCCGTGCCGCCCATGTCGTCGCTGGCGTTGACGTCGGCGCCGTCCGTCACCAACTGCCGGATGGCGGCGACGTCGCCGCGCCAGGCCGCCGCGTGCAGCGGCGTGGCCGGGACCTCCCAGAACATGGCGCAGCCGCTCACGGCCACGGCCAACAAGAACAAAGAACTTCGCATAACAAAGCGAATGGCCAGCCTCCGGCGCCTGTGAACCGGGTTGAAACCCGCTAGGTCTTCCGCGTTGCCCGAATGATGGCGTCCATGTGATCGAGGTACTTCTCGAGCGCGCGGCGCCCCGCGGCGGTGAGTTTGTAGCTGGTGCGCGGCGTCCGGCCGTCGAAGCCCTTGCTGCACGACAGGTAACCGGCATCCTCGAGCTTGCGCGCGTGCACGCTGAGGTTGCCGTCGGTCGCGCTCAACGCCGCCTTGAGGTCCGAGAACGACAGGTCGTCGCTGGCCGCGAGCGCGCTCACGATTCCCAGCCGCATGCGGTCGTGGAGCAGGCGATCGAGCCCGGTGGCAATTTCGCCGGCCGGCCTGGCGGGCGACACTGGCTTGCCCGCCGTCGCCTTGGCGAAGGCGGGAACCCGCACGGGCGCCTCCGCGTGGGCCTTTCGCACCGAACTGTTTCTAGCCACCGTGGTTCCTCGCAATGTAGACGCCGAAGCCGAGTTGCAGACCGCCGAAGCCGATGGCCAGCCAGACGTTGCCCCAGTCGGGCGGGGTCAGGATGGCGAGCAGCCCGAGCGCCATGAACAGCGCGCCCATCAGCCGGACCGCCGGCACGCTGAAAATGCCGCCGGTCAGCACGCCGGCGCCGTAGAGCAGCAGCCACGCCGGCGCCATCACCGTGAAGTTGCGGACCGCCCACAGCTCGTAGGTGATGGCCGCGCCGGCGACCAACGGCGCCGCCAGGCCCACCGCGAACCGCCGCGCGTTGGCCCCGGTCAGGGTGGCCCCGGCCAGCCGCGCCTTGCGCGCCATGGTGACGAGCCCGGCCACGGCCGCCGCCGCCGCCGCGGCGAGCCACACCAGCAGCCAGCGATCCCCGGTCGGCTGCCACGACCCCACGAGCGCCGCCACCAGGGCGATCGCGCCCATGACGCACCCGCCGACGCCAGGCACGGCGGTGAAGGTCGTGCCGCGCTCCATCGCCTGGCGGATGAACACCAGGTTGTCCGCGGCGTGGCCGCCGATGGACGAGATGGGCGAGGCCGATCGGACCACCTTGGACACACCCAGAGCCTACCGCTGTCGCTGGGGCTGCGTCAAAAGCACTTTGTATTGAGAAGTTAAAGCCGCAGATTCTCCTGACCTCTTGATCTCCTGTTTTGTCGTGTATAATCCGTATCGAAATGTTCGTCGTTCCCATGCGCAAGCGCACTAGTGTTAAGCGGGCCAAAACTGGCGCGCGGGGCGGACGTCTGGAAGAAAGGTTCTGAACGGATCGAAAGGGTTCAGAAAGGTTCTGAAGGGTTCGGAAAGGTTCGTCAGCCACCCGCCGCGGTCACCCCGCAGGCGGGTTTTGTTTTTTCAGGGATCAGCAATCAGGGGACTGGTGATGAGCGAGATCGAAGTCGGCATCTTGGGCGCGACCGGCGTGGTCGGGCAGCAGTTTGTGGCGCGGCTGGCGCGGCACCCGTGGTTCCGCCTCACCTGGCTGGCGGCCAGCGAGCGCTCGGAAGGCAAGGCCTACCGGTCGGTGGCGCCCTGGCGCCTCGCCACGCCGATGCCGGCTGAGTCCGCCGACCGCGTGGTCGAGCCGTGCCTGCCCGGGCGCGGGCCCAAGGTGGTGTTCTCCGGCCTCGATGCCGCGGTCGCCGGCGACATCGAGGCCGCCTTTGCCGCCGCCGGCCACATCGTGGTGAGCAACGCCCGCAACTTCCGGATGGATCCGCTGGTGCCGCTGCTCATTCCCGAAGTGAACGCCGATCACCTGAAGCTGATCGACGAGCAGCGCGCCGCCAAAGGCTGGTCCGGCGCCATCGTCACCAACCCCAACTGCTCAACCGTGGTGCTCGCCATGGCGCTGGCGCCGCTGCGGCAGTTCGGCATCCGCTCCGTGATCGTGTCCACCATGCAGGCCGTGTCTGGTGCCGGTTACCCTGGCGTGCCGTCGCTCGACATCCTCGGCAACGTGGTGCCGTTCATCGGCGGCGAGGAAGAGAAGATGGAGTTGGAGACGCTGAAGATCCTGGGCAGCGACGGCGGCCGCGTGCCCTACCCGGCGGCGGTCAGCGCGCACACCAATCGCGTCGCGGTGATCGACGGCCACACCATGACCGTGTCGGTGGACTTCCACAACCAGCCGTCGATCGACGAGATCGCCGGCGCCATCCGCACGTTTGCCGGTCGTCCGCAGGAACTGAAGCTGCCGACGGCGCCGCAGCCCGCGCTGATCCTGATGGCGGAGCCCAACCGTCCACAGCCGCGGCTCGACGCCGACCTCGGCGGCGGGATGGCCGTGAGCATTGGCCGGCTGCGGCCGTGCCCGGTGATGCACGCGAAGTTCGTGGCGCTCGGTCACAATACGGTGCGCGGCGCCGCGGGCGCCGCCATCCTCAACGCGGAGCTGATGAAGGCCGAGGGGATCTTCTAG
>CAYHCX010000048.1:0-3705 GCA_964355095.1 uncultured Acidobacterium sp.
CGCAGCCGCTGCCGACCTACCTGGTGGCCTTCATCGCCGGCGATTTCAAGGTGGAGACGGCGGAACGCAACGGCCGCACCTTCCGCATGTTCCATCGCGAGACCGACGCCGCCAAGGTGGCGCGCAATCGTGAGGCGATCTTCGACCTCCACGCGCGGGCGCTGGCGTTCCTCGAGAATTACACCGCCATCCCCTACGCCTTCGGCAAGTTCGACTTCGTGGCGATCCCGGCGTTCCAGTTCGGCGGCATGGAGCACGCCGGCAAGATCCTCTACAACGCCTCGGGGTTGATGCTGGACGAGTCGGCGACGCAGAACCAGCTGCTCGGCCGCGCCTCGGTCATTTCGCACGAGACCGCGCACATGTGGTTCGGCGACCTGGTGACCATGCGCTGGTTCAACGACGTGTGGATGAAGGAAGTGTTCGCGAACTTCATGGCGGCGAAAATTGTGAACCCGTCGTTCCCCACGGTGAACCACGACCTGCGCTTCCTGCTGTCGAACTACCCCGCCGCCTATGAAGTGGACCGCACGGCCGGCGCCAATCCGATTCGCCAGGAGCTCGACAACCTGAACGAGGCCGGCAGCATGTACGGCGCCATCATCTACCAGAAGGCGCCGGTGGTGATGCGCCACCTCGAGGCGCTGCTCGGCGAAGACACCTTCCGCGACGGCCTACGCAACTACCTCAAGCAGCATGCCTTCGCCAACGCCACCTGGTCGGACCTGATCGACTTGCTCGACGCCCGCACGCCCACCGATTTGCAGCACTGGAGCCGCGTGTGGGTGGACCAGCCGGGCCGCCCGACCATCCAGACCGAACTCGACATCAAGGACGGCACGGTCGCGCGCCTCGCCTTCCGCCAGCGCGACCCGCGGGGACGCAACCTCGCCTGGCCGCAGCTGCTGCGCGTGGCGATCGGCAGCCGGACCGGTCAGGAGTTGCTGGTCGTCAACCTGAACGGGCCGGTCGTGGAGGTGCCGCAAGCAGTAGGCAAGCCGGCGCCCCTTTACGTGCTCCCCAGCGCGGGCGGATGGGCCTACGGCGCGTTTGCGCTCGACCGCGCGACCCTCGACTACCTGTCCACGTCGCTGCCGGAGATGACCGACCCGCTGTCGCGCGGCAGCGCCTGGGTCACGCTGTGGGACGCCTTGCTCGACGGCCAGGTCCAGCCGGCCACGTTCGTCGATCTGGCGATGCAGTCGCTGCCGCGCGAAAGCGACGAGCAGATGACCGCGCGCATCCTCGGCTATGCCTCGGCCGCGTGGTGGCGCTTCCTCCAGGCCGCGGAACTCGAAGCCCGCGCGCCGCGGTTCGAATCGCTGCTGCGCGAAGGGCTGTCGCAGGCGAAGACGCCCAGCCAGAAGGCCTCCTGGTTCGGCACGCTGCGCAACATCGCGCGCACGCCGGCAACGGTGGACTGGCTGCACAAGGTATGGAAGAAGGACGAGACCGTGACCGGCCTGCCGCTGGCCGAGGCCGACTACACCTCGCTGGCGCTCGAACTGGCGGTGCGGGAAGTCCCTGGCTGGCAGCAGGTACTGCAGACGCAGCTGGCGCGCATCGAGAATCCGGATCGCCGCGGCCGGTTTCACTTCGTGATGCCGGCATTGTCGGCGGACCCGGCCGAACGCGAGAAGTGGTTCCTGTCCCTCAAGGACGTGAACAACCGGCGGCGCGAACCGTGGGTCCTTGAAGGACTCACCTATCTGCATCACCCGCTGCGCGCGGCGGCCGCCGAAACATACGTGCAGCCCAGCCTCGACATGCTGTGGGAGATCCAGAAGACCGGCGACATCTTCTTCCCCAAGCGCTGGCTGGACGCCACGCTCGGCGGGCATCAGTCGGCAACCGTCGCCAACACCGTCCGTACGTTCCTGAAAACGCTGCCAGCGGACTATCCTGACCGCCTGCGCAACATCACGCTGCAGTCGGCGGACGAGCTCTACCGCGCGGCGGAAATAACAAAGAAGAAATAACATGCGAACTGCAATCACGGCCCTGGTCATTGCGCTTGGCTCGTCGGTCATCGCCCAGACGACGCCCGACATCACCATTCGGGCGCGGATGGTGCTCGACGGCAAGGGACAAACGCTGCGCAACACCGTGGTGACGGTGCGCGACGGCAAGATCATCAGCATCGGCGGCACGCGCGGCGCGGTCACCTACGACCTGGGCACGCTGACGCTGATGCCCGGCTTCATCGACACCCACGTGCATCTGGGCTGGCACTTCGACGCCAAGGGCCGCTACCACAGCGGACCCGAGCCGCCCGAACAGGCCGCACTGTACGGTGCGGAGAACGCCGTCGTCACGCTGATGGCCGGGTTCACGACGGTCCAGAGTGTCGGTGCGATGTCTGATAAGCCGCTCCGCGAGGCCCTCGCCCGCGGCGTCATTCCGGGACCGCGGCTGCTCTCCTCACTGGGACAGATCTCGAATCCCAAGATGACCCCGGACGACATTCGCGCCGACATCCGCAAGAAGAAGGCGGACGGCGCCGATCTGATCAAAATCTTCGCCTCGGCCAGCATCCGCGACGGCGGCGTCCCAACCCTGTCGCAGGAGCAGCTGGATGCGGCCTGCGGTGAGGCGCGCGCGCAAGGCTTGCGAAGCATGGTGCATGCCCACAGCCCGGAATCGATGATGCGCGCCGCCAGGGCGCGCTGCACGGTCGTCGAACACGGCGGGCTCGCCAGCCCCGAAGCGTTGCGGACGTTGGCCGAAGCCGGCGTCTACTTCGACCCGAACATCGGCCTCGTGACGCAAAACTATCTCGAGAACAAGTCGCGCTTTCTCGGCATCGGTAACTACACCGAGGGCGGCTTCGCGTCGATGGAGAAGGCGCTCGGCCTGAAGGACGCCATGTTCGGCGCCGCGCTCAAGACTCCCGGCCTGAAGATGGTAATGGGGACCGACGCCGTCGCCGGCGCGCACGGACAAAACGCGCGCGAACCGATCGAGCGAGTCAAGTCCGGCCAGCGGCCGATGGAGGCAATCATCGGAATGACCTCGCTGGCAGCGCAGTCGATGGGCCTCGGGGGGATCACGGGAGCGATCGTGACGGGACTCGCCGCCGACCTCGTGGCGGTGGATGGCGACCCGGTCACCGACATCACCGCGCTGCAGCGCGTGCGATTTGTCATGAAAGACGGCAAGGTCTACAAACGGTGATCTCGTGATTTCGCGAGTTGGTGGTTTCGTGATTGGGGGACTCATGCGCGCGCGTAACGTCGTCGCGCAACAGCGCAGCGTTCGTGCGGGTACCGAACACCGGTACGATCGAGGCCGGCCACACGGCCGATTTCATCGTGCTCGACGCCAATCCGCTGGACGACATCACCAACACGCGGCGCATCGCTGCCGTCTACCTTCGCGGCACCGCCGTCGCGCGCTAAGATAAGGGGGCGGGGCGCGGGAGGACGGTCGGCGGGAGGAGGCAATATGAGCTGCACAAAGCGCTTCTTGAACCTGGAGTGGGAACACCATCACTGGAAGCCGCGGGTGGCCGCGGCCGAGACCCTGACGGCCCAGGAGCCCGACATGTGGGCGCGGACCGTGTACCGGGACTACGTACGCTGCGACAAGCAGGAGGTCTGCGAAGGGTGCGGCGCGGTCCGTCACGAGAAGAGCTGCCTCTGCGAGGTCGCGACCGCGAACAAATGCGCCGTTTACCTTCAGTGGCGTGCCGAGTCGGGCCAGGCC
>CAYHCX010000048.1:3805-8398 GCA_964355095.1 uncultured Acidobacterium sp.
TGGCCCAGCACCCGCTGGAGCCCCACGGCCACGGCCTCGAGCGGGCGCCGCAGGGCGGAGCCGCGGCGCCAGGCGAGCACGATGGTGCGGGTCGGAGCGGGGCGTTTGAACGCGCGCACCGCCAACTGCCCGCGCCGGTTCTCCACGGCCACCGCCATCTGCGGCAGCAGCGTCACTCCGGTGCCGGCACCGACCATCTGGACGAGCGTGGACAGGCCGGTGGCGCGCAGGTCCGACTCGTGCGCTCCAGTGGATCTGCACAGCGCCAGGGCCTGCTCGCGGAAACAGTGACCGTCTTCCAGCAGAAACACCGTCGCCCCGTCCAACACCTTCGGCGACGCCGGCCGCGGGTTCCGCACCAGCGGATGCCCCGGCGCGGCCGCCAGCACAAACGGATCAACGACGATGGGCACGTGGTCGAGGCCGGCGAGGCGCGCGTCGAGGGCGAGGACTGCGCCGTCGAGACGGCCCTCCTCGATCTGCCGCAGCAGCGTCTCGGTCTTGTCTTCACTCCACACGATGTGCAGATCGGGCAGGTGTTTGCGCAGCGCCGGCGCCACCTCGGGCAACAGGTACGGACAGACGGTCGGGATGATGCCGAGCCGCAGCGTGCCCCGCAGCGGATCGCCCTGCTGCCGCGCCGTGGCCTGCAGATCCTCGACGGCCACCAGCACCTGCCGCGCCCGCGCGACGAGCGGCTTGCCCCGCTCCGTCACCCGCACGCCGCGGGCGTTGCGCTCGAACACCTGCACGCCGAGCGCGCTTTCGACCTGCGCCACCTGCGCGCTCAGCGAGGGCTGGGCGACACCGCAGGCCTCCGCGGCCCGGCGGAACCCGCCGAGATCGGCGACGGCGACAAGATATTGCAGCTGCCGCATCGAGAACGGCGCCTGGTCCCGCAGTGCCATAGCCACAGACTATCACTATAAGAGCCACGATATCTTAGACAGCTCGGCAGGCGACACCTATACTGATGGTGTCCTTTTCTTCCGGCAGAAGTTCGTTGTCTCGAAGCGTCCGACCCAAAGGTAGAGATACACATGTCAACCGAAACGAAGTGCCCTATCAAACACACCGCCGGCGGCGGCAGATCGAACCGGGACTGGTGGCCCAATCAGCTGAACCTGAAGATCCTGCACCAGCACTCGCCCCTGTCCGATCCCATGGACAAGAGCTTCAGCTACGCTGACGAGTTCAAGAGTCTCGACCTTGCGGCCGTGAAGAAGGATCTCCTGGCGCTGATGACCGACTCGCAGGACTGGTGGCCGGCGGATTTCGGCCACTACGGACCGTTCTTCATTCGCATGGCATGGCACAGCGCCGGCACCTACCGCATCGGTGACGGCCGCGGCGGCGCCGGCGCCGGCCAGCAGCGCTTCGCGCCCCTCAACAGCTGGCCCGACAACGTCAACCTCGACAAGGCGCGCAGGTTGATCTGGCCGATCAAGCAGAAGTACGGCCGGAAGATCTCCTGGGCCGATCTCATGATTCTGACCGGAAATGTCGCCCTCGAGTCGATGGGCTTCAAGACCTTCGGCTTCGCGGGCGGGCGCGAGGATGTCTGGGAGCCCGAAGAGGACATCTACTGGGGCCCCGAAGGCAAGTGGCTGGCGGACGAGCGCTACAGCGGCGACCGCGATCTCTCCAATCCGCTCGCCGCCGTGCAGATGGGCCTGATCTACGTGAATCCGGAAGGGCCCAACGGTAACCCGGATCCCCTCGCTGCGGCCAAGGACATTCGCGCGACCTTCGCGCGCATGGCGATGAACGACGAAGAGACGGTCGCGCTGATTGCCGGCGGTCACACCTTCGGCAAGACCCACGGCGCCGGCGATGCGGCACTGGTAGGGCCTGATCCAGAAGCGGCCAGCATCGAGGAGCAGGGCCTCGGCTGGAAGAGCAGCTTCGGCACGGGCAAAGGCGGTGACGCGATCGGCAGCGGCCTGGAGGTCATCTGGACCACGACGCCAACCAAGTGGAGCAACAACTTCTTCTGGAACCTGTTCGGCTACGACTGGGAACTGACCAAGAGCCCTGCCGGTGCGCAGCAGTGGATACCGAAACATGGTGCCGGCGCCAATTCGGTGCCCGATGCGCACGACCCGTCACAGCGTCACGTGCCCTCCATGCTGACCACCGACCTCGCCTTGAGGTTCGACCCTGCTTACGAGAAGATTTCACGGCGCTTCCACGAAAATCCCGATCAGTTCGCCGGCGCCTTCGCCCGGGCGTGGTTCAAGCTGACGCACCGCGACATGGGCCCGCGCGCTCGCTATCTCGGCCCTGAGGTTCCGGCGGAGGAACTCATCTGGCAAGACCCCATCCCCGCTGTCAATCACCCGTTGATTGATGGGAAGGACATTGCCGCGCTTAAGGGCCAGATCCTGGCGGCAGGGCTGTCTGTCTCGCAACTGGTGTCGACCGCGTGGGCATCGGCGTCTACCTTCCGTGGCTCCGACAAGCGAGGCGGGGCGAACGGCGCGCGCATTCGTCTCGCGCCGCAGAAGGATTGGGCAGTCAACCAGCCCGACCAACTGGCGAAGGTGCTGAACACTCTCGAGGGCATCCAGCAGGCGTTCAACGCCGCGCAACTTGGCGGCAAGAAGGTCTCGCTGGCCGACCTGATCGTGCTGGCCGGTTGCGCAGGTGTCGAGCAAGCGGCGAAGAACGCCGGTCACACCGTGACGGTTCCCTTCACGCCGGGACGCATGGACGCCTCGCAGGAGCAGACCGATGTCGACTCCTTCGCCCCGCTCGAACCGGCCGCCGATGGCTGCCGCAACTACCTCCCGCCTTCGCCAAGGCTTCGGCGGGCAGGCAAGGATGACGTCGTGTCGGCCGAGGCGTTGTTGGTCGATCGGGCGCAGTTGCTGACGCTGACCGCCCCTGAGATGACGGTGCTCGTGGGCGGCATGCGCGTCTTGAACACCAACGTCGGACAGTCCCAGCACGGCGTCTTGACCACGCGGCCGGAGGCGCTGACCAACGACTTCTTCGTGAACCTGCTTGATATGGGCACGGAGTGGAAGGCGGTCTCGGACGCCAAAGACGTGTTTGAAGGGCGCGATCGCGTCACCGGCGCACTCAAGTGGACCGGCACTCGCGTCGATCTCATCTTCGGTTCACACTCCCAGCTCCGGGCCCTGGCTGAAGTCTATGGAAGTTCGGACGCGCAGGAGAAGTTCGTCCACGACTTCATCGCGGCCTGGAACAAGGTGATGAACCTTGACCGCTTCGAACTCGTGTAAGCGCTAGCGGTCTTCACGGGCGGTCTGATAGATTCAGACCGCCCTCATGAAACAGACAGCAGATGCGGTGATCGTCGGCGGCGGGTGCATGGGCTGCAGCGTGGCCTGGCACCTGGCCCAGCGTGGTCTGACCAATGTCGTCCTCATCGAGCGCGAGCCCCAGCTTGCCGCCGGGTCCACCGGCAAGAACGCCGGCGGCGTCCGCCATCAGTTCTCGCATCCGGCGAACATCGACCTGTCGATCGAATCGATCGCGATGATGGCGCGCTTCGAAGAGGTGGTCGGGACGCCGATCGACTTCCACCAGGACGGCTATCTCTTCCTGCTGTCGAAGGCCGGCAACGTCGTTACCTTCCTCAAGAACGTCCAGCTCCAGAAGTCCCGCGGCGTGGACGTGCAGTGGCTGTCGCCGAAAGAGGCGCAGGCGCTGGCGCCGGGCCTTGATGTCACCGGCGTCAAGGGCGCCACCTATTGCGCGGCCGACGGCGTCGCCGACCCCAACGGCGTGACGGTGGGCTTCGCCAAGGGCGCGCAGGCCAAGGGCGTGGAAATCATCCGCGAAACGGAAGTGACCGGGATTCGCCTGGACGGCCATCGCGTCGCCGAGGTCCGGACCTCGCGCGGCGCCATCGCCACGCCGCTGGTCGTGAACGCGGCCGGGCCGTGGGCCAAGTCGATCGGGCGGATGCTCGGCGTGGACGTGCCGGTCGAGCCCGAGCGCCGCCACATCTTCATCGCCTCGCCCCCGGGGGGCGGCTCGTGGGACGACGCCGCGAACGCCGGCCGGGTGCCGAAGTCAAAGCTGCTGGTGATCGACTTCGAGAGCTCGTTCTACTTCCACCGCGAGGGCGGCGGGCTGCTGTTCGGCATGGGCGACCCGGATGAGCGGCCCGGCTTCGACATCACGGTGCGGTGGGATTTCCTGCCGAAGGTGATCGAAGTGGCGATGCAGCGCCTGCCGGCGCTTGCCGACGCCGCCGTGTCACACGCGTGGGCCGGGCTCTACGAGATGACGCCGGACCACAACCCGATCATCGGGCCGTCCACCGATGTCGACGGCTTTCAGACCATCGCCGGCTTCAGCGGCCACGGCTTCCAGCACGCGCCGGCGGCCGGGCGCATTCTGGCGGACCTGATGACTGGCCGCGATCCCAAGTTCGATCTGTCTCCCTTCGCGCTCGAGCGCTTCAGCAAACGCGCCACCGGCGGCGAGGGCAACGTCGTCTAGCGGCCGCGGATTCGAGAGGAAGCCACCGATTAGACGCAGATTAGACACCGACTATTTCGGTTTAATCTGTGCCCAATCTGTGGCTGTCGTCGTTTTAATCTGTGCCCAATCTGTGGC
>CAYHCX010000048.1:8498-29759 GCA_964355095.1 uncultured Acidobacterium sp.
TCGTTTTAATCTGTGCCCAATCTGTGGCTGTCGTCGTTCTGTGGCCGCGTGCGAATCGGCGGCCGGGCGCATCCTGGCGGATTAACGCGCGAAGCGGCGGAAGAAGCTGTCGCCGTTGTCGGACTCGATCGTCATGGCGTCGATCGCCACCCGCACCCGCGCGGTCGCCGGGATGACGAACCGCGGCAGCACTTTACCGTCGTTCGAGAGCGCCAGGATCTCCTTGAAGGTGTGACCGGAGCCGGTGAAGAACCGCTCGGCGCGGGCGGGATTGATGGTCACCGCGGCCTGCTGGCCCAGGGTCTCGTCCAGCGCCGGATCGGCGATCGCCAGCGACGGCATGAAGCGCGAGAGCTTTGAGCGATCCCACGGAATGTCCTGGCCCTTGGGGTTCTGGATCGCGAACACGCCGATCGCGCCCGCCTTCTTCAGGTACTCCCACCGCACCGACTGGTAGTGCGCAAGCAGCGGACCCGGGATGTTCGACGGCCCGCCGGTGAGCAGCAACACGATCCTGCCCGTGAGGTCGAGGCCGGCCAGGTCGTCGTGCTTCGATTCGGGCACCTGCAGGCCGTAGCCCGCGAACACGATCGGCGCGTCAACGCTGGGCGCCGGCTCGATGCGCATCGAGAAGGTGGCTTCTTCACCGAGCTCCACATTCTCAACCGCACCGCCCGGCCGCACCAGGGCCAGGCTCGACTTCGCCTCGACGATCCGCCGCGACCGGAACCGGATCGGCTGGAAATAGCCGTTCGTGCCGCCGGGCTCGAGCCCGGCCTTCTTGAACTCGGCGGCGATGTACTCCGCCGCCTTGCGATGCTCAGGGCTGCCGGTATCGCGGCCCTTCATCGCATCGGACGCCAGGGCCACGACGTGCGACCACCACGCGGCCGCAGGCTCCTGCGCCGAAACGGAGGCAGTCATCAACGACATCGTGAGCGTGGCAGTAAGTAGTCGAGACATAGGTTTAATCGGCGTCTAATCTGCGTTTAATCTGCGGCTGCGTCTCATTTGCGGCTACTCCTTGTAGATCTTGCCGTTCTTCATGACAAACGTCACGCTGCGCAAGGCGCCGATGTTCGCGGCCGGATCGCCGGTGGCGGCGATCAGGTCCGCAAACAGCCCGGCCTTCACGCGGCCGATGCGCTCGGCCTGGCGGAAGTAGGCCGCGTTGCCCGACGTCGCCGCCACCAGCGCGGCCGCCGGTGTCATGCCCCACTCCACCATCAACTCGAGCTCGCGCACGTTGTCGCCGTGGGCGTAGACGCCGACGTCGCCGCCGAAGCACATCTTCACGCCGGCGGCGAGCGCCGCCTTGAAGGTCTCGCGCTTGCGGGTGATGCGGACCGGCTCCGGATCGACGCCCTTCTTCCAGCCCGCGTACTGCGACGTCGCGTCCCCGGCCGCAATGGTCGGGCAATACGCCACGTTGTTTTCGACCATCAGCTTCCACACCTCCGGCGTGCCGTCATCGCCGTGCTCGATGGTCTCGACGCCGCCGAGAATGGCGCGGCGCATCCCTTCCGGGGTTGACGAGTGAGCGACCACGGGACGGCCGCTGCTGTTGGCAGCCTCGACAATGCGCTGGATCTCACCAAGGGTGAACCCCGGCCGCGCTTCGCCGTTCGGGCCCCAGCGGTAGTCGGCGTAGATCTTGATCAGATCCACGCCGTGCGCGATCTGACCCCGCGCCACTCGCATCACGCCGTCGAGCCCGTCGGCCTCTTCCGCGCCCTGCGGCACGGTGACCTCCGGGGCGAAGCCCTTGGGCGCGTAGCTGCCGGTCACCACCATCGCCGGGCCGGCCACAAGCATGCGCGGGCCGGGAACAATGCCTTCGTTGATCGCCTGACGCAGGCCGACGTCCGCATAGGCGGCACCTTCGCTGCCAAGGTCGCGGACGGTGGTGACGCCGGCCATCAGCGTGGCCAGCGCGTGATTGACACCGCGCGCCACGCGCAGCGCCAGCGGCTCCCGCAACACCTGGTCGTTCCACGTCGTCTCGTTGTAAGGATGCAGCAGCAGGTGCGAGTGGCCTTCAATCAGGCCGGGCATGAGGGTCGTGCCCGGCAACGCGATGGTCCGCGCGCCGCCGGGAGCATTGGTCGACGCGGGCGGCCCGGCGGCGATGATGCGCTCGCCGCGCACCACCACCACCCACCCGGCGTGCATCGTCTCTCCGTCGAACACGCGATCGGGCTGGAGGACGAATGCCGGGAGAGGCTGAGGCGCCTGCGCCGGCAGCGTGATGACGGTGGCGGAAAGCACGACGGTAGTGAGAAACGCACGCATAGAGCGCAGTATACTGCCCGCCCTACCCATGGATGCCGCTGACCTCTCGCCCATCCCCGAAGCCCAACGCACCCAGCCGGCGTTCGACCTCTTCCTGATCTTCGCGGCGGCCAACGTCGTCGCGACGACGCTCCAGACCGGCGCGGTGCTCGCCACCCGCTACGGCGACAGCGACGCCATGCTGCTGGTGGTGGCGGGCGCGGTGTTCGGGGCGGTGCTGGTCGCGCTGCTGGCGCCGGTCGGGTCGCGCTTCGGCGTGCCGTCGATGATTGCCGCGCGCGCGCCGCTCGGGAGGCGCGGGGCGCAGGTGGTCTCGGGGCTGCTCTACCTCACCAACTTCGCCTGGATCGCCGTCAACAACACCATTGCCGCCTCGGTCTGCGCACAGATCCTCGGCGGGCCGTCGAGCGCGCGCCTCTGGGCGGCGGTGCTGGGCGTGGCCGCCACCGCGATCGTGGCGCGAGGGCCGCGGGCGGTCGGCCGGGCCGACCGCATCGCCGTGCCGCTTATGGCCATGGCCGGCGCCATGTTGACCTATGCCGCCTTCACCATGACGCCTGCCGCCCCGATCGCGAGCGCGGAGCCTCCGCCGCCGCTGCTGTGGGGCCTCGACGTGGTGCTCGGCTACCAGGTGTCGTGGCTGCTGATGTTCGCGGACTACTCGCGCTACACCCGTTCCGCACGCGCCGGGGCGACGGCGGTGTTCGCGGGGCTGGCGGTGCCGGCACTGTGGCTCATGCCGGTCGGCTGGAACCTCGCGCGCATCGCCGGCAGCGACGACCCGGGGACCATGCTCGCGGCCGCCGGTCTCGGGTGGTGGACGGCGCTGCTGATCGCGCTGGCCACGGTGTCCACCAACTTCGTGAACATCTACCTGTCGTCGCTGGCCTGGCGCACGTTGTCACCGAAATCCACGGGCAAGGGATCGGTGTGGGTGATCGGATTAATCGGCACGGCGCTCGGCCTGGTTTCATCCGGCTGGCTGACGCGGTTCGCCGACCTGATGGTGCTGCTCGGGTCGGTCCTGGTCCCTGTCGGCGGCGTCTTCCTCGCCCACTTCGTCGTCATGCGCTCGAAGGTGGATGTGGAGGCGGTCTACAAGTCCGACGGCATGCCCGCCTTCAACATCGCCGGCGTGGCGGCGTGGATACTCGGGTTCGCCGTCTACAAGCTCGCCGCGCCGATCGGCGCCACGCTGCCGGCGCTGGCCGCCTCGATGATCGCCTACGTCGTGATCAGAAGATTCCAGCGCGCTTGAGCCGCGCCGTCGGGTTGTAGCTGGCGATGATGTCGAACCGATGCTGAAGGGCGACCGGGAAGCTGTTGTTGAAGGCCTCCCCCTGATACCAGCCGACCGAGAACTCGGGCGTCACTGCGTAGGTGCCGATCGAGTACCAGCGCTTGCCGGTTTCGTAGCGGTCACCGTTGTATGGTCCGAGAACCTCGGCGTAGAACTGATCGACCGACATCACGCCGGCCGTGATCTGCAGCTTCTTCCACCGCATGTCGGCGGAGGCGTTGAAGCCCGCCTTCTGATCGCCAGAGATGCGTTGGTAGGCTTCGAGCTTCACCAGCGACAGCACCTTCACCGACGCCGGCATCTTGATGTTGACGCCTTGCCGCAGGATGTCGCGGCCCGCCTCGCGGGTGTAGTCCACCGAGGCGGCGGCGCGGCTGCCGAGACTGAAACCGACCAGCGCCTGGCCGTAGTTGTATTCCGACAAGCGATCGAAGCGCTTGAAGACGTTGACCTCGCGGAAGTCGCCGAAATAGCCGGCGGTCACCGACAGCTGCGTAATGTGGCCCTTCGACGGCTTCACCGTCACGCGCTCGCCGACGATGTACGAGTCGGTGTCGTAGGTGATGTGCTCGGCCATCTCGCCGCGATTGAAAAAGAGGCCGCCGGCCTGGAACTCGAGGCCCTTCACGGGCTCGGCCGACAGGAACAGCTGCTTGACGTTGAACGGATGCGCGAAATCGCCGAGGCCGGCGCCGGTGTTGTTCCAACTGGATGGAAACGTCGCGCCGGTCGAGGCCAGCGCCGCCACGTGGTAGCGCCCGGCCTTGTCGAACAGGAAGCGGCCGCGCAGCTGCGTCTGCCACTGCAGCGAGCTCGAGGTCACGCGGCCGGCGCTGTTCTCGTACCAGCGGAAGCGGGACGCCAGGCTGACCTGCTGCACGTCGAGCCAGCGCCGGATGGACGGCGCGGGCGACGCCGGCGGCTTGGCCGTCTGCTGCGTGCTGAGCCCGGCTTGAGCCGGAACATTCCCTTGGGCCCGGGCCGGCGTGGGATGGAAGCAGGCCAGCAGGGCAACAGCGGCGAGTGTGTGTCGAATCACTGAAATATATAGTACCTGAAGCCGACCCGGCGCGGGTTACGCGAGTGTTACATTTGCTACAGCGGCGTAAACAATGCAGACCACCGACACACCTCGACGCCTGATCGTGGGCATCACCGGCGCCAGCGGCTCCATTTTCGGCGTGCGGCTGCTCGAAATGCTGCAGGGTTCCAGCATCGAGACACACCTGGTGATGAGCCGGTGGGGCGCGCGCACGCTGGTGCAGGAAACCAGCTACACGCCGGAGCAGGTGAACGCGCTGGCGTCGGTCGTGCATCCGCTCACCGACCAGGGTGCGTCGATTTCGAGCGGCTCGTTCGTGACCATGGGCATGGTGATCGCGCCGTGCAGCGTGCGCACCCTCGCCGCCATCGCGCACGGCCTCGGCGACAACCTGATCCACCGCGCCGCCGACGTCGTCCTCAAGGAGCGCCGCAGGCTGGTGCTCGCCGTGCGCGAGGCGCCGCTCAGCGAGATCCATCTCGAGAACATGCTCAAGCTGTCGCGCATGGGCGTGGTGATCTCGCCGCCCGTGCCGGCGTTCTACTCGAAGCCCGCCACCATCGACGAGATGGTCAGCTACACCGTCATCCGCCTGCTCGATCAGCTTGGGATTCACGTGGATGCAAAGCGCTGGTCCGGTCTGGGCGGCAGCGAGTAGTCCCGCTATACTTTCCCTGTTATTCCGTCTCCATTTGCAGCCGAGGTTTGCCCCATGAAGTATTCGAAGCTTGCTCGCGCGATCAGCGCCATTGCCCTCTCGGCCCTGGTCTTCTCGTCCGGCTCGACACCGACGGTCGACGCCCAGGGCGATGCCAATCAGCTGGTCCCGCTCAACGCCTACAAGGACCTCAAGTGGCGCGGTGTCGGCGCCACCCGCGGCGGCCGCGTCACCGCCTACTCGGGCGTGCGGCAGCAGCCCCACACCTTCTACTTCGGCGGCGTCGGCGGCGGCGTCTGGAAGACCGACGATGCCGGCATCACCTGGGTGCCGGTGAGTGACGGGCAGATCGCTACCGGGTCGATTGGATCGATCGACGTGGCGCCCTCGAATCCCAATCACGTGTGGGTGGGCACCGGCAGCGCCGCCATCCGCTCCAACGTGATCATCGGCCGCGGCGTCTATAAGTCCACCGACGCCGGCAAGAAGTGGGAGTTCATGGGCCTGAAAGACTCCGGCCAGATCGGCGGCATCAAGGTGCACCCATTCAACACCAACACGGTGTGGCTGGCGGCGCTCGGCTCGCCGTTCGGGCCCAACGCCGAACGCGGCATTTTCAAGACCACCGACGCCGGCAAGACCTGGAAGAAGACGCTGTTCGTCAACAACGAGACCGGCGGCCGCGACATCGAAGTGGACTGGGAGAACCCGGACATTCTCTACGCGGCGATGTACAAGGGCTTCCGCAAGGGCTGGGACATCATCAGCGGCGGGCCGGCCAGCGAAGGCGGCATCTACAAGTCGACCGACGGCGGCGAGACGTGGAAGCACATCACTAGCGGCCTGCCGAAGAACCTGATCGGCAAGATCGACATCGAGATCGCGCGCAGCAACCCACGCGTGCTCTACGCGATGGTGGAAGCGCCGGGCCCCGAGGGCGGGCTGTTCCGGTCGAACGACGCCGGCGAGTCGTGGACCAATATCAACAACAGCCAGCGCCTGCGGGCGCGGCCGTTTTACTTCCACTACGTCAACGTCAACCCGAAGAACGAGAACGAAGTGTGGGTGAACGAGCTCGGCCTGCATAAGTCGACCGACGGCGGCAAGACGTTCGTCGCCATTGACAACCCGCATGGTGACAACCACGGCATGTGGTTCAACCCTGACAACCCGAACATCATCCAGCAGGTGAGCGACGGCGGCGCCATCGTCAGCTTGAACGGCGGCAGGAGCTGGTCGTCGATCCTCAACCAGCCGACGGCTGAGTACTACATGGTGGCGGTGGACGAGCAGTACCCCTATCGCCTCTACATGCCGCAGCAGGACAACAGCACGCTGATCATCCCGAGCATCCCGCCGGTGTCGTGGGGCTTCGAGCACCCGGCGCAGGGCTGGCAGCAGGCGTCGGGCTGCGAGACCGGACAGATCTGGCCGAAGAAGAACGGCCTGGTCGTGTGGGGCGCCTGCAAGGGCGAGGTCGGCCGCTACAACACGGTGACGGGCCAGGAGAAGCACTACTGGGTCTATCCGCAGAACCGCTACGGCCACGATCCGGATGACATCAAGTTCCGCTTCCCGCGCCAGACCGTGGTCTACGTGTCGCCGCACGACGAGCGCGTGATCTACCAGGCGTCGCACGTGCTGCACCGCTCGGTCGACGAGGGCGTGACGTGGGACATCATCAGCCCCGACCTCACGGCCAAGGAGCCGCAATATCAGATCGTCTCGGGCAACCCGATCACGCGCGACGTGACCGGTGAAGAGGTCTACTCGACGATCTATTCGATGACCGAGTCGCGCCTCGAGAAGGGCGTGATCTGGGTTGGCGCCAACGACGGCCCGGTGAGCCTGACCCGCGACAACGGCAAGACCTGGAAGAACGTGACGCCGAAAGACCTGGTCGGCGCCCGCATCCAGACCGTGGAAGACTCGCCGCACATGAAGGGCCGCGCCTACATCGCCGGCTACCGCTTCATGCGCGAGCACGACCTCAAGCCCTACATCTACCGCACCGACAACTACGGCGAGTCGTGGACGCTGCTGACCGACGGCAAGAACGGCATCCCGATCGATCACCCGACGCGCGTGGTCCGCGAGGATCCGAAGCAGGCCGGCCTGCTCTACGCCGGCACCGAGTTCGGCTTCTTCGTGTCGTTCAACGCCGGCCGGAACTGGCAGCCGCTGCAGCAGAACCTGCCGGCGACGCCGGTCACCGACATCAAGGTGCACCGCAACGACCTGGTGATCTCGACCATGGGCCGCTCGGCTTACATCATGGACAACATCACGCCGCTGCAGCAGCTGGCGGCGCTCGCCAACGCGGCGCCTGGCGCGACCGGCGGCCACGACGGCGGCGTGCCAGAAGGGCCGGACTTTAGTCCGGCCGAGCAGGCAGCCCGCCCACTCCCGGCGGTGGCGCTGTTCCAGCCGCGCGAGGTCACGCGCTTCCGCAACGGCACGGCCCCGGCATCGCCGAACGAGCCGGAGTACCCGATGACCGGCGCGCAGTTCGACCTCTACTTCGCCACCGCGCCTGGCGCCGGCACCACGCTCGAGGTTCTCGATGCCAAGGGCGGTGCCCTCAAGACCTGGAATGTGCTGGCGCCGCGCAGCGCCGGTTCGGAGATCGTTGGCGGTGGCGGCGGCGGCGGGTTCCGCTTCCGCGGCGGCAGCACGGCCGGCATCCGCGCCGAGGCGGGCATGCAGCGCATCACGTGGGATCTCCGCTACGCGGGCCCCTGGGCGCCGAACGCGCCCGAAGGCGGACCCGGCGGACCGATGGTCCCTCCCGGCAAGTACAGCGTCCGCTTGACGGCCGGCGGCCAGGCCATCACGCGCACGTTCGACGTGAAGTCCGACCCGCGCGTGGCCGGCGACGGCGTCACCGACGGCGACATTGCCGAGCAGGTGAAGTTCCAGCTGCAGGTGCGCGACGCGGTCAGCGACGCGCGCAAGCTGCAGCAGGGCATCGAACAGGCCATGCAGAAGGCCGGCCTCAAGCCGCAGCTCAGCGCGGCGGCGCCCGGCGCGACGGTGGCTGGCACCAAGTACGAGAACGAGCTGCAGGCCCTCTACGCCAAGGTCGTCGATACGCCCGGCATCTACACGCAGGGCATGCTGATCTCGCAGTTGAACAACGTGCAGCGCATGATCACGCAGGCGGATCAGAAGGTCGGCAAGGATGCCTACGATCGCTACGCCGACCTGGTGAAGGAGTTAGCGGCGCTCGAGGCGCAGCTCAAGAAGCTCGGCTCTTAGATGTAGCATCCGGCTTCAGCCGGATAGACCTGTAGGGCACCCCTTCATGGGGTGCCCGCCCGTCGCACACCCCTCGCACCTGCACGGATCGCACCTCAGTTCCAGTACGCAATTCTTGCTCTCTTGCGCCCTGCCCACGACGATGGCATCGTCGTCGTATCTCGCGATCGAGCGATTGAGGTGGAGCCTGATGGGAGGACGAGTTATGAGCGAACGACCCTCGGTGTTTAGGCAGTTGCCGGGCGACGGCGACATCCTGACCACCAGCGAGTACCTGCAGACGGCGGAAACGCTGCGCGTGCAGGAACTGATCTACGGCACGGTGCACGTGGCGGAATCACCGTCGCCACGCCACCAGGACCTGCTGCTGGAAATGGCGGTGCTGCTCCGGGTGTTCGTGCGGCAGCACCGGTTGGGCAGCGTCTGGATTGCGCCGCTCGACGTTATTCTCGACCCGCGACGGGCGCTGATCGTCCAGCCCGACCTGTTCTACATCTCGAACAAGCGGCACGACATCATCACCGACCGGATCTGGGGCGCGCCGGACATGGTGCTGGAAGTGATGTCGCCCAACCCGCGCATTGGCGACCTGCAGGAACGCGTGCACTGGTTCTGCCAGTACGGCGTGCGCGAATGCTGGTTGGTGCACCAACTGACGCGCGAGATTGAAGTGCTGCAGTTGGCGAACGCGGGCGTTCTCTCCCGCCGTAGCTTTCGGAGTGTCGAGCGGATTGAGTCCACCGTGCTGCCCTACTTCGGCATCTCGCCGGAGGTGCTGACCGGTTGGTGAACGGGCTATGATGTTGAGGCGTGCCCAAGAAGCTTTATAACAACATTCTCGAGACCATCGGCAACACGCCGATGGTCCGTCTCAACCGCATCCCCCGGGGCCTGGTCGCCGCCGACGTCTACGCCAAGATCGAGACGGTGAACCCCGGCAACTCGATCAAGGACCGCATGGCGGTCAAGATGATCGAAGACGCCGAGAAGGCGGGCAAGCTGAAGCCCGGCGGCACCATCATCGAAGGCACCTCCGGCAACACCGGCATGGGCCTGGCCATTGCCGCGGTCATCAAGGGCTACAAGTGCGTGTTCACCACCACCGACAAGCAGTCGAAGGAAAAGGTGGATGCGCTGCGGGCGTTCGGCGCCGAGGTGATTGTCTGCCCCACCGACGTGGATCCGGAAGACCCGCGGTCGTACTACTCGGTGTCGTCGCGGCTCGAGCGCGACACGCCCAACTCGTGGAAGGCCAACCAGTACGACAACCCGTCGAACGCGCAGGCCCACTACGAGCAAACCGGCCCCGAGATATGGGATCAGACCGGCGGCGAGATCGATCACCTGGTGGTCGGCGTCGGCACCGGCGGCACCATCTGCGGCACCGCCAGGTTCCTGAAAGAGCAGAAGCCGTCGGTGAAGGCCTGGGGCATCGACACCTACGGGTCGGTGTTCAAGAAGTACAAGGAGACCGGCGTCTTCGACAAGAACGAGATCTACCCGTACATCACCGAAGGCATCGGCGAAGACTTCCTGCCCAAGAACGTGGACTTCAGCCTGATCGATCACTTCGAGAAGGTGACCGACCGCGACGCCGCGATCATGACCGGCCGCATCGCGCGCGAGGAAGGGATCTTCGCCGGCAACTCGGCGGGGTCGGCGATGGCCGGCCTGCTGCAGCTGGCCGATCGGTTCAAGCGGGGCGACACCGTCGTCGTGATCTTCCACGACCACGGCACGCGCTATCTCGGGAAGATGTACAACCCCGACTGGATGCGCGAAAAGGGCTTCATCGACCGCAAGGGTCTGACCGCGCGCGACCTCGTCGCCAACCGGCGGAAGGCGCCGCTGACGACCATCGATCGCAACGACACCGTCGAGAAGGCCGCGCACATCCTGACCGAGCACGCCTACTCGCAGTTGCCCGTCACCGCGGACGGGCGCCTCGTCGGGTCGGTGAACGAGGGCTACCTGTATTCAGCGATCGTCAGGAACCCGGACGTTTTGCACGGCCGGGTGGAGACGATCATGGAGCCGGCCATTCCCTTCGCCGACATCTCGACGAGCGTGGACGCGCTGGCGGCCATGCTCACGCCGGAGAGCCCGGCGGTGCTGGTGAGGGACTTCAAGCTCGACGCGATCTACATCATCACGCGCTGGGACATCATCAAGGCGTTGGCGTAGGACCTATTCCAGCTCGCGGCTGGCCTCGCGATACCACGGCCGCGACATGGTCGATGGCATAAGAGTAGAATGCGCGGATGATGCGTGTGATTACGTCTCTGTTTGTCGCCGCGATCCTGCTTGACGCCGCCGCCCCGTCGATCGCGCTCGCGCAGGTCGCCGACGGTCCGGTCTACGTGGCCTACTTCTGGCGCGCCAAGCCCGGACAGACCGACGCCTACAACGACTACATCAGGGGCACGGCCGAGAAGATCGACGAGGACGCGCGCAAGGCCGGCGTGTTCGAAGAGGTGGTGACCGTGACGCCGTCACAGATGGGCACCTCGGTCAGCATTGCCGACTGGACGCACCTGCGCATCTTCAAGCTGAAGAACCGGACCGCCGCCGAGGCGCTCGGCAAGGGCCTCGACGAGGCGACCCTGCGCGTCGTCCCCGATGAGGCGCAGCGCAAGCGCAACAGCGAGCGCTCGGCGTCCCTGCGGGATTTCGTGCGGCAGGAGATCTGGACGGCGCTGCGATGAAGCGCCTGCGCACGGTCGTCGCGGGCGTCCACGTCAAGATGCCGAAGAGCATTTTCAAGTAAGGTTCAGCACATGCGATCGCCATTCATGCCCTTTGTGCTCGCTGCCCTGGTCTCACTGTTGATCGGCGCGGGCGTAGCGATGGAGCCCTACTTCGCCGGCGATGTGCGCGTCGCGCGCGCGCTGCAATCGGCGACACCGGAGCCGGGGTGGTGGGCCACGCCCATCAGCGGCCTGGCGCCGGCGCCGGCGAAGTACTACGTCATGGCAATCGCCGCGATCCTGGCCTTTGCGCTCGCCGGGGTGCGGGGCCTGCTGCTGGCCGTGGCCTTCATCGCGCTCGAGCAGTACGGGGCCGAGTCAACCAAGATCTGGTTCGGACGGCCGCGTCCCTCCCGCGACCTGATTGCCGTGGTCGGCACGCCGAGCGGATTCACCTTCCCTTCCACGACCATCACCTTCTTCTCGGTGACCTTCGGCCTGGTGGCGGTGATCGCCGCGCGCGTGCGCAGGAAGACGCCGCTCGCCATTGGCGCGCTCGCCGCGGGATCGGTGATGCTGCTTCTGGGCTGCCTGGCGCGGGTCGCGCTCGGCGCGCACTGGCCCAGCGACGTGGCGCTCACCGCCATTGTCTGCCTGTCCTGGATCTGGGCGGGCTCCCGCCTCGTCCTCAAGCGGGCTTGAGGCCGTGACCGTCGCGCGGGCGCTGATCGCGGCGCTCTGCCTGATGTTCGCGCGCGAGGCGCGGGCGCACGCGGCGCCATTCAGCTACCTCGACCTCCACCTGGATGCCAGCGGCGTCACCGGCACGCTGGTCGTGCACGATCTGGACGCCGCGCACGATCTCGAGGTGGCGTCGGCCGACTCGCTGCTCGAACTCGCCGTCGCGAGCCGCTATCGGGACGCGCTGGTGGCCCTGCTCGGCCCACGCCTGAACCTGGAGTTCGATGGCCGGCCCGTCACCATCACGTGGGGCGGCCTCGATGTCGTGCCGGATCGGCAGAGCCTGCGGCTGGCCTTCACGGTGAGCGGCGGCCGGCCGGCGCGCGTCACCATTCGCGCCTATGTGTTCCCGTACGACCCGATTCACCAGACCTTCGTCAACGTCTACGAAGACACCGCGCTCACCCACCAGGCCATCCTCGATGCCACGCGGCAGTCGGCGGACTACTACTCGGGCACCGCGCAGGGCCGCCTCTCAGTAATCAGCACGTTCGTGCTGTCGGGCATCCAGCACATCCTGATTGGCCCGGACCATATCCTCTTCCTCGTCGGCCTGCTGTTGCTCGGTGGCACGCTCAAGCGGCTGGCCTTGATCGTCACGGCCTTCACCATTGGCCACAGCATCACGCTGTCGCTGGCGGCGCTCGACCTGGTGTCGCCGCCATCCCGGTTCGTGGAGCCGCTGATCGCGTTGACGATTGTCGTGGTGGGCGCCGACAACCTGCTGGTGCTGCGCCCCTTCGACTCGGCGTCCTCTTCAGGACGCCTTGCTGAGGGCCAGCGGCTGGGGCCACGGGAGGCCACCGACATCCGCGCCTGGCTGGCGGCCGGGTTCGGCCTGATTCACGGCTTCGGGTTTGCCTACGTGCTGAAGGAGTTCGGCCTGCCGCAAGCGGCCCTCGGCTGGTCGCTGTTTGCGTTCAACCTCGGCGTCGAGGCCGGCCAGCTGCTGATCGTCGGCGCCGTGGCGACGGTGCTGCTCCTGGTGCGCCGGCACAGCGCCGCGGCCGCGCGCCGGGTGGCAATGGCCGGATCGATCGGGGTTATTCTTGCCGGGCTGTATTGGTTCGTGGAACGGGTATTCCTGACGGGAGGCGCGTGATCGCGCATTCCTGGGCGCCGATGAACGGCGCGAAGGACATCGTGCCTAAGATCTGCGCTGAGCTCGGCAAATAACGGTCGCGAGCCAGGAACCGAGCACGATCGAGACCAGGGATGGTATCAGCGGGCGCCGTTCACGAACGGCGTCAGCACCGCGGTGATGAACTGGTGGGTCGGCGCCGGCACGCCCGCTTCCTTGCCAAGGCGCACCACCGCGCCGCTCAGCCAGGGCAGTTCGAGCCGGCGGCCCCGCTCGAGGTCCTCGAGCATCGACGACTTCGAGTTGGCCGGGAAGGCCCGAATCAGGGCGAGGGTGTCATCGATCAGCGTCGGCGGGAACACGATGCCGCGGGCGCGGCCGACGGCGATGGTCTCCTCGATCGCCGCCATCATCATCGCGAACAGGTTCGGGTCCTCGCGAATCACGCCCATCGGCGAGCGGGTGACCGCGGTCATGCCGCTCCACGTCGACAGGCGCACGAACTTGATCCACAGATCGGTCTCGACGCTCGGGCTCGCCTTGGCCTGGAAGCCGGCGCGGATGCAGGCCTCTTCAAACGCCACCAGCCGCGGCGACCGTGGTCCATCCGGCTCGCCGAACACCAGCTGCTGGGCGGCGGTGTGCCGCAGGTGGCCGGGCCGGTCGAGCACGATGACGATGTAGGCGACGCCGCCGGCAACGTGATCCGCGCCGACGTGATTCGCCACCATGCCAACGGCCTCAACGCCGTTCTGGAGCGTGATCACCACGGTGCCGGGACCGATCATCGGCTTGAGGGTCGCCGCCGCCGCGTCGACGTCGTACAACTTCACCGTGAACAACACCACGTCCACCGGTCCGACCTCGTCCGGCCGATCGGTCGCCTGCACCGTGGGCAGGTGCAGCGCCCCGTTGGGACTCTCAATGTGAAGGCCGCCCTCCCGCAGCGCGGCCAGGTGCGCGCCCCTCGCGAGAAAGGTCACGTTTTCACCGGCGGCGGCGAGCCGGCCGCCGAAATAGCCGCCGACGCCGCCCGAACCAAAGATCGCAATCTTCACAGTTTCACTGCATCCAGACTGACGACGGGTTCGTCGCCGATAACGGCCGCGTTGTGCACGGTGCCGCGCGGGATCTCAATCCAGTCGCCCGCGGTCAGCACCTTCATGTGCCCGCGCACGACCAGCCGGAAACGGCCAGAGACGACGGCGTCGATCTTGTCGATGCCGTGCTGGTGATCGGGGAACACCGTGCCGGGCTCGTGGACGTACCTGGCCACGGTGTAGCCAAGCGACTCGAGCTTGGCTCGAAGCGCGGCTTCGGTCGCCGGCCCGTCAGACGTGTTCCAGCGTTGTACGGCCACCCTACGCGCCGGCGGGTGGCGCCGGCATGCCGGGCACGGTGCCGCCGGACAGTTCCTGGTCGATCATCAGCAGTCCGACGCCGGTGTTGCCGGCCAGCCGGATGCGGCCGAGCACGGCCCGCGCCGCGGCTTCTTCTTCCATCTGCTCGGTGACAAACCACTGCAGCATCACGACGCCCGGGCGGTCTTTTGCCTTCTCGGCCATCGCGTACAGCTCGTTGATCGAGGCGGTCACCTCCTGCTCGTTTTTCAGGACGTGCTCGCACAGCGCTTCCGCCGACTTCCACTTCATGGGTGGTGCGGCGATCGCCGGCAGCACGACGCTCTGGTCGCGCTCGACGAGGTGATCGATGATCTTCTGCGCATGCATCAGCTCGTCGGACGACTGCTTTTTCATCCACGTTGCAAAGCCGGGCAGGTCGTGTTCCGACAGCCAGATCGACATCGCCAGGTACTCGTGCGACGCGCGAAACTCGAGCTTGAGATGCTCGTTGAGGCCCTTCAGTAGATCTTTCGTCATGAGATGTGCGTGCCCTATCTGTGTCTAATCCGCGTCAAATCTGGCTGTCGATTTTCCGTGGCCTATGGCGTGATCGTAAATTTCTGCGTGGCCGAGGCGACCAGCACCTGGCCGGCCTTGCGGGCGCTGACCTGCCACGTGTGCGCTTCCGGCTCCAGCGCCACGGACGTCGGCAGCCTGGTTTCGGTGGCCGTCAGCACCGGGCTCTCCCAGACCACGCGGCCGTCGGAGTTCGCCTGGATCTTCACGACGTAGCCGTCGGCGCCGTCAACCGCCGACCACCGGAACATGTCGATGTGGCCGCCGCTGGCGCCTTCGATGGGCTCCAGCAGTGAAAGCGTCACTGACGGCTTCGGCGCTTCGGCCGGTGCGGCCGCCGGAGCAGGCGCCGCGCTTGGTGCGGGCGCGCTGGCGGGCGCGCCGCCTCCGCAGGCCACGGTGAGGGTGATCAGGGCAACGGGAACAACACTGGCAACAACACGATTCATGAGCGGCGCCGCGCCAGCTCGAAGCCCACGCCTCCAAGGATGACGAACAGTCCGGTTCCGGTCATCGCCAGCGGGAGTTGACCGTTGCCTCCGAAATACACCCCCGCGATCATCGACAAGGCTGCCGTGGACAGCACCGCTGTGACGAGGGCCGCGGATGGCTTGTTACCCATAGCTTCTGATTCTATCTAATCGCACTGCTTGCCGGGGAGGCACTTTTTGCCGGGAGGGCACTTCTAGACGGGGACGGCACGTCTTGTCGGGATTAACGGGTGCCGATGCGGTCCGAAAGCAGTCCGACCGCGAGCGCATAGGCATGGGCGCAGTTGTAGCCAAGGAGCACGTCGTAGTTCGAATAGACCAGGTAGATCTTCTTCCCGGCATGCAGCAGCGATGCCGACCGATCCACCTTGGGGAGGGCGGCGCCGGTCACCGTCCTGACTCCCAGTTGCTGCCAGCGTTTCAGTGGCACCGGCACGGTCAGCTCGAGGGACGCGCGGCAGCCGCTTTGCCGCAACCCGACCGTGTCGATCAGGCGGTCGGCGCCGCCGGCGGGCAGTTTGACCTCGCGGCCCCACGCCTGCCGCTCGGTCCAGCCGTAGGCCTTCATGTAGCTGGCAATCGACGCGAACACGTCTGGCAGTGTCTTCCAGATGTCGCGGCGGCCGTCGCCGTCGAAGTCTTGCGCGTGGGCCAGGTAGCTCGAGGGCATGAACTGGGTCTGGCCCATCGCGCCCGCCCACGAGCCCTTCATTTCGCCGAGGCTGATGTGGCCCTTGTCGATGATCTGGAGCGCGTCCATCAGCTCGGACGTGAAGAAGGCGCCGCGACGCCCATCCCACGCCAGGGTGGCCAGCGCCTGCACGGTGGGACGGGTGCCGGTGAACCGGCCGAAGTTCGACTCCATGCCCCACACGGCGACGAGCAGCGAAGCGGGCGGGCCGTACTTCCTGCTGACTTGCGCGAGCAGCTTGCGGTGGGCCGCGGCCTGCTCGCGGGCGGCCCGCACGAAGCGGCGCGTGAGCCGGCGTTCGATGTACTGATCGACGGTCAGGACGGTTTCGGCCTGGGTGCGGTCGCGCTCCACCACGACCTCGAGCGGTTCGAGGCCGGTGAGCGCGGCCTCCACGGTGGCTTCGCTGACGCCCTTCGCGAGCGCCTGTTCCTTGAGCTGCGAGACGAAGGCCGGAAACTCGGGGCGCGCAGCCTCCTGCGCGCCAGCCGGCACGGCACCCACCACCAGCACGAGAGCGACCGCCAGCAACAGCTTCAGGGTCACGCTGTCACTCTACTCCTCAAGCGGCGGTGGCAAGAACGCGCCGGCACCAAAGTGCCGGCCTTCTGGTTAAAGCGCGTTACCGGCGGCACCATCGACGGTGATGGCCTGGCCGGTGATGTAGCTGCCGGCCTGCGAAGCGAGGAACACGACGAGGTTGGCCAATTCTTCCGGCCGCCCGAGGCGGCCGAGGGGAATGCTGGAGACCGAGGCCTTGCGGACTTCGTCCAGCGCCTTGCCGCTCTTCTGCGCGTTGGCTTGATCGATTTCGGCGATGCGCTCGGTGTCGATGCGCCCGGGCGCGATCACATTGACGAGAATGCCGTGCGGCGCCAGCTCGCGCGACAGGGTCTTGGCAATGCCCCACACGCCGGCCCGTAAGGCGTTGGAGAGGGCCAGATTGGGGATCGGCTGCTTGATCGACGAGGAGGCGATGGTCAGCACGCGGCCGTAGCCGGCCTTCTTCATCTCCGGCGCCGCCGCCTGCACGATGCGCGTGAAGCTGAGCAGGTTCTGCTCGAACGCCTTCTGCCACTGCCCGTCGGTCATGGCCAGCGTCTCGCCGGCCGGCGGGCCGCCGGCGTTGTGGACGACGATCTCCAGGCCGCCGTACTCGGCGACGGCGGTATCAACCAGCCGCCTGGCTTCGCTGGCGCTGCTGACGTCCGCCACCAGCGCCTTCACCCTGGCGCCGGTCTCGCGGCGGATGGTGTCGGCGGCGGCCTCAATGCGCGCCTGGTCGCGGCTGCACACCACGAGGTCGCAGCCCTCGCGCGCCAGCCCCAATGCCGAGGCGTAGCCGAGGCCGCGGCTGGCCGCCATGACGATCGCGCGCTTCCCTTTCAGTCCGAAATCCATGTTTGCCTTCACGAGAGTTACGAGTGGGTCAGGCCTTCGACGCGCCGGACAATAGATCCAAACGCGCGAGGATATCGTCCAGGTCTTTCAGCGTATCCGCATCGACCGGCGTGAACGGCGCGCGCACGCGCGCGTGCGTGATCACGCCGCGCAACTGGTAGATGTGCTTGCGCAGCGCGAGGTTGATGCGCGGCTGGTTCTCGAAGCGGATGATCGGGACGAAGCGGTAGAACACCTCGGTGGCACCATCGACATCGCCCGCGGTGAACCGCTTGTGGATGTCCACCAGAATTTCGGGGAACGCAAAGCCCGTCATGGTGCCGATGGCCCCGTGCCGGAGCTCTTCGAGAAACATCATGCCGCCGAGGCCGCCGAAGATCTTCACGTCCTTCGAGGCGGCGCGGATCTGCGTGATCTTCATCGGCGCCGGCTCGTCTTCGAGCTTGAGGAACGACAACCGGGGCGAGGCCGCGCCCAGCCTGGCAATCAGCTCGACGCTCATGGTGATGCCGCCCACCGACGGTGGGAAGTCCTGGACGACCACGGGGATGTCCACGGCGTCAGCCACGGCCAGGTAGTGGCGCTCGAGCGCGGCGTCGTTGGTGCGGGCCAGCTTCGGCGGCGCCACCATCACCGCCTTGGCGCCCAGTTCCTGCGCGCGGCGGCTGTAGGCGATGCACCCATCGGTGCCGGCGTGGGTCGTGCCGACACAGATCGGGAAGCCGGCACCGGCCGTCTCGATCACGATCGCGGTGACGCGGTCGCGTTCGGCCTCGGTGAGCTTGTCGGCCTCGCCGAGCACGCCGAGGATGGTCATGCCGTTGACGCCGGTGCCGCGCGTGAACTCGGTGAGCCGGCGCAGGCTCGCCTCATCGAGGGCGCCATCGGGCAGGAACGGCGTCGGCGTGATGTTGTAGATGCCGGTCAGGTAATCGAACATTCGCCTCGTACTCTACTTCGCGTCGGGGAAACGGGTGACGCGGTTGACGACCGGCGGCTGCGTCCGCAGGTAGGCGTAAATGGCCGCCAGATCCTCGCGCGTCATCCCGGCGTAGGCGGTAAGCGGCATCACCGTGTTCTGGCGCCGTTCCGTCTCACTCAGCACCGCGTCCGACGGCGTTTCAAACGCCTTGAACTTGTCGATGAACTGCTGCTCGGTCCACGAGCCGATGCCGGTGTCGGCATCCGGCGTGATGTTCGCCGACCGCACGCGGTAACCGGAATCGACGAACTCCATCCCGCCCGCGAACGCGCGGCCCGGCAAGGGCTGCCCGCGATCGTCGACCGGCGTGTGGCAATCGAGACAGAGGGAGGCGTTGGTCATGTACTTGCCGTAAGCCACCTTGTCGTCCGGCGCCGGCCGCGGCTGGTAGGTGCCGGCGGCGGGAATGGTCCTGACAATCAGGTTCATCGGGAAGGTCAGCGCCCGCTCGTTAACGTGACTCTCAATCGGCTTCAAGGTTCGAATGTAGACCAACACCGCCAGCACGTCGTCTTCGGCCATGGCGCCGAAGTGCGCATAGGGCATCAACGGAAACAGCGGCGTGCCATCCTTTGAGACCCCGGCCGTGACGGCCCGCAACAGCTCGCCGTCGGTCCACGAGCCAATCGCCGCCGGCGTGATGTTATTGGCGTAGAGCATGCCGGCGCCGCCGAGGTTAAACGACTCGTTGCCGGCGCCCAGCAGTTCCGTCCTTACCGGTCCCGAATACTTCGTCCAGTCGCGTTGGGTATGGCAGGTGGTGCAGCCGACCACGTGATCGTTCAGGTACTTGCCACGCGCCAGCCGCTCAGGCGTCGATTCGATCTTGATGGCCGAAGGTGGTGGCACCTTCGGAAACGCGAACATCAGGTAGCCGACCCCTGCCGCCGCCAGCACCACAACCAGAACGATAAGTCCGCCAACGATCTTGAGAATCACCTTCATCATGATTAGCGCTGCCCCGCGGTCGTGATCGGCCGGCGCTTGGCGCGCTCGACCATGGCCGCGACGTCGGCCGCCAGCTTCTTCGCGTCGTAGACGATGCCGTCCTTAATGGTGTACTTGATGCCGCCGACGCGCTCGACCTTCGCGGTCTGGTCGTTTAGCTTCACCGCGCCCGTCGCGTAGAGGACCTTGAAGTTCTCGAGCGGGTTCTGGTCCACCAGCACCATGTCGGCCAGCAGGCCCGGGCGAATGATGCCGAAGTCAATCGGCTTCCCCTTCGGTTCCGACAACGTCAGCGCGCCGTTGAGTGTCGCGGAGCGGATGACTTCGAGCGGATGGAAGCCAGCCTCCTGCAACATCTCGAACTCGAGGATATAGCCGAAGCCGTAAGTCTGGTAGATGAAGCCTGAATCCGATCCGGTGGTGACGCGGCCGCCGGCGTTCTTGAAGTCGTTGATGAACGACATCCACACCTGGTAGAAGCGCTTCCACTGGATCTCGTCTTCGGTGGTCCAGTTGAACCAGTAGGCACCGTGCGCGTTGCGGTTGGGCTGATAGAAATCCCACAGCGACGGCATGGTGTACTTCTCCTGCCAGTCGGCGTTGCGCATCCGCATCACGTCGCGGCCGGCCGAGTAGATGGTCATGGTCGGGTCGAGCACGAACTTGCCGTCCACCCATTCCTTGATCAGCGCGTTCCACGGTTCGCTGCCCCGGGGGTGGATCTTGTCGTAGAGGCGCGCCACCTGGCCGAAGCGGTGCTGCTCGTCGTTGTAGTTCTGGTTCACCGGGAACGGCTGCACGGTGTAGTCCTTGAGCAGCGCCTCGAACAGGCCGTAGTAGTGGGTCAGCGTGCCCAGGCCCAGGCGCGAGGCGTCGCGGGCGTTCATGCGGCTGACGCCCATCTGGTCGAGGTGCGCGGTCGAGCCAAGGTTGAACTTCTTGGCCTCATCCAGCAGCGCCGCCATGATCTCCGGGTCGTGCGCGCCAACCTTCAGGCCATCCACGCCCTTCTTGGCGGCAAAGCGGACCCACTCGCGCGCGGTTTCCGGCGTTTGCGGACGCGTGCGATCCCAGCCTTCTCCGCTGAAGGGCCGGTGATACGAGAAGATGCGCGGCGCCACGATCTGATTCTTCGCCGACAGCTCGCGCTGGTTGAGGTCCCAGTCCATCGACCCGCACGGCACGCCGCGCACGGTGGTCACGCCGTGCATCATCCACAGCTTGTAGACGTATTCCGGGTCGCGGGCCTGGCCGCCGCCGCAGTGCACGTGCGCGTCGACGAAGCCGGGCATCAGGAACATCCCAGTGCCGTCAATTTCCTTGGTGCCCTTCGCCGGGCGGTTCCGACCCGTGATCGGCACGCCGGGGAACCCGATGCTGGTCACTTCGGTGATGCGGTTGTCCTGCACCACGATGTCCATGGGCCCGCGCGGGGGCGCGCCGGTGCCGTCGATCACCGTGACCCCGCGGATCACCATGCGATCGAACGGACCCTCGCCCTCACCCGCCCCGCGGGCCGGCGTCGGGCTCATCTGCTGGGCTGACAGCGATGCCGCGGTCACCACAAGGACTGCGCCAGTGAGAATCGAGCGCCACGTTCGCGACATTTCAGGCTCCTCCGGAAAGGCAAATTCTAACAGGAGAAGAGGAGGTCAGGAGAATTCAATCTCGGCAGGCCATGACACAATCGGCGCGCGTGCCCGTCTATATGATTGGGCAGAACAGGAAACGGCGATACATGGCGGCGGCAAAGAAGACCAATCCGAAGGC
>CAYHCX010000049.1:0-6646 GCA_964355095.1 uncultured Acidobacterium sp.
TGTCTCCGCGGCTGAGTGGTCAGCCGATACGCTGCGGATGCGTGTAGATATTGAAGGTGGCGCCGCGGACGAAGCCGCAGAGCGTGATGCCGGTCTGCTCCGCCAGGTCGATGGCGAGGCTCGACGGCGCCGACACCGCGGCAATCAACGGCACGCCGGCGAGCAGCGCCTTCTGGACCAGCTCAAACGAGGTGCGGCCCGACACCAGCAACATCCGCTCGTCGAGCGGGTGGTGGCCGGCCAGCAGCGTGCGGCCCACGATCTTGTCCACCGCGTTGTGACGGCCAACGTCCTCCGTCGACCACTGCAGCGCGCCCGACCGGTCGAACAGGCCGGCCGCGTGCAGCCCGCCGGTTGAATCGAACACCGCCTGCGCCGGCCGCAACCGGTCCGGCAGCGAGGCGATGACCCCGGCGGCCACCGTCCACTTCCCCGCCACCGCCGAGACTCGCGCCTGCAACGACGCGATGGTGCGGCGGCCGCACAGGCCGCACGACGCCGTCACCATCACCTGGCGCCGATCCCCAAGCCGCGCGCCCAGCCGCTCCACCGCGTCACCCCGCACGGTCACGTTGATGGTGTGGTCGCGCCCCTCATCGTCGGCGTCCGCGCAGTACTCGATGGCGCCAATCTCGTCGACGGTGCGAATCACGTCTTCGGCGAGGAGGAAACCGGCGGCCAGGTCGCGGTCGGCGCCGGGCGTGCGCATGATCACGGCGAATGGCGACCCGTTGACGCGAACCTCCATCGGCTCCTCGACCGCGACGCGATCGGTCACCGGCTCGGATTGGGCCGCGCGATGGATGACGACGTCCCGGATCCCGGGTTGGTTAGTCACTCTGGCCCTAGTCTACGGCCTGGCGCCTATCGACGATCAGTGACGCCACAATCGAGCCGCCGACCAGCGAGCCGATAATCGCGAGCGACCAGCCGATCGGGAAATGCCCGTCAAAGGCCTGGTTCAGCCAGATCATCTTGAGGCCGATGAACATCAGCACGCCGGCCAGCCCGAAGCGCAGCAGCGTGAACCGGGCGACGGCGCCGGCCAGCACAAAATAGAGCGACCGCAGGCCCAGGATCGCGAACACGTTCGACGTGAACACGACCAACGGCTCCCGGGTCAGCGCGAAAATGGCGGGGACCGAGTCGATGGCGAACACGATGTCGCTCATCTCGATCGCCATCAGCGCGAGGAACAGCGGCGTGGCGTGCCAGCGCCCGTCGAGGCGGGAGAAGAAGTTGTGGCCGTCGAAGTCCTGGCTCACCGGCATCAGGCGACGGGTCAGCCGGACCAGCGGGTTCCGGGCCGGATCCATCTCGTCGGACCCGCTGCCCAGCATCTTGATGCCGGTGAAGATCAGGAGCGCGCCGAAGAGGACGATGACCCAGTGGTAGGTGAGCAGCACCGCGCCCAGGGCGATAAAGGCGGCGCGGAAGATCAGCGCGCCGAGAATGCCGTAGAACAGCACGCGATGCTGGTAGGCCGACGGCACGCTGAAGAAGGTGAAGATCACCACGAACACGAACATGTTGTCCACCGACAACGTGTATTCAACGACGTAGCCGGCGAGGAATTCGAGGGCCACCTGCCACGCCGACGCCGCCGGGTCGAAGCCCGGCACGGCCATCAATCGCGGGTCATTGGCGAACGCCGACAACGCGTAGTAATAGAGGAGGACGTTGAACACCAGCGCCAGCGAGATCCAGATGGCGCTGAACTTGGCGGCCTCGCGAATCGTGACTTCGTGGTCTTTGCGGTGAAACACGCCCAGGTCCACCGCCAGCATCGCCAGGACGAACAGCACGAAGACCGCGTAGAACCACCAGTACTCCGCGAGCGGAAAGAGCATCACGCTGTCAGCGTACGTGCGGCCGCGGCTTCGCATAACTAGGTATTTTCGTCCGCGATTGACGGCATGAGCGAAGGGTTGCGATAGGATCGAGTCATGGCCAGCACCTATTCGTTCGACGTCACCTCCACCATCGACCTGCCCGAGGTGGACAACGCCGTCAACCAGGCGCGCAAGGAGATTGCCCAGCGCTTCGACTTCAAGGGATCGTCCGCCGCGATCGACGTCGACGCGAAGGCCAACACCCTCACCCTCACCGCCGAAGACAACTTCAAGCTCGAGTCGGTCTGGGACGTCCTGCAGACCCGGCTGATCAAGCGGAACGTGGCGGTGAAGAACATGAAGCGCGAGGAGATCCTGCCCGCCGCCGGCAGCACGGTGAAACAGGTGATCACTATGCAGCAGGGCATTCCCAGCGACGCCGCGCGCGAGATCGTCAAGCACCTCAAGGACCTGAAGATGAAGAAGGTGCAGGCCCAGATCCAGGCCGACCAGATCCGCGTGACCTCCGCGTCCAAGGACGAACTCCAGGACGCCATGCAGGCGCTGCGGGCGAAAGACTTCGGCGTGGCCCTCCAGTTTGGCAACTACCGCTAGCCGGGCCCCGCGCGCGGCGTCCGCGCGCGGGCATGTTCCGCTCGAACGCGCCGTCTCCAAGCTGGGGCTGGCGAGCCGGACCGAGGCGCGGGCCTTGATCGCGGCCGGCCGCATCACCGTGGATGGTGTCGTCGTCACCAACCCGGCCAGGCTCGTGGTCCCCGAACGCGTGGCGATCGCCATCGACGGCGCCGCCGCGCCTCCCGCTCGTTCCCTCACCATCGTCCTGCACAAGCCGCGCGGCGTGGTGACCACGCGATCGGATCCCGAAGACCGGAAGACCGTGTTCCACCTGCTGGCGGAGGTCCCCGGCCGGGTCATGCCGGTGGGCCGCCTCGACCTGGCCACGAGCGGCCTCCTGATTCTCACCAACGACACGCGATTGGCCGACTGGCTCACCGATCCCCGCTCGACGGTGACGCGCGTCTACCTGGTCACGGTGAAGGGCCGGGTGGATGACGCCGCCGCGCGGCGCCTCGTGCGCGGCGTCACCGACGATGGCGAGCGCCTGGCGGCGGAAGCCGCGGAAGTCAGGAAGGCGTCGTCACGCGAGAGCCACCTGGTGCTGACGCTGACCGAAGGCAGAAATCGTGAGGTCCGGCGGATGCTCGCCGCCATTGGACATCCGGTCACGCGCCTGCGGCGCGTCCAGTTCGGCGGACTCGAGCTCGGCACGCTCGCGCCGGGCGCGTGGCGCGAGGTCGGCCCCGACGAATTGCGCCGCGCCTTCCCCGGCCGGCCTCAGCCGAGAAAGCGCGAGCCGAACCCGAAGTAGAACAGCAGCGTGGCCACGTCGGTCGCGGCCAGCACGACGGGACCCGCCGCAATGCGCGGGTCGGCCTTGACGGCGCGCAGAATGGCCGGGAACGCCACGCCCAGCAGGCACGCCACCACCATCGACAGCGCGATGGCCGCGAAGATCGCCGCCGCCACCGCCGCCTCGCCGCGCCACACGATGACGACGCCGCCGACCACGCCGCCGCAGGCGAGCGCCAGCAGCGTCGCGGTGCGGAGCTCTTTCCAGAGCGCCGCCAGCAACCGCTTCGGCACGAGGGGGCCGTCAGTGAAGCTCTGCAAGGTGAGCGTCAGGGCCTGCATGCTCACGCTTTCCCCGAGGGCCAGCACGATCGGGATGAACAGGGCCAGCACCACGACGTGCTGGAGCAGCTGTTCGAACTGGCTCGCAATGAAGGCGGCGATCAGCCCGCCGCCGATGTTGCACAACAGCCACGGAAACCGATCCTTGAAGGCATCCCACGTCGACCGCTGCGCCGTGCCGTGCACGCCAATCAGCTGGAAGATATCGTCGTAGGTCTGCTTCGCGAGATCGATCACTTCGTCCGTGAACAGGCTGACGTCCACCACGCCCAGGAGCTGGCCCTTCGGGTCAACCACCGGGAAGGCCAGCAGCCGCCGCGTCGCGAAGTACTCGCTGGCAATCAGCACCGTCGCCCAATCCGGGATGGCGACGACGTTCTCGGCCATGATCTCCGATACCTTCCGATCCGGCTCGGCCGTGAGCAACCGCCGCGTGTTCACCACGCCCACCAGCCGCCGGTCGACATCAACGACGTAGAAGTAGTGGATCGAGGTGGCGGACCCCGCCGTCCGAATGGCCCGCAGCGTCTCATCGACGGTCTGGTCCGGCGACAGCACGACCTGCGGCGGCCGAGCCAGCGGGAGTATGGGCTCGTGCAATTGGGCGGCTGACAGCTGAACAGCGGGCATGCCCTACACAATATTCGGGATTTCCAGCCTCTTGCCGAACTGTGAAGAAATATATTGAGTCCGGGAGGCCGGCCCGATAAATAATCGAAGGTGAATATGACTTACAACACTCACTTGAAGGGCGTGGCACTGGCCGCGGTCTGTGTGATCACCCTTGTCGCCTGCGAAGGCGGCATGTCCGCTCCCACGTCTCCGAGCGCCGCCGTTGGCTCCGGCGGCGCCGCGTCGAATCCTGACGGCACGATCGTCAAGGCCACGACGCCGGCCGGCCTCGCTCCCACCGCCGACGCCACCGGCGTCAGCCTGACGCCGACCCTGGTCGCGCAGCCGGGCGCCGGGCGCTTCCAGTCGACGCCGCTGGCGCATCGCTTCCAGATCAGCACGTCCGACACCTTCGACCCAATCACCCAGTCGGGCATCGGCTCCCTCGACAGCCAGGGCATCATGCGCTTCGTGGTGCCAACGGCACTGGCGACCGGAACCAAGTACTACTGGCGCGTGCGGGTGGAGGTGAATGACCAGCCCGGTTCGTGGTCAGCCACGAGGGCGTTCACGACGACCGGCACCGTGCCGGTGGTGCCGCGCGCGGACGTGCCCGGAGAGAAGCGTACGCCGAACCCGGCGGCCGGCCAGCGCTTGCCGCTGCCCGACATGCGCGGCGAACTCGCGAAGTTCGGCGATGCGAGGGATTCGTGCCCACGCGGCCTCAAGTACGTGACCAACCCGTGGCTCGACCGCGTGATCGACCACTTCCGTACGTTCGATACCCGGTGGGGCTACAACGCCAAGCCGACGAAGACCGCCGCCGACAACAACGGCGTCGCGGTGGTGGCGGCCGGCGACGAAGGCGCTTACAACTACAGCTCGGACGTCGACCAGGGCACGACGCAGGTCCACCTGGTTGACATGCTCGTGCAGCACTGCGGGAGCCCCACGATCGGCTGGCGCGTGTTCACGGGTGAAGAGCCCGGCCGGTGGACCGGCGCCGGCCGCTTCCAGTAGAACCGATCACTCACTCAATCGGTCATTCGGTCGTTGGTCAATTCAAGCGGGGCGGGTCTCGATGACCCGCCCTTTTCTTTTCTACACGAAGAAGTCCGGCATCAAGTCCTCCTCGCGGACGTCGGCGCCGCGGTAGCGCGACAGGTCGGTCACACCCGCACCGCGCAGCACCTCTTCATCGATCAGGAACCGGCCGGTGAGCGCGCGGCTGGGCTGCGTCAGCACCCAGTGCGCCGCGTCGGCCATGATCCGCGGCGAGCGCGCGTGCTGGCGCGCCGCCTGCCCGGCGATCAGGCGGATTGCCTCGGTGTCGATGGTGGTCCTGGGCCACAGCGCGTTCACGGCAACCCCCTGCGCGCGGAACTCCTCGGCCATGCCGAGCACGCACAGCGTCATGCCGTACTTCGCCATGGTGTAGGCCACGTGCGGGGCGAACCACCTGGCCTGCAGCGTGGACTGCAGCGGCGGCGCGAGGTTGAGCACGTGCGGGTTCGACGACTGCACCAGGTGCGGCAACGCCTTCTGCGTGCACATGAACGTGCCGCGGGTGTTGACCTGGTGCATCAGGTCGAAGCGCTTCATCGCGGTGTCGAGCGTGGCCGTGAGGCTGATGGCCGAGGCGTTGTTCACCAGGATGTCGATGCCGCCGAATCGCTCGACGGCCGCCGCAATCGCGGCCTCCACCTGCGCCTCGTCGCGGATGTCCACCGCCACCGCCAGGGCGTGGCCGCCGGCCCGCTCCACATCCGCGGCGGCGGTGTGGATCGTTCCCGGCAACTTCGGATGCGGCGCCGTCGTCTTGGCGGCAATCACGACGTTGGCGCCGTCGGCGGCGGCGCGCAGGGCAATGGCGTGGCCAATGCCGCGGGAGGCGCCGGTAATGAAGAGCGTGCGGTTGCGTAAGGTCATGGCTGGGCTCATTCTAGCGGCCCTTTCGTTATACTCTCGCGTCATGAGCGCGCGAGACGTCATCGCCAACCTTCGCGAACTGGCCGCCCTCACCTCCACGCCCGCCGGCGCGCAGCGCCTCGCGTGGGGACCGGTGTGGCGGGAGGCCAGGCAGTGGTTCAACGGCAAGCTGGCCACGCTCGGCATCGAGCCGGACATTGACGCCGCCGGCAACAGCTGGGCAACGCTGAAGGGCGCGAGCGACCGCACGGTGATTGTCGGCAGCCACCTGGATTCGGTGCCCAACGGCGGCTGGCTCGACGGCGCGCTCGGGGTGATGACCGGGTTCGAGGCGCTGCGGATGTTCAAGGACCAGCGGCCGCCGGTCACGCTCAAGGTGGTGGACTGGGCCGACGAAGAAGGCGCGCGCTTCGGGCGCAGCCTGCTGGGATCGTCGGCGGCGAGCGGCAGCCTGACGGTCAGCGAGGTCGAGCACCTGGTGGACAAGACCGGCACGCGGCTGATTGACGCGCTGCGCGAGAACGGCGTCGAGCTGACGCGGATGCACGAGTCGCGGGCCT
>CAYHCX010000049.1:6746-26415 GCA_964355095.1 uncultured Acidobacterium sp.
GCGACACACCACGCCGGAGGCGCGGGTGGTGTGCACGGTGGGCACCGTCAAGGTGGAACCGGGCATTGTCACCGCCGTACCCGGCGTGTGCGAGATCTCGCTGGATCAACGCGCGCTCGACGCCCCGGTGCTGGCGCGGATGCTGGCCGAGGCGCAGGACGCGGCGGCGCGGGCCGCGAAGCGCAACAACGTCAGCGTGGACTGGAAAGCCGTGTGGCGCATTGAGCCGCGACCGTTCGATCCACGGTTGATTCAGCTCTGCACCGATGCCGTGCGAGAGGTGACCGGCGACGCGCCCCAACTGCCGTCGGGACCGCTGCACGACGCCGCCGAGATGGTGCCGCACATGCCGGTGGTGATGATGTTCGCCTACTCGTCGAACGGCCTGTCGCACTGCCAGGAAGAGGACACCCCGGAGCCGCACCTGGAGAAGACGATTGCGGCGTTCCTGCGGCTGGTCGAAAAGACGGTTGCCAATCCATCAATCCATCCATCATCAATCCACAAATGAAAACGCCCGGCCCCCTTTTCGGGAACCGGGCGTCAGCCGAATCGTCGCGCTACGGAAGTTATTCCACGTAGCTGTAACCGCAGTTCTCGCACACCCACATGCGGCCCTGCTTATACATGTTGTAGGCGCACTCCGGGCAGACCCGGTATTCGCGGCCCTCGGCGTCCACCAGCTTCTTCTTGCCGTCCTTCTTGTCGTCGTCCGCGAACGGATCCTTGGGCTCGTCCTTCTTCTTCTTGTCTTCGGGCTTCTGCGGCGTCTGCTGCGCGAGCGCGGGAAGCACGGACACACCGATGGCGGCCGCAAACATCGCGGAGCCGCGCAGGAAGCTGCGACGATCAAGGCCCGAACCGTTCAGATTATCGAACATGGACGCTGGTCTCCCTGAAGTCGTATGGCTTGAGGCCGCCGAGCCAAGACCCGACTTTTCAACAGTATAACCCGACAGAAAAAAACCGGGTGAGGACATGCCGGCGTTACCGACATTACCCCACCCGGTGCTTCCCCTCTGTCGTTGTAACGAGAGAATACGAAATTCCCATACAAACGGTTGTAATCATTTGTCTTTCGGATGGGACGTGTGCCATGCGCCTATTCCAGCATCACCGGCGCAGTGCGTTCCTCGTCGGTGTTCATCAACTCCTGATGCCGCTGGAACAACCGCGCGCACGCATTCCACCGCAGCACCGCGTCGTCGTTGTCGGCCGGCTTGACCGCCTCGGCACGCTCGAAGGATTTCATCGCTTCGCGCAGCCAGTCGCCCGCCGGCAACGCCCGGCCCGGGCTGCCCTTGCCCAGCAGCGCCCGCGCCCGCCGCTCGGCCACCAGGCCGCCGAAGTAGGCGCGCTCGTACTCGGACGGCAGCTTCGCCACCAGATCCCGTGCCCGGCTCACGGCCTTGCCGTCCTGGTGCGGGAACGAGTCAGTGAGGGCAAGGATGAGCATCCGTACCGCCTCGACGTTGGACGGGTCGGCGTGCAGTACGTCGTCGCAGATGCTTTGGGCCTCGTCAGGCTCGTTGAGCAGGCGATACCGTTCGGCCTTCACCAGCGCCGAGGGAATGGCGGACGTCGATAACCGTTTAAGCTCGAACATGGTCTTACCCCGTGAATCATCCCTCAGCGCTGCCTCGAGTGTTTCGCGCGGGCCTGACACGCGGCAAGTATAGCGCTCGGAAGGTCCCCGTCGTTCGCGCGGCGGGCGGTCAGTTCGGCGGCGGCACCGCCGTGCCGGGCGCGGCGTGAAGCGGGCAGAGATCCGGCGCGCGGCCGATTGCGACCAGGTCGTCATAGACCTCGCCGGCCAGCTCGCAATACTCCGTCGCCAGCCCGCCAGACTCCTTGCATCGCCGAATGCGGCTGATGCCCACGGGCGCCGTCATCCACTCCGCCCTGTTGCCGGTGGTCGCCGCCTTCATGAAGCCGGCCCATGCCGGCACCGCGACGACGCTCGCAAAGCCGCGGCGCATGATCGGCTGCGGACGGTCGTAGCCCATCCAGACGCCCGCGGCCAGCCGCGGCGTGAAGCCCACGAACCACGCATCCGCATGGTCGTCGGTGCTGCCGGTCTTGCCGCCGGCGGGCAGGCTGAACCCGTTCTGCCGCGCGTGGTAGCCGGTGCCGTGGCTGATCACGTCGGAGAGCATCGACGCCATCAGGAACGCCGTGGACTCGCTGAACACGCGCCGGCCCTGCTCGTTGGCGCGGAAGAGCACGTGTCCATCCGCGTCTTCGATCCGGCGGATGATCACGGGCGGCTGCAGCACGCCGGCGTTGGCAAACGCGGTGTAGGCCGACGTCAGATCCAGCAGGCTGACCTCGCCGGTGCCGAGCGCCAGCGACGGCACGGCCGGCATCTCGCTCAAGCCGACGCGCGTGGCCAGGTCGACGGTGGGCCGCAGCCCGACGCGCTGCATCAGGTGCACCGCCGCCCGGTTGCTGGAGTGCACCAGCGCCGAGCGCAGCGTGGTGGATTGCAGTTCGTGCTCGCCGCCGGGCAGGTAGGCGCCCTGCGCGGAATCAACGGACTCATCCAGCCCCTCGATGATGGTGCCCGGCGAGAAGCCCGCTTCGAGCGCGGCGGCGAACACGAACGGCTTGAAGGCGGAACCCGGCTGGCGCTTGGCGCTGGTCGCGCGGTTGTACGAGCTCTCGGCGAAGTTGCGGCCGCCGACCAGGGCGCGCACGTAGCCGGTCGCCGGCTCCATGGCCACCAGCGCCGCCTGCAGCGGCTCGCCGGCCTTGTGCTTCTTGTCGATTTCCTTCAGCCGCTTCATCACCGCGTCTTCGGCGAAGCGCTGCACGTTGGTGTCGAGGGTGGTGTAGACCCGGAGGCCGCCGGCCAGCGTCTTCTCGATCCCGAACTGGTGATAGAGCTGTTCGGTCACCAGGCTCACGAAATACGGGCCCGGCGTGACGCTCGTGGGATCGATCGCGGCGCGCTGCGCCGGGGTGGCGAGCATGGTGGTCATGGGTGTCGCGATGGCCGCGCCGAAGGCCGTGGCGTCGATTTGCCGCTCCGCCAGCATTTGCCGGAGCACCCAGTCGCGGCGGTCGCGGACGCGCCCCGGCGTCCGGCGCAGGCCGAAGCCGGACGGCCGGCTGATCAGCGCCGCCAGCGTCGCCGACTCGGCGGCGTTGAGCCTGGATGCCGGCTTTGCGAAGTAGCCGCGCGCCGCCGCCTCGACGCCGTGGTAGCCGTCACCGAAGTAGACGTGATTGAGGTACGCCTGCAGGATCGCCTGCTTGCTGTACTTCGCCTCGAGACGATGGGCCAGCCAGACCTCGCGGAGCTTGCGGCCGTAGGTCCGCGACCGATCCTGCACGGCGGCGCGCGCGAACTGCTGCGTGATGGTGCTCGCCCCCTGCGTGATGCGCCCTTCACGGAGGTTCTTGATCATCGACGCCAGGATGCGCGGCCGGTCCAGGCCGTCGTGCTCGTAGAAGTGACGGTCTTCGGTGACCAGCACGGCGCGAACCAGGTCATCCGCCATCTCCTCCAGGGCCACCGGAAGGCGGTGCTCACGGTAGAGCGCCGACAAGGGCTGGTCCTTCGAGTCGTAGATGAGCGTGGACGCGGGGCCGGGGTCCAGGGTGAGGCGCACGGTGGCGCGGTCCACGTCGGCCTTGATCTGCCAGATCGTGTACGCGGTGAAACCCGCCGCAATGCTGAGGACGAGGCCGAGGATCCGCGCGACGTTGCGCGGTGACAGGCACGACATCATGATTTGCACATTTCTCTCGATGCGAGAGAGAGCAAACGGGATGCCGGGAAAATAGGGTGCCTGGGGGTGCGTACGGTGCCTGGGGTGCCTAAGGTGGGTACCTGGGTGCCTAGGGTGCCAGGGTGCCAGGGTGCCTGGGTGCTTAGGGGGTGCCGGCTAGCGAACGCCGCGGGCGCCGTAGTAGCGGAACGCCGCCCAGTATGACGGGTGCATATGGCCGCGCTCGTCGCGCATCACGCGCTGGGCGCGGGCGAGGGCCGCTTCGCGGGCGCGGCCCTGCGTCAGGCTCAACTTGAAGAGGTCGGCGAGCTCGTCCGTGGCGCGTTCCGCCGGCGTCCACAGCGACACGATGGCGCCGCCCGGCATCGCCGCACCCACCAGCTTCGCGTTGGCCGGACCCGGGTCGGCGGTGGTTGGGAACAACTGGCCGACGCTGCCCGGCGTGCCCGTGCTGCCGGTCCACGCCGCGGCGGCGGTCACCGACGGCGCGAACACCATCGGCTTCCAGTCCACGAGGTATTGCCAGGTGGCCCGGCCCGAGGGGTTCCGCACCAGCGCGCTGAACGGCAGGTCTTCGAGCGGGCCGTCGGGAATGATCAACAGGCGATCGGCCTTGATGGCCGCGTCTTCGAACTGCCCGAACAGCAACGCGAACAGCGCCCGGCCGTCGGCCACCAGCGGCGCTTCGTAGGCCGCGGCGCTCGACCGCGTCTGGACGCGGTCGCCGAACTTCTGGACGCGATCGGCCAGCGCCTCGCCCTTCTCGTCGAGCCGATACACGCGGATCGGCGTGTCGCGCGTCGCCACGAAGGCATAGGCTCCCGCCGGCTGCACGCTGAACGACACCATCAGCGTGCCGGGCTCGACGCCGCGCTTCAGCGCATCGAGCGGCGCCATCGCGGGCGGGCCTTCTTCAACCGTGCCGCGGGCGCGGCGCAGGCGTTCGTGCATGCGATCGAGCAGCGTGAACGCCTCGCCGGCATCGCCGCGCTCGGCGAGGATGCGAAGGGGGCTGCCGTAATACGCCTGCACGCGCGACACCAGCTGCGCGCGCGCCTCGAGCGTGCCCTGCGGGCGGGCCGGGCGCGATTGTTCGAGCAGGGTCACCGCCTCGCGCAGGCGGCGAAGGCCTTCCTCGGGATCCCCGCGCGCCACCAGGAAGTTGCCGAGCTCGTGGATCACGTTGACGTGATCGAGCGAGCCGGGCGACACCCGGCTCCACGCCTCGACCGATCGCTCGAACGCGTTGCGCGCCGCAATCGGGTCGCTCCCCATCGAGATGACCATCGCCATCCGCTCGAGCGATTCGGCGACGTCGGTGGAGTTGGCGGCGAGCTTCTCCCGAATGCCCAGCGCCTCGCGGTGCAGCGCCAGCGCTTCGTCGTAGGCGCGGGCCGCTTCGCGGGCCAGGCCCAGTTCGGTGGCGGTGGCCGCCACCAGCAGGCTTTGCGGCACTTGCGCGCGGCGCAGCTCGAGGGCTTCACGCGCCGCGGCCGTGGCGGCGTCGGGCCGTCCGCGCATCCGCTCGATGCGGGCCAGGCTCGTCAGCAGCGACGCCATCTCGAGCGGCGGCGCCTGCGAGCGGCGCAGGTCAACGGCGGTCTTGAGCTCGGCGCCGGCGTCGGCCATGCGGCCCTGCTCGAGCAGCACCAGGCCGAGGTTGGCGTGGGTAGTCCCGAGGTCCTCGGGTGCGCCCTTGCGGGACGTCTTGATGGTGAGCGAGCGCCGGAACATCGCTTCCGCGCCCGTCAGGTCGCCGCGGTTCATCTGCAGGATGCCGAGATTGGTGAGAATCTGCGAGACCTCGAGGCTGTCGGGGCGCTGCGCTTCGTAAAGCTTGAGCGCGACTTCGTAGAGCCCCTGCGCCCGCGGCGCCTGGTTGCGCGAGGCCGCAACCACGGCCAGCGCGTTCGAGACGCGGGCGTAGTCCACGGTGTTGCGCTGCGAGGTTTCGAGCACGGCCAGGCTGCGCGAATAAAAGCGATCGGCGCCCTCCAGGTCCTTCCGGCGGACCGCGGCGTCGCCCATGATCTCGCTCAACTGCGCTTCGCGCGGCGAGCCGGGCTGGATCTTCGACACCACGTCGAGGGCGCTGGCGTAGGCCTGTTCGGCGCGCGCGGCATCGTTGCGCGCGGTCGCGGCCCGCGCCACTTCCATCAACGCGTCGGCATATTCGGGGCTGGTCGGCGCGCCGGTGCGAAGGCGGGTGACCGCCACTTCGATCCAGCGCTCGGCGTCCGCGGGGCGCTTGTCGAGACGGGCGACGTTGGCCATCTTGAAGGCCAGCCGGCCCAGGTCCCGGTCCTCAGGGCCGTTCTGGGTGCGAAGCCCGGTGGCTTCCTCGAACGCCGATCGCGCGGCGCCAAGCATGTTGGCTCGCACTTCGATGTCGCCGAGCAGTTCGAGCCGCCGCGCCCGCTCGCCGGGATTGCGCTCCGCCGGCGCATCGGCCACTTGCGCCAGCATGCGGTCGAGCTCAATGGCCAGGTCGGAAGGAATCTGGGCGTGAAGCTGCCCGATGCTGACCCATCCGGCAACCAGCCCGATGGCCAGAACAAAGCGTGCCTTTGTGTGCATCGGTAGGAGAGTATACGGCGAAATGGGGTCGGTTGAGGCCCTATCCCCCATATATGGGGCAGGACCCGTGCACGCGAGGCCTAGCCGGCCCCGCCGACCCGCGCGCACGACAGCGCGCCAGACGGGCATTCCTCGACCTGCCGGATGATGGCGTCGGTGGCATGGCCGTCCAGGACCACCCACGGCCGCCGCCGCGGATCGAACACTGCCGGCATGCCATGGAAGCAAATCGCCGAGTGTACGCACAGCGACGGCTGCCAGATCACCGTGACCTCGCCATTGGTGTAGCGCTTGATGATGTCGTGGCTCATGCCGGCACCTCCGACGTCTGGATCACCACCTCCCCGGTCAGCGTGCGGTGGACCGGGCACTTGTTGGCGATCTCGAGCAGCCGTTGGCGCTGTTCCGTGTCGAGATCCCCGATCATGGCGATGTTCCGGGTAATGGCGTACTTGCCGTCGGCAGGCCCGCCGTTCAGCGTCACGCGCACTTCGCGCAGCGGCCAGCCCTTGCGGTCCGCATACAGGCGGAGGGTCATGGACGTGCAGGCGCCGAGGGCGGCCAGCATGAACTCGTGCGGTTCGGGCCCGGTGTCGGCGCCGCCCTTCCCGGTTTCCTCGTCGGCCCGCAGCCGGAAGGCGCCGATGGTGATGTCCTGACCCAGCTTGCTGGCGTCGGAAACGACCTGTACGTCACGCATGCACGGATACTACTTCGACAAACCTCGGTCCGCCCACACCGTCGTCCGCTCGCGCCGCGGGTGGATCCCCTCGTAGGGCTGCGGAGCGAGTAGACATCCACAGGAGATCAGGAGAGCAACAGGAGATCAAGAGATCAGAAGAAACAAAGATTTCTTCTGATCTTCTGATCTCTTGTCATTGATGGGTATTCATCAAGAACGTTGCGGTCTGATGAAAGAACGCCCGGAGCACCGCCTCGGCATCAGCGGGCAGCGCCGTTTGATCCAGGGCGCGATCCATCAACTCAACCCACCGATCGCGGGCCGACTGGCCGCGCGAGCCCGTCTTCGCCGATGCCGGCGTAGAGGCCGCCTTCAGACAGCATCGGGCGTGCGGATCTTCTCGACCTTGCGATCGCGATCGTGGTTCAGCCGCTCGACGTCGCGGCGGTAGTGCTCCTCGATCTGCTGCCGCGCGTCGTGATCGGCCGACGACATCAGCTTGGTCTGGTAGAGAATCTCTTCCTGCGCCAGCTTGGCCGCGTAGGTCTTGCGAATCTCGGTGATCGCGGCCTTCTGTTCGTCGGTGAGAGGGTGTTCGGTGACGCCGGCGTCGGCGTCCTGCTTCTTGAGGCGCGCCATGGCCAGCTCGATCGCGCTCTTCGGTTCGTCGTTCATCAGACGATAATACGCCTACCCGAACAGCGACTTCGCCACGAACCAGACGTTCGCGGGCCGTTCGGCGAGGCGGCGCATGTACCAGGGGAACCAGTAATCGCCGTAGGCAATCAGGACGTGCACCGAGGCACCGTCTTCGGCGAGGCGGAGCTGCGTGGGCTTCTGGATGCCGTAGAGCATGTGGAACTCGAACTCCGCGGGCTTCACGCCGGTCGCGGCGGCGTGGCGGCGGATGGCGTCGATCAGCGGCACGTCGTGGGTGCCGAACACCAAGCGGCCGCCGGCCGCGCGCGAGCCGGCGTCCAGCATCACCTGGGCCAGCGCGTAGTAGTTCGCGTCCACCTCGCGCTTCTTCGGAAAGGCCGTCGTCGCCGGCTCGTTGTAGGCGCCCTTCACGAGCCGGATCCCGATGCCGCGGCCCATCAGCTCGACCAGGTCTTCGCGCGTGCGAAACAGGTAGGCCTGGAGGCACACGCCGACGCGCGGGAACTCGGCGCGCAGGCGGCGGGTCAGGTCGAGCGTGACATCGACGTAGCTCGACTGCTCCATGTCGATCCAGAGGTAGTTGCCGGCGGCCTGGGTGCGCGCCGCCAGGTCGCGCAGGTGGCCGAAGGCCAGCTCGCGGTCGATGTCGAGTCCGAGCTGTGTCAGCTTGATCGACGGCTCGCACAACAGGTTGAGGGCGCGAATCTGGTCAATCCCCTCGAGGTAGTGTTCGGCCACGGCGTCGGCCTCGGCCAGGTCCTTGACGTTCTCGCCCAGCCGCGTGAACACCGCGGTGACGCCTTGCTTGGCCATGGCCCGCGCCGCCACCACCATGTCGTCGAACGACTCCCCGGGCATGAACCGGGATACGGCGCGGCGCACGAACGGCGCCCTGGTGCCGTTGTCACGGAGCCACTTGCTGTCGGAGGCCTTCAGAAAGAGGGTGCGGGCAACGCTCATGTCGCCAACATCCTATCCTTCCCCCTTCGCTGAAGCTACGGGAGACAGGTCCGCATTCGCTGAAGCTACGGGGGACAGGCATTCGCGGAGCGCCAGCGTGTGCAGGGGGCCGATGCGCGCCAGCTGCGGAAACGCGGAGCCGACACTCGCGACCACCAGGAGCGTGGCAAACCCGCCTCCCACCACCGACAATGTCGGCCCGAACAGCGCCGCCGTGGCGCCGCTCTCGAACGCCCCGAACTCGTTCGAGAAGCCCACGAACACGTAGTTGATGGCCGAGACGCGGCCCCGGAGGTGGTCCGGCGTGATGGTCTGTTCGAGCGTGAGCCGGATCACCACGCTGACGTTGTCGAACACCCCGGTCAGGAACAGGCACGCCATCGAGAGCGCGAACGAGCGCGACAGGCCGAAGCCAATGGTCGCCAGCCCGAACCCCGCCACCACCACCAGCAGGACGCGGCCCGGGCGTCGCCATGGCCGCAGCCGCGTGGTGACCAGCGCCATGACGAGCGCGCCGGCGCCGGGCGCGGCGCGCAGCCAGCCGAGCCCGGCCGGGCCGACGGCGAGAATGTCCTTGGCGAACATCGGCAGCAGCGCCACGGCGCCGCCAAAGAGAACGGCGAACAGATCCAGCGTGATGGCCGACAGGAACAGCGGGTTGTTGCGCACGAACCGGAAGCCGGCGAACACGTCGCGGGCGCTGCGGCGGCCGGTGGCCGGCGGCGGCACGCGCACCGGCATGGTGAGCAGCATCGCCACGAAGATCACCTGCCCCACCGCCGCGACCGCAAAGGGCACCGCCGCGCCGCCCGTCGCCGCGATCAGCAGCCCGCCGATCGCCGGCCCGCTGATGGCCGCCAACTGGAACGTGGACGACAGCCACGCGTTGGCGTTGGCAAACTCGCCGGGCGCGAGCAACTGCGGCAGGATGGTGTTGACCGACGGCGACGCAAACGCGCGCGCCGTGCCGATCAGCGCGAGCAGCGAGTAGATGGCCCAGATCGGGCCGTTGGCCGCCGCCACCAGCGCGAGCCCGATCGCCACCAGCGTGAGCAGGCCATGCGCGAAGACGCCGATGTTCCGGCGCGGATACCGGTCGGCGGCATTGCCGGCGACGATCATCAGCACCAGCACCGGCGCCAGTTCAACGGCGCCAACCAGGCCCAGCGCCCAGGGATCGCCGGTGCGCTCGTAGAGCAGCCACCCGACCGCGACGTTGATCATCTGCCAGCCGGCAATCGCGGCGAAGCGGCCGATGGCGAACGACCGGACGAAGGGATGGCGGAGGGCGGCGTAGGCGTCTGGCGGGGCGGGCACGAGCTTCCACCTAGAATAGAACGAGCAGATGAGGATCGGAATACAGGCCTGGGGCAGCGAAGGCGACATCCGTCCGCTGATTGCGATTGGCCACGGGCTGGTCCAGCGCGGGCACCTCGTCGAGCTGGTCTACACCGACATCGCCAACCGCAGCTACGACACGGTGGCCGTGATGAAAGAGGCGGTGCGGATGGCCGGGTGCCGCGCGATCGTCCAGGCCGAGGTGCCGCCCGAGCGCGGCGATCGCGTGATGGTAGTCAGCCGCACGCCGCACGCCCAACTCTTCCCCCGATGCGCGGCGGTGGTGCACCGCTGCGGCGCCGGCACCACGCACACGACATTCTCGGCGCGCATGAAAGACGATGACGGCCCGGCTCGGGCGGCGGTGTTGATCGAAGCTGCCATGCAGCGGCTTGCCGCGCCGAAGCTCGGAGGTCGCACACGAGCGAAGGCGGGAGCGTGGGCATGAAACTTGATTAGCACCCCTTGAAAGGGAACCGAATGGTCACCACAAGAGGACAGGGGTTTGTGCGGGCGGCGTTGCTTGTTGCGTGTTTCGCAGCAACGGCGCCCGGCGCGGCGCGGGCACAGTCATCAATAAGCTTCAGCGGCGGCGCCTCGATCGATCCGAAGCAGGTCTACGCCGGCGTGGCCTGGGAGTCGCCCGACATCGGCGGCCGCTTCCGCCTGCGCCCCGGCATCGACGGCGGATTCGGGGACGGCCTCCGCCTCGGCACCATCAACATCGATCTGATCGTCAAGTTTCCGCTCGGACAGACCGGGTGGTCCCTTATCCAGGGCGGCGGCCCCACCATCACCATCTCGAAGTTCACGGGCGAGTTCACCGACGCCGCGCAAGAGATTCACGCCGGCGGCAGTTACCTGTTCGGCTTCCAGAACGACAACGGCTTCTTCGCCGAGTTCCGCGTCGGCGGCGGCAGCTACGTGCCGCAGTTGAAAATCGGGGCCGGCTGGTCGGTGGAAATCAAGTAATGAACAGAAGATCAGGAGCTCAGAAGAATGTCTTTTCTCCTGATCTTCTCTTCTCCTGTTTAGGCTGCTCGCAGGAAGCGAGAGCGGTCGCAATCGTGCGACCAGCACGTGCCTGATCCGCCGGAAACACGAAGGGCGGTAGCGCTCGTCGCGCCACCGCCCTTTTCACTTTTCACTTCTAACGTCTAACTTCCGACTTCTTACTTCTTGACGTAACGCTGCACTTTGCGCGGCCCCACTTCGGCGCCGTAGATCACGCCGTTGGCGTCGGCCGCGACGCCTTCCGCGGCGAGCGTGCCCTTGGCAGTTGCGTCGGTATTGCTCGGATCAGGAATGAAGTAGAGCACCTTGCCGTCCTTGGCGCTGCCGATGCGGATGCCGCGCAGCCACTTGCCGTGCGCGGGGTTGACCGATCCCGACTCCGAATCGGTGCCGTAGACCATGTCGTTCTTGTCGATGAAGATGCCGCTCAACCGGCTGAACTGGTACCAGGTGTCGAGCGTCTTGAAGGTCTGCGCGTCCAGGATCTGCACGCGGTTATTGGCGCGATCGGCCACGAACAGGCGGCCCTTGGCGTCGAGCGCCAGGCTGTGGGGCTGGTCGAACTCGCCTTCGAGGCCGGTGCCCTTCTTGCCGTACTGCGCCAGGAACTTGCCGGTCTTGTCGAACCGGATCAGGCGCGAGTTGGCGCCGCCGTGCCCTTCGGCCACGAGGATGTCGCCGTTGGGGTAGACGATCACGTCATTCGGCTGGTAGAACGACGCGGGGTCCGCGGCGTCGGCGCCCGGCGGGTTGCCGCCCGGCTTGCCGAGGGTGAGCAGCACCTTGCCCGCGGGGCTGAACTTGACCACCTGGTGGCCGACGACCTTCGCCGGCGCGGGTGGCAGCGGCGCATCCGCCGGCTGGCCCGGGCGGCGGCGCGGCAGGTTGTCGTTGCCATCGGTCACCCAGATGTTGCCGTCGCGGTCCACGTGGATGCCGTGCGGGAAGACGAACATGCCCTGTCCGAAGCTCGCCACCATCTTGCCGGTCGAGTCGAACTTGAACACGGTGTTGAGCGGCGACATCTCACCCTTGGCGGCGTCCCAGCACGAGTTGACCTGGCAGCGCTCGGCGACCCAGAAGCTCTTGCCGTCCTTGTCGATGTCGACGGCGCTGGTCGAGCCCCACGTGCGGCCCTCGGGCAACTTCGCGAAGCCCTCAATCGTGTTGTAGGGGTTCGGCAGATCGTTGACCGGCGTCACCGCCATCCACGGACCCGAAGGTGCCGGCGCCGGCGCTTGCGCGACCAACCCGCTGCCCAGTGCTCCAACCGCCACGACCCCGGCCGCTACCAGTAGACCCACTCGAAGTACACGTCCCATCAGATGCCTCCCCTTGAACAGGAGATATTACACGGTTCCCGGGATAAGGTTATCGTTCTGCCTCGGATCGGAAGAGGTAATCGCATGCACGTTGTGCCTGGTGGCCGACAAGCAAGGCCGGGCGCGGCGCCGCGTGCCGTTTGCCGGCGGAGGGATACAGGGGATGTGCAAAGTAGCGTCCGCCTGTGTAGCCGGACCACGGAGAACAACCATGCCGATCTTCGAATACGCCTGCAAGCAGTGCGGGAAAGAATTTGAAACCCTGGTCCGCCCCGGCTCCGACGCGCCGTCGTGCCCGGCCTGCAAGAACACGGAGTTGGAGAAGCTGCTGTCGATTCCGGCCGTGAAGTCCGAGTCCACCCACGCCCTGGCGCTGGGCGCGGCGAAGAAGCGCGACTCGAAGCAGGCCAACCACAACGCGCGGGTGCAGCGCGAGTCGCTCGAGCCGCTGACGCTGGCGCTGGCGCTGGCGCCGCAGGAGGAAGAGGACTGGGGTGAGTAACGTCAAGGTCGGCGTGCTCTACAGCCGCCCAGTTCCGGGGATGGGAACGGCCGTGGCGCGGCGACCGCAACAACGTGCTGGTCCGCAGCTTCCTGGTGGGCGTGCGCATCGAGGATCCGGCCGCGCAATTGGGATTCGTGTTGAAGACCGGCACCAGCGACATGAACGTGGTGGCGCCGGTGTGGAAGTGCCCGATTGTGGGCTACGGTCGCCCTCTTGGCTATTCCTGGTCGACGGTCGCTGATCGCATCGTGAAGGTCCTCTGGAAGTTGTTTCTCGCGGGGACCAATACCACCTCGGCATCGGTCGTTGGATGGGTCGAGAGGTATTCGTCAATCTGGCGAAAGTACTCCACCTGGTAATCGCCAACCCAATCATCAAAGTTCAGCACCACGTAGACAATCCAGCGAGCCAACTTCGCAGGGTCATGGCTCCCCAACTGCTGCTTGGCCCGATCGAGAGTGGGCGCGAGCTTCCTGCCCAGAAAATCGTCTGGCAGTCTCGACGCCACTTCCGTTACAAAGATCTCTCCTCGTTCCACGCGCTTGTTGTTTGCCGCCTGTTGGTCGGAAATATTGAGCGTCTTGACCTCGCACAGAATCGCCCGACCTTCGAGGCGTCCCGCAAGGTCCGGCTTCTTGGAATCACCTGGGGCGACAAACCCAATATCGGTGCAACCCAATCGAAGCAGGTACCCGTAGGCTCTCGCCTCATTGAGGACATCAAAGAGCTGTTGCCAGCCGCGGCCGAGATCCCGAGTCGTCGAAACAAGGTGGCGTGCAGCCCGGGAGGCAAGATCACGCCATGCACCATCGTCAAGATGAGCGAGCTGCGACTCGAGTCGGATGAACGCATCCAACATGCCAGCCATGCAGTCCAGCGATGCCTCGAAATCCCGAAAATACGCATGTTCGTGATCGGGGTTCTGCACCCGATCCTTCAACTCGAAAAGCCGAGGGAGTTGTTCTCTCAATGACACACTCTGGGCCGCACCCGCACTCCAAAGCTTCGCTAAGCCTGACTTGGCGATCGCCATGTCCTTGGTGAGAACGCGCAAGCCGTGAACGCGGCTGGTCGCCACGATCAGGCGGTCGGCGGGGTCACGATGAAAGCTATCCGGCAGCCGAGCAACCTCTGCAGCAATGCGCGGCGTAATTGGAAGAATTCGAACGGTCTTCGGGTTTGCGGCAATCGCGAACCAGGACTCGAGCGTTCCCGGAAACTCGATTCGTCCGAGGCTGGCAAGCGTGGCGACTTCCCAGAGGCTGATGTCGCTGATCGCCGGCCGATCGTCGGCGGGCAGCTCATCGAGCTTTCGAACGATGTGCCGGCCAAGCCTGGCATCGCCTTGAACCCACCAGACCCAGGCGTGGGTATCCAGCAGCGGCGCATTGCTCACTTCAGGGCCTCGATGTCTCCTGGCTCGACAGCCGGAGCCAGTGGGTCGCCCTTCCACCGCACGGGCCGCTGCCGCAAGGCAAGCCATGGCCGCTCGTCACCCGAGACGTCGCCAATCAGCCTCGCGACCACCCGTCCGCGTTTGGTAATGACGACTTCGCCCCCGCTCTGGACCTTGTCAATCAGCGAGAGGCATTTGGCCTTGAATTCTGTGGCAGAAACCTTCATGTGACCAGTCTAGATGACCAGTCAGACAACGTCAATCTGTGCTAATCGGTGGCTGAATGGTTTTGTGGCTAAGATTCCAATCGGCGGCCTAGCCGCCCAGCCGGTGAATGCCGGGGACGCGGTCAAAGCCCTGATCGAACGTCATGATGCGGCTGATCCCCTCGCGCGCCATCACCGCCACGTGCACCGCATCGCGCGACGACAGCGCCTTGGTGGCCAGGACCAGGTCACGGGCCCGCATCACGTCGCCTTCTTCGACGGCGACCACCTCATCGACGACGTCCAGCAGCGCATCGAACGCCGGCTGAATGGCGTCGCGACGATCGATGGCGACGTAGCGATGCAGGATCTCCTGCAGCACCTCGGCGCTGGTCACCAGCCGCTGCTCCGAGGCGATCGCCGCCTCCAGCAGCCGGCCGGCCGCCGCCTTGAGCGGATGGTCGCGGCCCACCAGGTACATGGGCACGTTCGAATCGATGAAGATCATCAGGAGCCGGCCTGACGCCCCTGCTCGATTTCGCGCAGCATCTGGTCGATGTCCGGCGCCGGGAACGCGTGGTGCGACGCCGACCGCACCGCCGCCAGCTTCTTCCTGGCGTCGGCCGATGGCGCGCTCTTGCGCGCCGTTCGCAGCGCCTGGCGAACCCACTCCGCCGTCGTCATCCGCTGCTGCCGGGCGAATCGCTGGATCTCCGCCAGTTCCCGAGCCTCCAGCACGACCTGTAATCGCTTGGTCACGTTGATGAGTCTATCTGACTCATTAACATGAGTCAAACAGAGTACAGACCGGCCGGGGTACAATCGGCGGCCATGTCCAGTGTCGCCTCCCCGCACGTCGTCACCATCGAGGACCTCCGGCGCAAGGCGAAGCGGCGCCTCCCCCGCATGGCCTTCGACTACATCGATGGCGGCGCCGAGCGCGAGTGGACGCTGCGCGAGAACTGCCGCGCCTTCGAGGACGTGCTGTTCCGGCCGCGCTCGGCGGTGGCCACGCCCAGTTGCGAGTTGAAGACCACGGTGCTCGGCACCGCGATCGACCTCCCCTTCGTTCTCGCCCCGGTCGGCAGCAGCCGGATGTTCTATCCGCGCGGCGAAGAGCAGGCGGCGCGCGCGGCCGGCAAGGCGGGCACGATCTATGCGCTCTCGACGCTGTCGGGCTGCCGCCTCGAAGACGTCAAGGCCGCCACCAGCGGACCGGCGTGGTACCAGCTCTACCTCGTGGGCGGACGCGACGTGGCAGTGGGCGCGATCGACCGCGCCAGGGCCGCGGGATACCGGGCGCTGATCGTCACCATCGACACGCCGGTGGCCGGCATGCGCGAGCGCGACCTGAGGAACGGCGTCAAGGAGCTGATCGCCCGCAACCTGTCCACGATCCCGTACCTGGGACAGATGATCTCTCGGCCGTCCTGGCTTTACGGCTTCTTCAGCGACGGCGGCCTCATGAGCTTCCCGAACATCGTCATCAACGGCGCGCCCATGGGCTATGCCGACGTCGGCGCCGCGCTCGAGCAGTCGATGGTCTCGTGGGACGACTTCCGCTGGATCCGCGAAGCCTGGAAGGGGCCGGTGGTCGTCAAGGGCGTCCACACCGCAGACGATGCGCGGCGGGCGGTGGGGGAAGGGGCCGAGGCGATCGTGGTCTCGAACCACGGCGCCCGCCAGCTCGATGGCGTGGCACCGACGCTGCGCGTGCTGCCGGAAGTGGTCGCCGCGGTAAAGGGGCAGACCGAGATCCTGCTGGACGGCGGCATCCGTTGCGGCAGCGACATCGTCAAGGCGCTGTGCATGGGTGCCCGGGCCGTGCTGATCGGCCGGGCCTACGCCTATGGCTTGGGCGCCGCGGGCGAGCCGGGCGTGGCGCGCGCCATCGACATCCTGCGGACGGACGTGGTGCGGACGATGAAACTGCTTGGGTGCGGGAGCGTCAATGATCTTGACGGCTCGTATGTTGACGTGCCGTCAGAGTGGATCGCGCGGCTGCCTCGGTAGCGGGGGTGGGGCAATTGCCGATTGCCAATCGACCGATTGGGTGACTGTTTGGTGATTGAAGAATTGCTGATTGGGTGACTCGATTGGGTGATTGCCGATTGCGAGGATTTGGGCGGCGAGGATTTGGGCGGCGAAGGACATTGCCGTGGGTGTCCTTCCGGACAGCAGAAACACAGGCCCGCTACCCGAAGATCTAACCGACTATTTCCAGAAGTCCATCGAGCACCTTGGCCAATTCCTCGTCAGAAGCCCGGCCCAGTCGCTTGCCGATGCGCTCAGTCGAGAGCGTGCGAATCTGGCTAATCTTCACCCACGAACGCTTGGGCAACTTCGCGGCCACCAGCTCCAGGGTCAACGGGTAGCCCGCCCGCGGCTCCTGGCTCGTTAGCGCCACCGCGATCACTGTGCCCGAACGCTCGTTGAACACATCGTGGCTCAGCACCAACACGGGCCGCTCACCGGCCTGCTCGTGGCCCCGCACCGGGTTGAGGTCCGCCCAGCGAATCTCGCCTCTCAGTATTCGGGCCATGACTCACCCGCCGCGGCGAGGCCCTCCTCGGCCAGTTGCTGTTCTTCGGCCGGGTTGAGCTTGGCGCACTCTTCCGCGAGCCGCGTCCGGGCGAGCCGCGCCAATTTCTCGGCCAGGGCGGTCTCAATGGCCTGGCTGCGGTTGCGGAACCGCTGGCCAGCGACCAAGTGGTCTACGCGGTCCAGCAGGTCGGCGTCGATGGTGAGGGCGACTTTGGTTTTCGGCATAGGAGTATGACGAATCATCATACTACTAAACACGCCGCCTAACAGCGGCTGCACCCGACGGCGGCCGCAGAGGCTTGAACTCGGGTCGAATCGGCGGCACAGCAGCCGCCGCGGGTGAGCCGCATTGCGTTGAGCGGACCCCTTCCGAAGGGCGAGGCCGGCACAGAGTTACGTTTCGCAAGACTCGAGTGGGTGCCTCGAAAGCAGGCAACCCATCGGCGGGTCGCCACACGGTATGATTCTTCAGCGCGGAGTCATTTCATGTCGATTCGTCCAGTGAAGCAGGTGATCACAGCGCAGCCCACCGTGGAAGGCGCCGGCGTGAAGCTGCACCGCGGCTTCGGCTTCGGCAAGACCCAGGAGTTCGATCCGTTCCTCCTCTTCGATGACTTCCGCAACGAGCGCCCCGACGACTACCTCGCCGGGTTCCCGTGGCATCCCCATCGCGGCATCGAGACCATCACCTACGTGCTCGCGGGCACCGTCGCGCACGGCGACAGCCTGGGCAACCGCGGATCGCTCGGCGCCGGCGACGTGCAGTGGATGACCGCCGGCAGCGGCATCCTCCATCAGGAAATGCCGCAAGGCGACCCGCAGGGGCGCATGCACGGCTTCCAGTTGTGGGCCAACCTGCCGAGGTCGCTCAAGATGACCGACCCGCGCTACCAGGACGTGGCCGCGAAGGACATCCCCGAGATCACCGACGATGACGGCACACACGTGCGCGTGGTGTGCGGCGAGTTCTGGGGAAAGAAGGGGCCGGTCGAAGGCGTGGCCGCCGATCCCCGCTACCTCGACGTCTCGGTCGCGCCGGGCAAGACCAAGCGGCTGGCCGTTGACAACTCGCGCCATGCGTTTGCGTACGTTTTCGCGGGCTGTGGATCATTCCGCGACGCCTCGAAGCCGCTGCCGGTGCAGACGGAGCTGGTGGGCGTCTCGGACGAAGCCACGCCCTTCGACTCGCAAGCGGTCGGATCCGACAGCTTGCTCGCTCAGGACAAGCCGTCGATGCTCGGCAACCGTTCGCTGGTGCTGTTTGACAGCGGTGACGAGATCACCGTGACGGCCGGCGACGAGGGCATCCGCTTCCTGCTGGTGTCGGGGCGGCCGCTCGAAGAGCCCGTGGCCTGGTATGGGCCGATCGTCATGAACACCAAGGACGAGCTGCGGCAGGCGTATGCTGAACTAAAAGACGGTTCGTTCATCAAGAAAGGTCTGAAATGAGTTCATCGCGTCGCACATTCCTGCAAACCGGGGCCGCCGCCGGCCTCGGGGTCGGGCTCACCGGTTGCAACAGTGTCCCTGAAACCGCGGAGGCCCGGGGGCTCGCGCCTGCCGCCGCCGGCCCGCATCCCGCGATCGCCGCGTTGAAGCCGATGACGGCCGACGTCAAGCCGATCACCGCCGACGAGCGCGCCGCGCGCATCGAACGCGCGCGCCGGCTGATGACCGACAACAAGATCAGCGCCATCTACCTCGAGGGCGGCTCGAGCATGTTCTATTACACCGGCGTGCGCTGGGGCCTCAGCGAGCGGCCGTTTGTGTGCGTCATCCCGGCGAAGGGCGACCTGGCGTGGGTCTGCCCCGCCTTCGAAGAGGAGCGCGCGCGCGAGCTGGTCAAGGGCACGGCCGACGTGCGAGTCTGGCAGGAAGACGACAGCCCCTACCGGCAGGTTGCCGGCATTCTCAAGGACCGCGGCGCCACCGGGCGCGTCGGCGTGGAAGAGCGCCTGCGCTACTTCATCTACAGCGGCGTGAAGAAGGAACTGGCCGGCGCCGATTTCGTCGACGCCGAACCGGTGACGGCGGGCTGCCGGATGATCAAGTCGGCCACCGAATTGGCGCTGATGCAGAAGGCCAGCGACATCACCATCGAGGCGTTCCGGGCGGCGTTCGCGACCTTTCGCGAGGGCATGACGCAGGACGACCTGCGCGCCAACATCGCCGCTGCCCATCGCGCGCTCGGCGCCCCCGGCGGCGGCGCCTCGGTCAGCTTCGGCAAGTTCACCGCGTTCCCCCACGGCAGCATCGAGCCGCAGAAGCTGGTCGAAGGCGACGTAATCCAGGTGGACGGCGGGTGCGCCATCGACGGCTACCAGTCGGACATCACCCGGACGACGGTGTTCGGCAAGGCCAGCCCGCGCCAGATCGAGATCTGGGAACTCGAGAAGAAGGCGCAGGCGGCGGCGTTCGCCGTGGTCAAGCCTGGCGTGCCGTGTGAAGCAGTGGACGCGGCCGCGCGCAAGGTCATCACCGACGCCGGCTTCGGTCCCGACTACAAGGTGCCCGGCCTCCCCCACCGCACCGGCCACGGCATTGGCCTCGACGGCCACGAGTGGACCAACTTCGTGCGCGGCAACAAGACGCTGCTCGCGCCCGGCATGTGCTTCAGCGACGAGCCGATGATCGCCATCTACGGGGAGTTCGGCATCCGGTTGGAGGACTGCCTGCACGTCACCGAAACCGGGGCGCAGTACTTCTCGCAGCCGAGCCCGTCGATCGACAA
>CAYHCX010000049.1:26515-29257 GCA_964355095.1 uncultured Acidobacterium sp.
ATTCCCCTCAACGTCGACGAACGGTTCGTGCGGGCGTCGGGGCCCGGCGGACAGAACGTCAACAAGGTCGCCACCGCGGTCGAGTTGCGGTTCGACATCGACAACTCGTCGCTGCCACCCGACATGAAGTCGCGGCTCAAGGCGCTGGCGGGCCGCAAGGCCCTCACTGACGGCGTGCTGATGATCGACAGCCGGGTTCACCGCACGCAGGGCCGCAACCGCGCCGCCGCGCGCGAGCGGTTGATCGACCTGATCCAGCGCGCCTCGATCCCGCCCAAGAAGCGCACCCCCACCGCACTGACCAAGGCGGCCAAGGAGCGGCGCCTGGCCGGCAAGAAACACCACGCCCAGATCAAGAAGACCAGAACGACTCAGCCCGATCGCGAGGATTAACAGGAGTCAAGAAGATCAAGAGTCGTCTTTGGGCCTACCAAAGAAAATTGCTCCTCATCTCCTGATCTCCTGTTTCGATACGTCATAATCGGCGGCGTGTCTGAACCGTCAAAGCCGCAGTCCTTCAGCTTTCTCAAACTGGCGGGCCCCGGCCTCGTCGTCGCCGCCACCGGCATCGGCTCTGGCGACGTCGTCTCGGCCACGGTCGGCGGCGCCCGCTACGGCGTCGTGCTGCTGTGGGCGATCCTGGCCGGCGCGTTCTTCAAGTTCGTGCTGAGCGAGGGGATTGCGCGCTGGCAACTGGCCACCGGCACGACCGCGCTCGAGGGCTGGGCCGACCACCTCCCGCCGTGGGTGAAGTGGTACTTCGGCGCCTACCTGGTGATCTGGACGGTCGCGGTGAGTGCCGCGCTGACCAACGCCACCGGGCTGGGCATCGCCAACCTCACCGGAGGCGCGGTGCCGCAGTCGTGGGGCGCCGTCATCCACAGCCTGATCGGCTTCGCCTTCGTGTGGCTCGGCGGCTACGGCAACTTCGAGAAGCTGATGAAGCTGCTGGTCGGCATCATGGGCTTCAGCATCCTGATCTGCGCGGCGCTGACCCTCCACGATCCGCTGCCCGCGGCGCAGGGCCTGGTGCTGCCGATTATCCCGGCCGGCAGCGGCACCTACGTGCTGTCGCTGATCGGCGGCGTCGGCGGCTCGATCACGATGCTCTCCTACAACTACTGGATGCGCGAGGAGGGCATGCGCGGTGGCGGATTTCTCTCCTACGTGCGCGGTGACATCGCCGTCGCTTACATCTTCACGGCGCTGTTTGGCATCTCCATCATGTTGATTGCCAGCGACGCTTTCTTCGTGCCCGGCGTGGCGTTGCGCGATGCGGAAGCGGTGCCGAAGATGGCGGCCGCGCTCGGCGCGCTGCTCGGTAACTTCGGCCGCTTCGCGTTTTCTGCCGGCTTCTGGGCGGCGGTGTTCGCGTCGCTGCTGGGCGTGTGGCAGAGCGTGCCGTATCTCTACGCCGACTTCTACGGCATCCTCAAGCAAATGTCGCCGGCGGACCGCCTCGACGTGGTCAAGGTGACCAGCACGCCCTATCGCGTGGCGCTGGCGTTCATCACGCTGGTGCCGCTGCCCTTCGCCTTCACCGGCCGTCCCATCGCCATCATCGTCACCTACACCATCGTCGGCAGCCTGTTCGTGCCGTTCCTGGCGGCGACGCTGCTCTACTTGAACAACAAGGTGAAGTGGACCGAACCGGTGCCCCACAACGCGTGGTACACCAACCTGCTGCTCGCCGCCATCCTGCTCCTGTTCGCGATCGTCGGCGCCCAGGAAGTGGTTGGGGCCTTGCGGTAGGGCGCGGTAGAATGCGGTCGTGGACTTCAAGGTCGACCGCACGGTCGTCAGCGTCGGCTCGTTGGACGACGAGCCTGATGAGCGCCGGTGGTGGTGGCGACAATCGCCACAGCAGCGGCTGGCCGCGATCGAGGCCAGCCGGCAGGTCATGTATGGACGCGCCGCTACTCACGGCCGACTTCAAAGAGTTTTTGAGATTACTCAACGCTAACCACGTTGACTATCTCCTGGTCGGCGCTTACGCCGTTGGCCTGCACGGTTACCCGAGGGCAACCGTTGATCTGGATGTCTGGGTCAACCCCACGCCGGGCAATGCCCCTCATGTGATTGCGGCCCTCCGAGAATTCGGGTTTGATACGCCAACTATTGAACCGCAGCTGTTCATCAATCCGCGCAGCATTGTCAGGTTCGGCGTGCCGCCGTTTCGAATCGAAATCATGACCGCGATCGACGGCGTCACCTACAGTGAATGCTGGAACAATCGCGAGGCGTTCGACATGGATGGCGTTGCCGTGCCGGTGATTTCACTCGCCGATCTCAAGACCAACAAGCTGGCGGCGGGCCGCCACAAGGATCTCAACGACCTCGAGAATCTACCGTAACGATACCCATGAGTTTCAAGTTGGACCGGACCGCGTTTGCGGTGACCACGCTGCAAGGACAGAACGCCGACGCCCTGCCCTACTGGCTGAGCAGGCCCATCGAAGAACGGCTAGCGGCAGTTGAGTATCTGCGAAGGCAGCAGCACGGGACAGGCGCCAAGCTGCAACGCGTCATGGTCGTGATCGAACGAGCGCCTCGCTAGTCCTGTCGATGCGAGAGCAAATCGAGAAGAGTGCGCCCAAGTGCCTGCCCTTCGCCTTCTTCCACAATCTCGTGGTGAATTGGGGCGGCGTCTAAGAGGGCCTTGGCCCGCTCGTAGGCTTTGCTTTCAATCGAAGGTCTGCCCAGCAAGAAATAGATCGTCCCCAGGTCGTCGGCATCTTTGAG
>CAYHCX010000050.1:0-4559 GCA_964355095.1 uncultured Acidobacterium sp.
ACGGGCCGTGGTGCTGGGTGCTGGAGAACATCCGCCCGCTGACCGAGCCGCTTGAGTGTCGCGGCGCCCAAGGGCTCTGGTTGCCGCCCACGTGGCTCGTGAGCCGCGTGCAGGGCATGAAGCTGGAGCGTGTGGCGGTGGACGCCCAGCGGCGCGCCCAAGCGCACGTCTCGAAGCACCTGAAGGAACTGGAGGGCAAGAACCTCTCGTGCTTCTGTTCGCTCGCGAAGCCCTGCCACGCGGACATCCTGCTCGCGCTGGCCAACGGTCGCACGCTGCCGCCCACCACGATGGCGATGGAGCGCATCAATTGAGCGTCAGAATCAATCAGCTCAGGGCAATCAACGTTGAGCCCCTCACGCGCCAGTGGCGCCTCCTGCTCGAGCTCGACCTCCACCGGACCAAAGGCCTCACCTTTGACGAGATCGCGCGCCTCGGCGGTTGCGAGGACCGCACGGCCCATCACGACATCGACACACTAACGCTCGCCGGCTTCCCGATCCACGTGCGGACCACCACCGACGGCGCCCCGCCGCGCGTGTTCCTCGATCGTGGTTCGTGGCTGGTCGGCGAGGGCACTATTTTCAACAGGCAGGGGCATTGAGAGTGAAGAAGACGCGTCGAGAGAAAATATCCAGAAGGCGGCACGCATGGCGATGAAGGGGAAGAAGCCCGCGTCGCCCGACCAGCCGGCGACCGTCGTGTCCGATGTTGGGCAATTCGCGATGGTGCCGACCTGGCTACTCATGTCCGGAGTCTCTGATCGGGCCGTGCGGTTGTTCGCCTTCCTGGGCGGCAAGTATGCCAACTTCAAGTCGGGAGAGGCCGTCGCCACCAGGCGGGCGCTGGCCAACGACCTCGGGTGCTCGGTCAGTAGCGCGGACCGCGCCATCGACGAGCTGACCAAGGCGCGCGCGCTGGTCGTCACCCAACGCCAGGGCGCCCACGGTGACTTTATTTCGAATATCTACAAACTCCGAATTACCACGCCGGAAGGGCAGCGACCGGAAGATGTTCGCGTCGGTCAGGCGTCCGAGATCGAGGACCCGGCCGCCCCATCCGAAGTCATCGAAACCGAGGGGGGGGTGTATTCACCGGTGACCATACCCCTAGTCACCGGTGAACAGGGGGTCTATTCACCGGTGAACAGGGGTCTATTCACCGGTGACTACACAAGAGACATAGGTACTAGATCAGATCAAGAACGTACAGAAGATTACAGCGCCGAAAACCACGGCGCCTCTCGCTCGCCTGTGGAAAAGTCAGAACCCACGACGTGGACCCGAGGGCTGGCGATCGCTCATCGCGTGCGCGAAGACTACCCAAAGGACCCTGGCAACTGGCTTTCCGAGATCAAGGCGCGGATGCTGAACCAGGGCATCGACGCCAACGATCAAGGGCCCGATGGCACGAAGTTCTTCATCCGCGTCTGGGACGAGATGCTCAAGCAGGTGAAGCACCGCAAGGGCGACGGTGGTGTCATCGCGTGGCGGCACCGGCACGCAGCCAGGCAGGCAGGCCAGAGCAGCAAGCGCCGGCGTCTCGACACGTCGTGACCCGCGGCCATCATCACCGCCCCATGCGGCCGCAATCGCGCCGAGGTGGGGCGCGAGGGGTGGGGGGGGTGCCAAAGGTTCTCCCGGCGCTCTACGCCATGCGGGTGAGCGAACGCGCAGGATTTCATCAGGCACCGGGCCGCTAGGTGTGGTCGGCTCGGCCGACTGGTTGGGGCTCTGGTTGGTGGGTTCGGTTGGTTCGAAGGTTGGTTCGGTGAGCGTGGATTTGGCGTCGGGTGTATTCGGGCCGTAACGGGCCTAAGTGCCTGTGTTTGCAAGCAAAAGCGGGGTTTCGCGTGTTGTCGGATCCTAGTGTTACGGACTATCAGTTAACAGCAGTAACACCCGAAAAGCCGTTGTCGATGCGCGCCTACGCGCGGCACCGCGGCATCTCGGCGACGGCCGTGCACCGCGCGGTCGAGCAGGGTCGCATCGTGAAGTCCGTGGTCCGCGACGGCGCCGGCAAGTTCCTCGGCATCTCGGATGCGGCGCTGGCCGACCAGGAGTGGGCCGCGTCGACCGACATGTCGAAGGCTTCGACCGAGCTGCTGCTGCGCACGGCTGGCGAAGGGGCCAGTGCACCGCCACCAGGTGACGCCGGCGACGGGACCGCGGCCGATGCCGGCGAGACCATGACGCTCGCGGTCGCCCTGGCCAAGGAGAAGCACTGGAAGGCGCTGACCGCAGAGCTCGACTACAAAAAGCGGGTCGGCGAACTGGTCGACGCGACCGAGGTGGAGTCGCGCATCATCGACGAGTACTCGAGGCTCCGAACCAAGCTACTCGGCCTGGCGCGCAAGGCGAAGGCCACGCTCCCGCACCTGACCCGTGAGGACGTCACGACCATCGACAACCTTGTGCGCGAAGCGCTCGAGGACCTGGCCGGCGCCACGGACGCTCCGACACCATGACCGGCGATCTGCACTACGCCAACATTACCGAGCGGTTGATCGGCGCGCGCCAGGCGCTTCGGCCGCCGCCGCGGCTCGACCTGTCGGAGTGGGCCGAGCAGCACTTCTACTTGTCGGCCGAGTCGGCCGCTGAGGCAGGGCGTTGGAAGACCATCCCGTACCAGCGCGGCATCATGAACGCGTTCACCGATCCGACGATCACACGCGTGACGGTGATGAAATCGGCGCGCGTGGGTTTTACGAAGATCCTCAACGCCGTCGCCGGGTACTACATCCACCAGGACCCGTGCCCCATCATGATCGTGCAGCCGACGATCGAGGACGCGGCCGGCTACTCGAAGGAAGAGATCGCGCCGATGCTGCGCGACTGCCCGACGCTCGCGGCGATCATTCCCGAGCCAAAGACCCGCGACTCGGACAACACCATCCTGGCGAAGCGGTTTCCGGGCGGGTCGCTGACGGTGATCGGCGCCAACAGCGCCCGCGGGTTCCGTCGCGTCTCACGCAAGGTGGTGCTGTTCGACGAGACCGACGGCTACCCGCCGAGCGCCGGCAGTGAAGGCGATCAGATTCAACTCGGCATCCGTCGCACCGAGTACTACTGGGACCGGAAGATCGGCGACGGCAGCACGCCGACCGCCGCCGGCCGCAGTCGCATTGAGCAGGCGTTCCACGCCGGCGATCAGCGCCGCTACTACGTGCCCTGCCCGCACTGCGAGGCGTTCCAGGTGTTGGCGTTCCCGAACTTCAAGTGGCCGAAGGGACAGCCCGAGCTCGCGGTCTGCATCTGCATTCACTGTGGGGCCGAGATCGAGCACCAGCACAAGCGGACCATGGTCGCGGCCGGCGAGTGGCGCCCTGGCCCGCACCCACAGTTCCCGGACGCGCCGGCGCCGCCGCCGTTCAACGGCCACACCTCGTTTCATATCTGGTCGGCGTACAGCTACTCCCCGAACGCCTCGTGGGGCCAGCTCGCCACCGAGCACGTCGAGGCCGCGCGCCAGGGCCTGGAGAAGCTGAAGACGTTCATCAACACCGCGCTCGGGGAAACCTGGCAGGACCGCGGGGAAGCGCCGGAGTGGGAACGCTTGTATCAACGACGAGAGAAGTATGCGATCGGCAGCTGCCCCGGCGACGTTCTGTTCCTCACCGCCGGCGTCGACGTGCAGAAGGACCGCCTGGTCTACGAGGTGGTCGGCTGGGGCCGCGATAAGCGCTCCTGGTCGATCGATGCCGCGGTGCTGCCCGGCGACACGGCGAACATCAGGACCGGGCCCTGGCGCGAGCTCGAGGCGCTGCTGGCGCGCACGTTCAAGCACGCCGCCGGCGCCGAGCTGTCGATCGCGATGCTAGCGATCGACAGCGGCTACAACACCCAGGTGGTCTACGGGTGGGCGCGCACGAAGCCGATGAACCGCGTGATCGCCGTCAAGGGCGTGGATGATGCCCGGGTGCTGATCGGCACGCCCTCATCCGTCGAAGTGACCGTGAACGGGCGGAAGTTGAAGCGCGGCTACAAGGTGTGGCCGGTGTCGAACAAGGTGGCGAAGACCGAGTTCTACGGGTGGCTCGGCCTGACGACGCCGACGCAGGAAGACCTGGTCGCCGCGGCCGCGGCCAACGACAACCCGTTCGCGCCTGGCTACTGCCACTTCCCCGAGCACGCCGAGGAGTACTTCCGGCAGCTCACCGCCGAGCAGCTCGTGCCGCGCAAGGACCGCAAGGGCTTCACGACGTTCGCGTGGGAGTTGATCCTTGGTCGCGAGAACCACTACCTCGACGCCAGGCTCTACGCGCGCGCGGCCGCGGCCGTGGCCGGCCTGGACCGATTCCGAGAAGCGGACTGGCAGTCGATCGAGCGGCAGATGGGCGCGGTCCCGAAGCCGGCGCCACCGCCACCCGATCCGGCGCCGTCGACGTCAGGCGCGCCAGGGCAGGCAGCCAGGCCGGCATCGTCATGGTTGGGCAATAAGCGATCGAACTGGTTGAAGGGACGAGGGAGAGGCTGATGGCGCAGGAACTTTCAACACAGGACTGCGCGGCCGCGCTGAACGCCGCCTACGGGCGGCACGTCATCAGCCGGCAGCGCATC
>CAYHCX010000050.1:4659-27530 GCA_964355095.1 uncultured Acidobacterium sp.
CGCGGCCGCGCTGAACGCCGCCTACGGGCGGCACGTCATCAGCCGGCAGCGCATCATGCGCGACATTGACGCCGGCCGCCTGCCGGCGCTGAAGATCCCCGCCATCGGCACCCGCGAGCGGGCCTACGTCCAGGTCGCGAAGGATGACTTCTTCGCGTACTGCGCGGTGTATCACCCGGAAGCGTGGTCCCGGCTGTCGTCGACGGAGTCGTGAATGGACACTATGACAAGCACAATAAGCACCTACATCCAGCAGGTGACGGAGTCGTTCGAGCAGATGGAGCGATCCGCGTCTGAGTTCGGCTTGGCGCTCGAGCAGATGGCGGCCGCCGTTAACCTGGTAACGCTATTCGAACTGACGCCGAGCGAACGCGTCGCCTTTTGGATACTGACGCGCGTGTGTCGGTGTTACACACTGGAAGCGGTGACCATGATCGAGCAGCTACGACCACAACAAGGGTTCCACGTGGAATAGTCCGCTAGTCCGTTAGTCCGCTAAGCCGACACGCCAACAGATCGGCCTTACGCTAGCCCAACCTCTACAAACTGGGCTGATGGCGTTCACGCAAACAGACATCGACGCGTTGAAAACCGCGATCGCGGCCGGCCGCGGTGCGCGGACAATCTCGTTTGGCGATCAGACCATCACCTTCCATTCGGTCGCTGAGATGATCGAGCTGCTGCGCATCATGGAAGCCGACGTCTCGACCACCGCCGGCACGCCGCGCACCCGCTACGGCGTAGTGAACAAGGGCGTATGACTCCCACCCACTGGCTCGATCGCGTCACCGCGAACGTTGCGCCGATCTGGACGTTGCGCCGGCAGCGCGCGCGCTTCGCCGCGACGCAGTTCCGTCACTTCGAAGCCGCCTCCACCGGCCGCCGCACCGCGAACTGGTACCGCACCAACACCGACGCGAACGCCGCTGTCGGCCCCGCCCTGGCGTACCTGCGCGCCACCGCGCGCGACCTGGTCCGTAACAACCCCTACGCCGAAAGCGCCCTCACCACCATCGTGGACCACATGGTCGGCTGGGGCATCGAAGCGAAGCCCGTCGGGCCGGATGGCAAGCGCGTCAATCCATCGGCGCCGATCGCGAAGCTCTGGAAGGACTGGGCTGGCACCACCGCGTGTGACGCTGACAACCGGCACGACTTCGCCGGGCTGCAGGCGCTCGTGGCGCGCACGGTCGCCGAGTCCGGGGAATGCCTGGTGCGTCGCCGGTGGCGGCGGCCAGGCGATGGCTTCACGATCCCGCTGCAGCTGCAGGTCGTCGAGCCGGACTTCCTCGACGCGTCGAAGAGCAGCGAGAACTACAACGGCCACCGGATCGTCCAGGGCGTGGAGTTCGACGCGGTGGGCCGGCGCGTGGCCTACTGGATGTTCCGTCAGCATCCCGGTTCAGCGTCAGCGGTCGCCAGCGGCTCCTACGCCGTGCCCGCCAGCGAGGTGCACCACATTTACCGCAACACGCGGGCCGGCCAGGTGCGCGCCCCGTCGTGGTTTGCGCCGGTGCTGCTGCGCTTCAAGGACTTCGACGAGTTCGAAGACGCCACGCTGATGAAGCAGAAGATCGCCGCGTGCCTGGCGGTCATCACCAGCGACGTGGACGGCACCGGCTTGCCGCTTGGCACGGCCACCGACACGGACGATCCCCCGATCGACACCATCAGCCCGGGCGCGATCCTGAACGTGCCGCCTGGTCGGACCGTGGATGTCGTCAACCCGCCGTCGACGAGCGAGTACCCCACCTACTCGGTCACCGTCCTGCGCGCGATCGCCACCGGCTTGGGCGTGGCCTATGAAGACCTGACCGGGGATTACACCGGCATGCCGTTCTCAGCCGCGCGGATGTCGCGGCTGCGCCACTGGGCGCGCGTCGACGGCTGGCGCTGGAAGATGCTGATCCCGCAGTTCTGCGACCCGTCGTGGCACTGGTTTGTGGAGGCGGCCATGCTGGCGGACAAGATCCCCATTAGTGCCGCGCATCCTGGCGTCCGCTGGACCGCGCCGCCGCCGCCGATGATCGAACCCGACAAGGAAGGCCTGGCGATGATGCGCCTGCGCCGGGTGGGCCTGCGCTCGCTGTCGGAGTCGATCCGTGAATCGGGCTACGACCCCCAGGAAGTCTTCGACGAGCTCGCCGCGGAGAACGCGACGCTCGACCAGCTCGGCATCGTCCTCGACAGCGACCCGCGCCGGATGACTCAGGCCGGCCAGGCGCAGGCCCCGAGTCCGGATGACAACCCGGTGCCTGAGCCTGGGAAGGGCCAAGGGGGCGACGATGCCGAATGAGCCGTGGATTACGCCACGCCGGCGCGGCCGGCCGAAGGTGGCCGCGCCCATGGTACGCACGAGCGTGCGCCTCCCGGCCACGCTGTTTGATGCGTACTGTCAGAAGGCCGTGCGCGAAGGCGACTCACTGCCGAGCGTGATCCGTCGTGTCCTTGAGCGCAGCATTCAGGCGCCGGCCCGTCGCGATTTTTCGTCCTAAACAAATCCCCAACTACGCGACCTCTGCGATCCTGCCTGCAATGCGTCACCAGACCGTTGCGTTGCCGCCGTTGGACCTCCGCGCTGATGTCGGTGACATCAACGACGACACGCGCACGGTCGCGCTGACGTGGACCACGGGCGCCGACGTCGTGCGCTTCGACTGGGAAACCGGCCGGCGCTTCATTGAGCGGCTGTCGCTGGATCCGAAGCACGTGCGCATGGGCCGGCTCACCGCCGGTGCCCCGCTCCTCGATTCCCATAGCGCCTACAGCATTGCGCATCAGATCGGCGTCGTCGAACGCGCGAGTCTCGAAAGCAAGAAGGGCCTGGCTGATGTGCGCTTCTCGAAGCGCGCGGATGTCGAGCCGTTCTACCAGGACGTGCGCGACAAGATCATCCGGAACGTGAGCGTGGGCTACCGCGTGCACACGTTCGAAGAGTTGAAGGAAAACAAGCAGGGCTTACCGGTTCGCCTGGCGGTCGACTGGGAGCCCTACGAGATCAGCATGGTGCCGATGGGCGCCGATGCTGGCGCGCAGGCCCGGAGCTCGCGCGAGGTCCCGACGAACCCGTGCGTCATCCGGCGCGCGGTTGAACTGACAGACGCCACCGACGATGCCGATCGGGTGCGTCGATTCCGACTGCTTCAGCTGAACGATCGCCACTAACAAGGACAACCATGATTCCCAAGACGCACACCGTTTTGCCCTTCCTCGTGGCGATGCTCGTCGCTGTGGCGGCCATGCCCACGAACGTCTTCCAGGTCTGCCGCCGGGCGGTAGGCACGCTCGAGGTCGAGCCCTGGCTGCAGCGCTCCTCGGCCGCGGTCGCGCGCGCCGTCAACGCCGGCACCAACTGGATGATTCGACTGTTGCGCCTGAACGCGCCGATGGCGTGCACCGCCGCGGTGTTGCTCGCGCTGCTGGTCGCCGACCTCAGCGCCTCGCACGCGATTATGGGTCTCTCGCTGGCGATCGTGCCGGTGGGTGCGACCGTGCCGTCGCTGCAGTCGCAGCGAGCGCAGTTGATGACCGAAGCCGCGGCGCTCAAGGGCGCCGATGGCAAGTTCGCCAACGACGAAGCCCGGGCGGCCTTCGATGCGAAGACGACCCAGGTGGAGACGATCGACGCGCAAATCCGCGAGCTGCAGGCGCAGCCGGCGGCCCAGCCCGTTAACGCCGAGGCGATCCGCGCCCAGGCGCAGCAGGACGAGCGCACCCGCATCAAGGCCATCAACGATCTCGCGCGCGTCGCGAGGCTCGGCGCCGAGGTCAGTGCCGACATGGTCGGCCGCGGTATCACCGTCGAAGCCGCTCGCGCCGAAGTCTTCGAGAAGCTCGCGGCGGCCAGCGATGCCTCACCGCACACCCAGCACGTCCGGATCGGCGAGGACGCCGGCGACAAGTTCATGCGCGGCGTGACCAACTGGCTGCTCGTCAAGGGCGGCATGGCCGCCGCAGTGGCGACGGCCGAGAAGGTCGAGGCCCGCACGATTGACCCCGGCGAGTTCCGCGGCATGTCCCTGGTGGAAGTCGCTAAGGAGTGCCTGACCCGCGCGAGCGTGTCGTTCCGCGGCCTGAGCAAGGACCGCATCATCGGTGAAGCGTTCACCTGCCGCGGCTCCATCACGCAGTCGACCAGCGACTTCTCGACGCTGCTCGAGAACGTCATGCACAAGATCCTGCAGGCGGCCTACGGCATCACGCCCGACACCTGGCCGCGGTTCTGCGCCACCGGCTCGGTGAGCGACTTCCGCGCCCACTCGCGCTATCGCCACGGCTCGTTCGGCTCGCTGGACACGGTCGCCGAGGGGGGCGAATTCAAGAGCAAGTCCATTGCCGACGGCGAGAAGGAAAGCCTGACCGCGACGACGAAGGGCAACATCATCAACGTCTCGCGCCAGATGATCATCAACGACGACATGGGCGTGTTCACGTCCCTGCTGACGAAGCTCGGCCGCGCGGCCAAGCTGTCGGTCGAAGTGGACGTCTACGCTTTACTGGCGCAGAACAGCGGCGACGGCCCGACGATGAGCGACGGCGTGGCGCTGTTCCACACGTCGAGCCACGGCGCGAACAAGACCACGGGCGCCGCCATCTCCGCGGTGGCGCTTGATGCCGACCGGGTGGCGATGCTGAGCCAGCGCGATCCGAACAGTAACGAATACCTGAGCCTGCGGCCGTCTGTGCTGGTCGTGCCCGCCGGTCTCCTGGGCGTGGCGAAAGCCATCAACACGTCGCAGTACGACCCGGACACGCTGGCGAACAAGGCGCAGATGAAGAACAACATCGTCGTCGGCATGTTTAGCGACATCGTCGACACGCCCCGCATCACGGGCACGCGCCGCTACCTGTTCGCCGACCCGTCGATCGCGCCGGTCATCGAAGTGGCCTTCATCGAGGGCCAGAGCGAGCCGACGCTGGAAAGCCGCGACGGCTGGGACGTGGATGGCACCGAGATGAAGGTGCGGCTCGACTACGCCGTGGGCGCGGTCGACTGGCGCGGCGCGGTCAGCAACGCCGGCGTCTGACGAGCTTCGTAACGCCTGACCGTTCACACGAAGTCGCCAAGAGGGCGGTACCAGTTTGGCTGGCCGCCCTTAAGGCGTCAGAAAGCACCAAGGCGACGGCGCGCCGTACCGCCGCGAGGAGACGAGACACATGGCAACCAACTACGTGCAGCCGGGCAAGGTACTGGATCTCTTGGCGCCCTACGACCGGACCTCCGGCCAGGGCTTCCAGGTCGGGTCCATCTTCGCCGTGGCCCTCGGGACCGCGCTCAGTGGCGCGGCGATCCGCGGCCAGGTCGAGGGCATCTGGACGCTCGCGAAGACGAGCGCGCAGGCCTGGACCGTCGGGCAGAAGCTCTACTGGGACAACAGCAACAAGGTGGTCGACAGCGATTCGACCGTCGGCATGCTGATCGGCGTGGCGTACGCGATTGCCGCGAACCCCACCTCGACCGGCCAGGTGCGTCTCAACGCATCGGCGCCGGCGACCGCCGAAGGCCCCCAGGCCGCCGAAGCGGATCTGTCCGGCACGCTGACCGGCACGGCCAACGGCTCGCTGGTCGACGTGGCTGCCACGGCCGCCGCAACGGCCGGCGGTGCGACGCCCACGGCCGCACAGGTGGACACCGGCATCGCGACGGCGGTCGCGTCGATCGTGACCGGCGTGAACGAGCAGAACAAAGAGGTGCTGACCAAGATCAACGCAATCCTGGCCAAACTCCGCATCGCCGGCATCCTCACGCCGTAAGGTGCTTTGTTCGTTATGAGCTTTGCCTCGTTGCGGACCCTCGTGCTGTCGCTCAACCAGAGCGCACACGGGGTGTCCGCAACGGTCACGCGGGTCGCCCCGTCGGACACCACCCCGATTACCACGACGGTGCTCTGGCCTTCGGCGCAACCCCTACAAGAAGACCCAGCCTACGGGCTGGACTTGGGCCGCAAGGCTCCCCGGCGCGTCATGGCTATCTCGCGGGCCGACGTGCCGACGCTCCCGATGGGCACCACGGTCGTGGCCCCGGAACAACCGGACGGTACGAACATGACCTGGCGGGTGGATGGCATGGAACGCGTCGAGGCCGACACCTGGCGCGCAATTGTGATGGTGGCTCCGTAGAAACCAAAATGTTAAAGGCCGGGATCGAAGTATTAGGCCGCGACGCGATCGTGATTGACCTCGGGGACTACCCGGCCAAGTCCAATCGCGCGATGGTGCGCGCCTTAAATCGCGCGATCAAGAGCGGCCAGTCGGTGATGACGAAGGCGATCGCCGGCGACACCGGACTGAAGCAGAAGGACGTCCGCGACGCCATGAGCCTGCGCGAGGCGACCTCGAGCCGGCCCGAGGCGAGCCTCGGACTCAAGCTTGAGCGTGGCAAGCAACCTGCGCGAATGCCGGTGATGGACTTCAGAGCCAAGCAGACCAAGAACGGAGTCACCTACCGACTGCCCGGGAGTAAAGGCCGCCTCGAGAACGCGTTCATCGCCACCATGAAGAGCGGCCACGAAGGTGTATTTGAGCGGACGCCTGGCAAGTTCATGACGTTCCAGAAGCCGACCTGGAAGAAGAAGCGACAGGCGATTCACGAGAAGTTCGGCCCGTCGATCGGCCAGGTGTTCACGAAGTTCCGCCCAGCGGGCCTGGCGCGCGCGCTCGAGGTCTTCCAGAAGAACTTCGACCACGAGCTCGAGTTCGTGAAGGGAGGCGCCGGTGCCGGAACCGATTGAGTACCGCGCGATCCTGAACCTCCAGGCGGCACTGCAGGCCATCTCGATCGCCGGCGGCTACCACTACGACGTCGTCGATGCGGCCGTGAAGCTGGATCCAAACGTCGCGGTGGAGGCGTTGGTAAACCCCAGCGGCACGCGGCCGATCATCCTGATTGAAGTCCAGCCGGAAGCCTGGGAGTACCAGCCGGCGCGCCGGCTGAAGCTCAAGATGCCCGTCACGGTGCACTGGGTCAGTGAATCCACGCCCACCGATGACACCAGCCGTATGCAGACCTACTTCCGCGGCTGCGCGGACGTGGAGCAGGCGGTCGCGGCAGACATCACCCGCGGCGGCCTGGCGTCCGACACCCGCGTCATCAAGCGCATCTTCGACACCGCCGTCGAGGGCTCGCGCGTGTGGGCGCAAATCGAGATCGAACTCTGGCTGCACCGCACGTACGGCGCGGCGAACGGGTAGGCGGGGAAACCGACATGGACATACGCATCTGCACGACCAGCCCCGGTGGGACGGTCAACGTTCAAGGCGACGGCTTCGGCCGGACGTTCGGGCACGGCGCCGAGGTGGACTTCGACGAGACGATCGCGCCGGGCGTGACCTGGCGGTCGGCCATCGGAGACCGCTATGCCCATCTGTTTCTGCGGCCGGACGCCCCGGCGCCCGTCGCGCGGCGGCGCACCCCCATCACGACTCACACAGCAGGAGAGGCGGAGTAACCCACCATGGCGAACATTTACCAGATCGGGCGCGTTGGCCGAGTCTATGTCGCGGAAGAAAGCGCCTACGGCACGGCCGCCACGCTGGCCGCCGGCGATGCGTTACGCCACCTCAATGTGCGGTTTGGCTCGAAGGCGAAGAACCGAGTCAATTCGCCCGAGCGGCACACGCACCCCTCGCAGATTTACCGCCGGACCCGTCGCCGCTCCGCTGATTGGATGATCGGTGGCGAGATGACCCCGAGCGGCACCCTGAACACGTTGCCGGACCTCGAGCCGATCCTGAAGAACGTGATGGGCTCCAAGACCAACATCACGCTGGCCACGACGGTAGCCGCGTCCCCCTCGCCGACCACCACGGTGTTCACGGTGGTCAGCGTCACGGGTCTGGTCGTGGGCGATGCAGTGGCGATCAATGTCATGGGCGTGGGCATCTGCGTCCGCTGGATCACGGCGATCAACACGCTGGCCCTGACCGTCGCCCCGGCCTTGCCGGCCGCGCCGGCCACAGCGGACACGGTCAAGGGCTGCGTCACCTACAAGCCGGCCACGGTCCTGGGCGCCTCGCTCAACATGGCGCACTACCTGACGTCGGTCAACTACGAGATCACGGGCGGCGCCCCGGACGCGCTGACCATGAACTTCGATGCGAACGAGGAACCGTCGTTCGAAGCGTCGGGACCGGCCAAACAGCGGGCGCGGCCCGCCCAGGCGGACCCGGCGACGTTCACCACGGTGGGTACGACGCCGCCGTCCGGTCTGACGGGCTACCTCCGCGTGAACGCCGCGGCGGAAGAGTTCTTGAAGGCCACCTTCTCGATCAAGAACGGCATCGATCTGGACAACGTGGCCTTCGGCACGGCGGCCGCGCAGGCGATGTACCGCAAGGGGAAACGTGAGGTCACGGTCAACCTGGACACGATGGTCAGCGACGACGTCACCATCCTCGACAAGTCCGAGGACCAGTCAGACAACGTGCTCCTGCTGCAGTGCGGCTTGACCGAGGGCAGCATCTGGGCGGTCTACTGCCCAAAGGTGGAGTTCGAGGAGCCGGACGACAGCAACGGCGAGGAAACCATGCAGCACTCGTATCGCGGCGTCTGCAAGGGCACGTCGGGCAACGACGAAATCTACATCGCGCAAGCGTAAGCGCGAGTCAGTCACGCAGATTACGCCCACATCGGGACATCCGGGCCGCTCCGTCTGTGGCGGTTCGGGTGTCCTCCCTCTCGTGGGTGCCACAACAGAGCGGGCCGGTCAACGTCGGTTGACGGGCGGTCGGGTTTTCGGAGGCATCTGTGGCACTCAGAGTCAAATCATTCTACACAACCAACATCGTGATCGACGGGGAGATCATCCCGATCCGCATCGGCCGGATGAATCCCGATCAGGCGTTGGAGTTCAACCAGCGGTTTACCGATCTCGGCACCACCAAGTCAGACGATCCGGAGACCGAACGCCGCTCGAAGCGGTTCATCGTCGAAGCGATCTCGACGCACGTGACGGTCGAGCCGAACCATATCTACCTGGACGATGGCGAGGAGTCGATCACGGCGGGGGCGGAGGTGTGTCGGATCTTTGGGGCCCGCGACGAGGTGCTCGGCGAGCTGCTGCTCGACATCTTCATGGAGAACAAGCTCAACACCGAGCAGAAGCACACCTGGAAGACCAAGCTCGCGCCCTTCGTGCCGACGCCGGCCAGCGTGGCCGACCGCATGATGGCTGACGCCAACGTCACCCCCGCCGATGTGGTCTATGACCTCGGCTGCGGCGACGGCGCGCTGTGCATCGCGGCGGCCAAGCGTGGCGCCAGGGCCTTCGGGTTCGACATGGACAGCGTCCGCATCGCCGCCGCGAAGGTGGCGGCGCAGGAAGCCGGCGTGGCCGAGCTCTGCACCTTCGAGCTGAAGGACGCGCTGACGGTGGATGTCAGCGCCGCGACCGTGGTGAGCCTCTACCTGCTGGCCGGCTCGAACGTGAAGCTGCGGCCCCGGTTCGAAGCGCAGCTCCCCGCGGGCGCGCGCGTCGTCTCCCATGCGTTCACGATGGGCGCCTCGTGGGAAGCGGACTCGGCCGTGTTCGTCGACCCGGTCGACGGCGAGACGCTGGCGCACAGCGGCGCCCGCTGGGTCTACACGTATTCAATGGATCGCATCCGTGGTACGCAGGCGGCTTAACACGTCCGTCGTCTTGGAGGGGGAGCCCGTCCGCCTGGTGGTGGACCGGCTCACCGTCTCCGAGCTGGACCGGGTCGCCGAGGCGGTGATCCCGCGCGGGTCCGGCGTGGAGGCCCGTGTCGTCCTCGAGCTGACGCGGGCACAGACGGCCCACCTCGACACCCACGTGCAAGTCGTCAAGGGTGACCTCCTGGTGGAGGCGGTCGAGGTGGTCCGCCTGGGGGACGTCTTTGGCGCGCAGACGGACACGATCCACGAGCTGTTTCACGTCCTGCTGGGCGCCCAGAGCCTGTCGACGAGTGAGCGCACCGACTTGACGGTCGGCACGCGGTTTCATTTGTGGCTCTCCGACGAGGATCGAAAGCCGTCGAAATGGAAGGAGACGGGCTCGAGCTGCCAGAAGTGCCACGAGCTGCAGTTGTGCCGTGTCCGCGCGTGCGGCGGGGTGCCCGCGAAGAAGGTGGTGTGGCATGACCGCCGCATCCACGTGCACGAGTGCCCGATTCGCAGCCTGACGCCCGAGGTCGAGCGCGTGATTCGGTTGTTCGAGTGGACCCATGCGTGGGGTGCGCACGGCTTCGAGGCCCGGCACCTGCCCGGCGCCCAGAGCGTGAACGACCAGGAGGCCTGGACGTTGGCGGCCGTGACGTTCGTGCGAGGCATCTACGCCGACGTGTACGCCGATGCGATCCGAAAGGCGCGTGATGACGGATCGTAACATCGACATCACCATCCGGGCCCGCGCCGCGATCGCGGAAGCCTTTGCCGAGTCGATGAAGGCGATCGACGCCCTCGACGCCAAGGCGAACCAGTCCACGAAGACCGGTAGCACCTTCGGCGGCACGCTCAAGAGCGCCTTCGGGATGGCCACGGTGGCCGCGGGCGCGGCGCTCACCGGGGTGACGGCCCTCGGCGCCGGGATTCTCGCGCTCGGCCAGCGCGGCGCGGATGTCGCCGACCTCCGTGATTCGTTCAATCAGATGAACAAGAGCTTTGGGCAGGATGGCCCGAAGTCTCTGGCGGTGCTACGCACTGCGTTCGCCGGCACGGTCTCCGACTACGACCTGATGAAATCGGCCAACACGGCGTTGTCGCTGAAGCTCAAGCTGTCCTCGGAGGACTTCGGGCTGCTCGGGAAGTCGGCCCGGGTGTTGGCGGACCGCACGGGCGGCGATGCGACCACCGCGTTTGCCACGCTCACGCAGGCGATGGCGACCGGCAAGGTAAAAACGCTGCAATCCATCGGCGTGATGGTCGACGCAGAGGTGGCCGCGAAAACCTACGCCAAGGCGCACAATCTGTCGGCCGGCGAGCTGTCAAAGGCGCAAATCGTCGAAGCGAACGCGATTGCGACCAAGCGTGAGCTGGCGCGCATGCTCGGCGTGACCGGCGAGGCGGCGTTTGACTTCGGCGACGCAGTCCAGGCGGCGAAGACGTTTGTCGGTAACTTCAAAGACTCACTGGGTGAGGCCATCGCGCAGAGCCCGGTGGTCAACGCGATGCTGGCGTCCTTCGGCAAGGGGGTCCAGGCGTCCTTCGGCATGGACCAGGCCGGCCTGATCAAGACCCTGATCGGCTACGTCAACAAGTTCGCGGTGTTCCTCGTGGACGTCGCCGATGTCGCGCTCAGCGGCGCCGGCTACATGGGGAAGGCGTGGTCCGGTCTCCAGATGGTGTTCGCGGCGGTCAATGGCGCGATCCTCGGCGTCAGCGCGTCGTTCAACGAGATGGTGGCAAGCGCCTTGGAACTGGCGACGAAAATCCCTGGGCTGGGGGACTCGTTCAAGGGCGCGGCGTGGCAGGCCCGCGACCTGGCCAACCAGACGAAGGGTATGGCCGCATCGTTCAAGGACCAGTACGAAGAGGCCCACGAAGGCGTTAAGGGCAACAACGCGTGGGGGAAAGCCATCACGTCGGCGCAGGCCGGCCTCTCCACCATGCGCGGCGAAATGGTCAAGGCGTTGACCTCGGCCGGGGCACTGAACGACGAGACGAAGAAAGCCCCACGGATCACTCAGGACGCTGAGGACGCCACGCGCGAAAAGACCAAGGCGGAAGAGGCCGCCGAGAAGCAGCAAAAGAAACTCACCGCCGAGATGGACAAGTTCGCGAAGGGGATTCGGAACGATTTGCTGGGCGGTGTCTGGATCGCGACCGACGCGATCAAAGACTTCAAGAGCCAGATGAAGGAGTTCGAGAAGAGCCTGCCGCCGATCTCGATCGGGGTGAAGAACCTGACCAACCTCTGGCGTGAATACCCGAAGGCGGTCGAGTCGGCTGGCGAAGCCGCGAAGAAGGCGGCAGACAACCACGACAAAGCCATGGCGTCGATGAAGGCGTCGCTGGCGTCATTGTCAGATGCGTTCGGGCTGGTCGCGCAGACCTCCAAGGGGTCGCTCGGCGAAGTGTCCCAATGGTTAGGGACCGTCATCACGACCGGCAACCTTGCCAGCAAGGGCGCCGACACCATGAAAACGGGTTGGAACCAGCTGTCCGGCGAAGGCAAGAACGTCGCGGCCGGGTTGGTCAACATCGCGGCCGGCGCGATGTCGGTCTACGCCGCCACGATGCAAGCGACGGAGAGCACCAACAAAACCAAAAACGCCCTCAGCGGCGCGTTCGCGGGCGCCCAAGCTGGGTCGATGTTTGGCCCCTGGGGCACCGCCATCGGCGCGGTCGGCGGCGCGATCTTCGGGTTGTTCCGGGCCGGTTCCAACGCGTCCGCCAAGGCCGCGAAGGAAATGGCCGCCCAGCAGGCCAAGCTCGCCGCCGACATCAAGGCCGCACAGGACAAGCTGCTCGCCGACTTGCAGGCCCAGTTGGCCACCGCGAAGACGGAGTACGAAGGCCTGGCCGGCCAGGCCAAGGACATGGGCTACGTCTTCGACGAAGCCGGGAAACTGATCGGCGTCCGCTTCGACAAGATGAAGGAGGTCGCGGACAGCTACGGTCTGGGCCTGGCCGACCTCGGATCGAAGTTCCAGTCGTCGCAACTGCACGACAAGGCCATGAAGATCGTCGCCGACTTTGAGCTGCTCGACAAGGGCGGCGCGAATGTGGGCGGCACGATCTACGCGATGAAGGACAAGATCCAGGCCGTCGTCGACGAGTCTCGCCACTTCGGCGGCGCGATCCCCGAGAACATGCGCCCACTGATCAACGCGCTGATCGAGGGCGGCCACCTGACCGACGACCAGGGCAACAAGCTGCGGGACATGTCCGGCATCAAGTTCGGCGAGGCGGTCAAGTCGCAGTTCGACACGATCCAGGAAGGCTTGCTCGGCGCCATCACCAAGATGAACGACTTGCTGACGGCTATTCTCGCGCTGCCCACGAACAAGAAAGTCACCATCGAAACGCATCGTGTCACGACTGGTGACAACGACAACGGTGATTCTGGCGGCGACAACGGTGGTGATAGCGGGGACGGGGGCAAGGGCGGGGGCAGAGTCAATCCGTGGGATGGTGATTACGACTGGAACGGCGACGGCCGCAATGAGAACGGCTACGCCGTTGGTGGCATTGTCAACGCGCCGATGACCGGCATGGGCGTGACGGTCCACGGTCGTGAAGCCATCATCCCGTTGAACCGCCCCAGCGTGATCGGCAGTCAGATGATCCGCGAAATCATCGCCGTGTCAGACCGGCGCACCGGCCAGGACACGCGCCTGGCCGGCCTGGAACAGGCCGTCGCGGCCCTCACGCAGGCCGTTACGATGATGCCCTCCACCATCACGCGGAGCAACCGCGACAGCCAGTTGTCGCTGGGGACGAGGCACTGATGGCCTGGGTGTCTCCGACGCACACGATCGAAGTCGAGCTCGCCGGAGTCGGCGGTGGCTGGACGGACATCAGCGCCGATCTCACCAGCGACCCGATTCACGTGAGCTACGGGATCAAGTCCTATCGCCCAGAGATTCGCGTGGCCGAGACGGGCGTGGTCACGTTCGGCTTGCGCAACGACGCGACCAACAGTGGCACGACGCTCGGGTGGTATTCCCTGTTTCACGCGAGCAGGCGAGCGGGCTGGGGGTTAGGCATTCGCGTGCGGCTTAAGCAGGTGTTCGGGGCGGACACCCGGTACCTCCTGGGCTGGCTAGACCAGGCGGTCGCGGTCCCGGGTGTCTACGAAGACGCCGTCGTGTATTGCACCGTGTTGGACTACATGAACGAGCTGGCGCGCATTGATGCCCCGACCGCGGTGCAGGTGAATAAACGCAGCGATGAGATCTTCTCAGCGGTGCTGGCCAACCTCGATTCGCAGCCGGAGCATGCGTTGGTGGATTCCGGCGCCGACACCTACGTCTACGCCCTCGACAACATCGCGTCCGACACGAAGGCGATGTCGATTTTTGCCGACCTCGCGAAGAGTGAGCTCGGGCTGGTCTTCTGCGAGCGGGACGCGACGGACGGGCAGACCCTGAAGTTCGAAGCCCGCCGGGCGCGGACCGTGTTGTCCTCGGTCTTGGTGACCCTCGACAACACCATGAGCGGCCTGACCTTCCCGGGCGGCCGGCAGGACATCATGAACGTGTTCCGGGTCAAGGCCTTCCCGCGCGTCATCGTCACCGGCATCGTCATCGCGAAGATCGAGGGGGCGATGGCGCAGGCGTTTGCCCCGGGCGAGTCGCGCACGATCTTTCTCGACTACACCGACCCGACCCAACGCGACACCAAGATCGGGGGCATCAACCAGGTCAACCCGGTCGCCACCACCGACTACGCGATGAACACCGCGGCCGATGGCAGCGGGACCAACCTGACCGCGTCGTTCACGGTGACCGCGTCGTTCTTCTCCTCGGCCGTGATGCTGGTCCTGACGAACACCCACGCGACGGCCTCGGGCTTTGTGACCACGCTGCAGTGTCGCGGGGATGGGATCTACGCCCTGAACCCGGTGACGGCCGAAGCGTCCAATGCCGCTAGTGTGGCGGCCTACGGCGCGAACGTGACGCTCGTGGAGATGCTCTACCAGAGTAACCCCATGGTGACGTCGGACGCGGCCCTCTACCTCTCGTCCGTCTACGCGAACCCGATGGCCAACGTGGGGCAGGTGCGCTTCGTGGCGAACCAGTCGGCCGCGCTGTTGACGGCGGCGATCACCGGCGGCATCAGCTCTCGGATCGCGCTCGCGGAGACAATGTCGGGCCTGACCGCGGTGCTCGAGTACTTCATCAACGGGGTGGAGTTTGAGATCACGGAGACCGAGGTGGTCACCGTGACGTGGTGGCTGGCCCCGGCCAGCACGGTGGTGTATTGGCTGCTGGGGACCGCCGGCGCGTCGGAGCTGGGCGCGTCCACACGATTGGCATACTGATTATGAAACTTCCGAGTTACCCCGCGATCGGGCGACCGCCGCATGAGTTCGGGGCCGCGTGCACCAGCCCGGCCGCCTGGGTGGGGATGATGACCCAGCACCTGCGCGCGTTTGCGCGCCAGTATCCCCTGAAGCCGCATGGCACGCCCCACACGGAGACGCTGACCGGCTCGCCGCTGGTGCGCCATGGCGTGTGGAAGATCGCGTGTTCCTGTGGGGAGCATCCGGTGTACAGCCCGGAGTGGGGCCTGGCGTGTTGCTTTCACTGCGGCGCGGTCTACGACGGCATCCCGCTGCCGCCGATGCTGGCCGAGATCGAACGGCTCTTGCTCTTGCGCCCGGTGATGGTCCACAGGAATTGGTGTCCGCCGGAGACGGTGGACGACCTTCGGGCAGAGAACCTCGCCCACGGAGACCCATCGTAATGGCCTACGTTGCCCCCTCGACTCGCACGACCGGCACGCTGATCACGGCTGTTATCTGGAACCAGGACGTGGTCGCGAATCCGATCGCGCTCCGCGCGGGCGAGCTCGCCCTGGCGTCCCAAGCCGCCGGCGACCTCCTCTACGCCAGCACCGCCACGCAGCTCTCTCGGCTCGGCGCCGTCCCGCCAGGGAGTAAGTTGCTGAGCGGCGCGACGCCCTCGTGGTCGGTGAATCCAGGTATTGGTATCCCAGGCGGCCCGGGCTTCGGCACGGGGACGTGTCCGGCGGTGCCATCCGGGATGTCGGCGATGTCCGGCACCGACGATCCCGCCAGCGACAACTATGGCAACTACACCTACAGCGACGGCTCGGTGATGGTGTGGATCCCCGCGTTCTATTACAAGGTCGGCACCGGCGCGAACGGCTTCGCGGTCAACCTCGTCAGCATCAAGCCCTACACCGCCTTCGCCGATGTGACCGCGGCGAATGCGGCGGGCTACGCGCTCCACCGGGCCTTCTATGACGGCGGGGCTGTGCAGCAGGGGTTCTTTGTTGACAAGTATCTCTGCTCGAACAATAGCGGCACGGCCTCGAGCCTCAAGAACGGCAATCCCCTCTCGAGCAACGCCGCCCACAACCCGTTTTCTGGTCTCACGGGCGCGCCGGCAGACTTCTACTACGGCGCGATCGCGGTGGCGAAGACCCGCGGCGCGAACTTCTTTTGCGCCTCGCAATTCATCCGCGGCGCCCTGGCGCTCCTCGCCCTGGCCCATGCGCAGGCCAGCGCGTCGACCGCCTGGTGCGCCTGGTATGACGCGAGCGGCGCCACGAACTTTCCGAAGGGGTGCAACAACAACGCCCTGGGGGATACGAACGATGCCAGCCTAGTGTTCACGTCGGACGGGTACCTGAACGCCGCGAAGACCGGCAGCGCCAACCATCTCGCGAAGACCGCGCACAACGGCCAGGCCTGCGGGGTCGTCGATCTCAACGGCGGCATGTGGGAGATTTCCCCGGGCCTCGCGACCGAGACCGCCGGCACGACCTACTACGTGCTGAAGACTAGCGCCACGATGAAGAACATGACCGCCGGCGTGGGCGCCGCCCTTGATCTCTGGGGCACGGCCGCGCAGCTCGCGGCGAATTACGACTCACTGGGGGCCACCTACGGGGCGGCCCTGGCGTCCTCGACGGCCAAGCTGTATGGCGCGGCGACCCAGGTCCTGGATGCGGGCACCAGTGGTCTCGCCTGGCAATGGGCGGGCATGGGTGGCCCACTCGTCGGCGGCGTGGGCGGCACGAACCTGTTCGGAAACGACGGGTTCTGGGACTACCGCCCTGGTGATATGTGTCCGGTCGCGGGCGGCAGCTGGGGCAGCGGCGCGGGCGCTGGGGTCTGGGCGCTCATTCTGTCCTACGTGCGCGGCGGCTCCAGCAGCAGCGTGGGGTGTCGGGCGGCCTTGTATCTCTGAGGCCCGGAGCGAAAGCGATGGGCCTGCATTCGGAAGCCGGGTTGGACCGGAAGTTTACGGAGTTTGCGAAATTGCTGAATCTCTATCTGAACCACTTCCCGCGGCACGAGAAGTTCGGGCTGGCGCTCGACATCCGTCGGGCCGCGTACGACGTCTACGGGTTGATCGTGGAATGCCAGAAGCGGTACCAGAAAAAGACGACGCTCACGGAGCTCGACATCCGCCACGAACAGCTCCGCATGTTGATTCGCCTCGCGAACGCCCTCGGGTACTTCGGCTTCAAGGACGGCAAGCAAGACAACAGTGATCGGGCGGAGCATCGGTACCTCGCCCTCTCTCGGTTGGTGGACGAACTCGGCAAAATGATCGGTGGATGGATCGTCGCAGATCGCGACAAACAGGCACGACGGGTGGCATCTTAATATGTGTCCGATCGCGAGCGGCAACTGGAACAACAGCGCGAACGCTGGGGTCTGGACGCTCAATCTGAACAACGTGCGCGGCAACTCCAACAACAACGTGGGGTGTCGGGCGGACTCGGTTTCACGCCTCGAACGCCGCAGGGCGATGGTGGAGCCAAGGGAGATGCTATCCGGCGCGGCGCGAACGGTGTTTATCGCGTCGGCGAAATCGGTCGGCCTGCACATTTCTAGTAGCGCGAGCCTGGTTGGTACGCTGACCGGGCGCGAACGTCAGGTGCAGCATCGGTGGGTGTCATGACGCGGCACGGCAACCTGTTCGCGCAGGCGTTTACGGAGGGCGCGTTGCTGGCGGCGTACCACGCGGCCGCCAAGAGCAAGCATGGCCGCCGGGCCTGCTTCGCCTTTGAGCGCCAGCTCGGCACGGAGCTCGCCGCGCTGCACGCGGAACTCCACGGCGGCACCTACATTCCGCGGGCGTACTACACGTTCACCGTGCACGAGCCGAAGATCCGCACGATCTACGCGCCGGCCTTTCGGGACTGCGTCGTGCAGCACGCGATCTACCGCGTCATTGGGCCGATCTTTGACCGCACCTTCATCGAGCAATCGTTCGCCTGCCGCGTCGGGTACGGCACCCACCGGGCGGCCGACTACGCCCAGGCCGCGCTGCAACAGATCCCGAGGGACACCTACACGCTGAAGCTGGACATCCGCCGGTTCTTCTATCGCATCGACCGCACGGTCCTTCGGCAGTTGATCGAGCGGAAGGTGAAAGACCGCCGCATGGTCTCGCTCCTGATGGCCTTCGCCGACCACGGGGAACCGATTGGCGTGCCGATTGGTAACCTCTTGTCGCAACTCTACGCGCTGATCTACTTGAATCCGCTCGATCACTTCATCAAGCGCGAGCTGAAGGTGGCCCGCTACTGTCGGTACGTCGACGACTTTGTCCTCTTCGGCTTAACCCGCGAGCGGGCGCTGGACTGCCGCCAGCGGGTGATCGCGTTCCTGCGGGACACCCTGAAGCTTGAGCTGTCGAAGTCCACGCTCGCGCCGGTGGCGCGGGGCCTCAACTTCGTCGGGTATCGGACGTGGGCCAGCAAGCGATTCATCCGTCGGCGCAGTCTCTATAACTACCGCCGGGCGCTCAAGCGCGGACGCGTCGAGGCGGTGACGTCGATCTTAGGCCATGCCCGCCAGACGCATTCCCTGCAGCACCTATTGCGATTCACGGAGGAGCACCACGATGCCATCTATCGTCAGCTACCGGAAGCACATCGACGCGCGCGTCAGCCGCACGCTGCGGCTCCCGGACGATGCGACGACGCACGCTCCGGTCGGGACTGAGCTCGCCACGCTCGCGAACGGCGTGACCTACGTCAGCCTGCCCGACGGGGTGGTGCTGCCAGTGGATCAACCGGACGAGATCGCCGCGAGCATCAAGGCCGTGACGCTCACGCCGGCGCTGAGGTTGGCGATCGCGGCCGCCAGTCCGCACGTGCGGCTCATCCGGCAGCGCGTCCGGGACAAAATCGCCGAGCAATACACGCTGTCCGACGAAATCATGCTGCTCCGCACGGCCCCAACCGCCGAGGCCGCCGCCTACAACGACTACGCGGAATCCTGCCGGCAATGGGGTCGAGATGAGCGAGCGAGATTGGGCCTGATATGAGCGACGAGATGAACAGCGGCGAGATTAGCCGCGTGTTGGCGCGGCTGGAGCGGGGTCAGGCCGCGCACGGCGCGAAACTCGATGAGATCCGCGAACAGACGATGAAGACGAACGGCTACGTGGGCCGGCACGAGGAACGGTTGACTATGCTCGATCGTGACGTGCGCGATCTAAAGCTCGCGGCGCCGCCACCGCCGCCGCCGAGCCTGCCGATTATGACGCCGGAGGGCGAGTCGTTGTCGATCAAGATCAGCCCGAAGATGTGGGCGCTGATTGCGTCGGCGTTTATGGGGATGTCGATGTTCGGCCCGATTCTCGCGGAGTGGCTCAAGCGGCTGGTGACGCCGTGACGACGTTCTGGTACCCGGCGCCGCGCACCTTTGTGGCACCGGAGGCGGCATGACACAGATCTGGCTGTCAGTTGCCGCGGCCTTCGTCGGGTTGCGCGAGATCGCGGGCCCGCAGAGCAGTCCGGTCATCCTGCGCTGGGTGAAGGACACCGGCGCGCCGGCGTGGTTCGACAACGACGACAAGCCGTGGTGCGCGCTGTTCATCAACCGCGTGCTATTGGCCTGCCAGTTGCCGATGTCAGGTTCCGAATTCGCCCTGCTGCGCGCCAAGTCCTTCGAGACGTGGGGCCGCGCCCTCTCCGCACCGGCCCTCGGCGCCGTGATGGTCTTCACCCGCGACCGCGGCGGCCATGTCGGCTTCTACCTGGGCGAGAACGCGCACGCCTACAAGGTGCTGGGCGGGAATCAGGGCAACTCGGTCAGCGAAACGTGGATCGTGAAGGAGCGCCTCTCGGCCATTCGATGGCCCGACGGCGTTCCGCTGCCGCTGGGCGGGCCCGTCATGCTCGCCAGCAACGGAGAGCCCGTGTCTGGAAACGAAGCGTGACGTAACACAACGAGGTTGTCTCAGCTAGGCCCATCGCGTGTTGCAACGCGCGGCGGGATGACAGAGCGGTCCCTGCCGCGCTGAGGCCAACAGGGGCGACAGACCGAGGGAGTCTGCCGGTTCGCGCGACACGCGCGTGCCAGCGGGCTCCCTTTTCGTTTGTACGCCCCGAACTTTTTCGAAGGAGCGAGACAGATGAAGAGAATCAATCGGCGGTGGATGTTCGCGTGGGCCTGGTGTATCAGCACCGTCCTCCTGACCGGCTGCGTGATCCCGCCGCAGACGGCGCCGCCGTTCGAGCAGCCGCAACCGCCGCTGGCCACGCTCGGCGTCGAGGTGGTCGACCAGGCCACCGGCGCCGCGATCGTCGGCGCGGCCGCGAAGGTCCACACGCAGACCGAGATGACGGGAACCACCGGCGAGGGCTACGCGAGCTGGGTGCTGGCGACGTCGGCCGAGGGCTACGGACTGACGATTACCGCTGAGGGCTGCCGCGAGGCGTTCCGCTCAGTGCTGCCGTTCCTCGAGAACACGCATGTCCGCGTCGGGCTCGATTGCCCGCCGCCGGCGCCGCCCGCGCCGCCGGCGCCGAGCATCCCGCCGCATCCGGCGCCCATCGTCGGGCAGTTTCGCACCGAGGGCGATCGTTGCTTCCGGGATGACACCGGCTGCCGGATCGTCTCGGTCTACCACGCGGGTGACTTGTTCGCGCTGTTCACCGTGGGCGAGCTCGAGACCGTGCGCGCGGATCTGGCGGCGGCGTCGGCCGCCGGGCACCAGATCGTGCGGTCGTGGGCCGTGCTCAACGATGCCGGCGATCCGCGGAACGTCTGGGTCGGCCCGAAGTATGTCGGCGTCGGTCCGCGCATCACGCCCGACTACCAGGGCAAGCTGGTCGCGTTCGCGCGGCTGCTCGATGAGTACGGGCTGAAGTGGCACATGGCCGCCGGCGGCATCGACGGCATGACCACCGCGGTCGAGGAAGCGATGTTCCGGACGTGGGCCGGCGGCATGGCCGAGGCCGGGCCCGACAAGTGGGCGCTCGTGGAGGCGTGCAACGAATGCCGCGACACGTCCGACCGCAACGGTGACAACGAGCCGGCGCACCTGGAGCGGCTGATCAACATCGTTCGCGCGCGCCATCCGCAGGTGCTCTACACGCTGACGGCCTACACCGGCACGGAAGACCCGGAGCTGCTGAAGCCGTACCAGCCGGCCTGGGTGCGCTTCACGTACTACCACGGCTACCGCGGCCAGCAGATCGACGACAAGATTCGCCACCGCGTCTCGATGGCGCTCGAGTCTGGCCTCGGCCGACTGTTCTGGGACGGCGAGCCGGGCGGCCCCTGGAACCGCCGCGGCATTCCCAGCGATCCGCTGACCAGCGTGAGCGCGCAGGACGGCGACGGCGAGTACGACGACGAGTCGGTGGCCGCCATGGCCATGGGCTCCGTCATCGGGCACGGCGTGCACGCCTTCATGTCGAGCACCGGCGTGCGGCGCTACATCAGCCCGGCGACGTTCCCGGGCTTCGCGTCGGTGCCGCGGCTGTTCCGGCAGATCCCGCAGGACGCGCAGACCGGCATCACCGTGCACGCCGGCCGGGCGAACTCCCCGATCGAGCCGACGACGAACGGCGCCGGGCACCTGGGCCGCGCCGATTCGCTGCTGCTGCCCGATGGTCGGGTCGTATCGATCCTCTACGGCGAGCGCCCGGGCGTGTACCGCTTCCGTCTACGACAGGGCCTCAAGGGCGTGCTGATTCACCCGGGCACCGGCGAGGCCACGCCGATCGACCTGCGCGCCGGCGAGACGCTGGCGATCGACATGCAGTGGGCGCGCGTCTTCGTGGGGCGCGTGCAGTAATTCGGAAATTTCAACTTAAAAAGGACATCCACACCATGGACCCCAGTTTCTCGCTCGACCTCACGACCGTGACCGGCATCGTCGCGCTCACGATCGCTATCGTCCACTACCTCAAGGGCTGGCTGGCCAGCGTGCCGGTCCTCGAGAAGGTGCCCGTCGCCGCCTACGTGGTGTTCGTGTCGATGATCCTCACGCTGGTCTCGCATGACGTGCTGCACCTGATTGCCGGCGATCGCGGCGAGTTGCTGTTGCAGGCCGTCGTCCAGGCAATGGTGGCCTCGGGCGCGGTGGAGTGGTGGCGCGCCGGCGCCAAGCCGCTGGAACAGTCACAGCGGGCGCAAGACGTCATCGACAAGAAGAAGTGGGGCAGTAGCGCCTACCTGATCCCCCTCCTGCTGGCCGTCGGCCTGTCGGCCGGTTGCGCCGGCCGCATCCTAGTGGAGACCGAGCGGGCGATGCACGCCACCATCGCCGGCGCCGACGACGCGATCAACGCCGCGTGTGACGCGAAGCTCCGCAGCGAAGCCGATTGCAAGGCGTTCAACGGGTCGATCGCGGCCGCCTGGTCGGCGTACGAAACCTACAATCGCGCCGCGCAGGAGGGCTCCGTCGCCGGCGTGCCAGCCATGCTGGACGCGCTCGGGCAACTGCGCGCGGCGGTCCAGAGCGCCAAGCCTCAGGCCACGGCCGTGATCGCGGACCTGCAGCGCCTCTACAACACGATCAAAGCCCTGTTGCCCAAGGAGAAGACCGATGCCCCTCAAGCCTGAACAACTGGAAAAGTGGCTCGCCGCCGGCGAGAAGCTGGTGAAGTCGCCGATCGCTGGCGTCGTGCTCCATGTGATCGGGGACCTACTGCCGAAGGCCGGCATCACGCCCGAGCAGCTCGCCGCGATGAAGGCGCGCCTGGTCGATGCCGGCGACCGCAAGGCCCGTGCGAAGAAGCGCGCCGGGCAGTAGTGCGCTGCCGACTTGCCCGCATTGCGACACCACGATCCCGCCGGAGCTGGTGGCTCCGGCGGGATCGTGGTTTTGTCCGTGTTGCGCGAGGTTCTTCACCGTGACTGCGGTGACGAAGACCTGAGGGCGATCATGTGCTGGTCGCTGGGAGCCGCTGCTGCCCCGGTAGCGGAGGCTGGTGGCGTGATCCCCTCAGTTCGAGGAAGGCTGCCAGG
>CAYHCX010000051.1:0-27236 GCA_964355095.1 uncultured Acidobacterium sp.
TCTCGCGGGTCGCGTCGGTGCTGCCGCTGTCGACGACCACAATGTCGGCCGCCCACGACAGTTGCGCCAGGGTCCGGCCGATGTTTGGCGCCTCGTTGAGGGTGAGAATGAGGGGGGTAATGGACTTCATCATGCGTCGGCCGCGAAGGCTGTGCACCGGGCGATCATCGTGGTCCGTTGTGCGGTGTCCCGAGCGGTTCAATTCGGTATAGTCTCCACAGCCCTCCGTTCCAGCTCGTGGCGTTGTTGCGGGCGACCCGGCGTTCGCTGAGGGGCACGAATTCCACTGTCACACCACGAATCGGCTCAGCCGCGGCAAAGCTGTCAATGAAGAAGCTCGCCCGACGATGCGTGAGCAGACGCTCCAACTGCACCTGCGTGGCCGCGCGGCCGGTCGCACGGATCCAACGAACGGTCTCAGGATCGGTCAGACCGACCAGATCAATCACGTAGCGCCCGCTGTGGAAGGAGACTGCGCCGATCTCCGTCATCGCGATCCGATCCTGCGGCGTCGTCAGGCTGACGAGATCCTCCGCAAACAGCCGGATCGCTTCACCCTCATTGGTTCGCGTACCGGGAAAAGTGTAGATCAGCGTCGCAATGGCCAAAGCCACTTGGGCGCCAGCTGTGACCAGCAGTCTGAAACGCGGGATCTCCACGGTCGCCACCGACATCATCAGAGCCACCATCATCGGCAGGTTGAGCGATGTGCTGTACCGAGAGCTGATGAGTTGATTGCGCCAGGCCAGGTAGGCCCACACAGCCAGCATGAACAGCAGTGCGGGCCTGAGAAAGGGCCGCACCGGAGCGCGCCGCATCAGGACCAGTGCCGCAATCACCAAGGGACCAGCGCCGGAAACGATTATGCTGAAACCCTGCCGGGCTCCGTAGCCGGGAGCTTGCACGGTGGTCAGGGCCTTGGCGACGGCTGTCTGCGGCAGCCAGAAGCCGGTGGCCCAGTGGAGGATCGCAAGTCCGACAACGAGGACGACGCAGGCCAAGACTGTCGCGCGGACGAACTGACGTCGGTCCTCCCTGGTTCTGAGCAGCAGGAGCCACTCGAACACGACGAGCAAGGTCAGGAGGACCAATTCGGGGCGCGCGAACGGAAGCAATCCGACGAACACACCCAGGAAGAGGCCATTACTGGTGCCCGAGACCACGGCCCGCCACGCTAGGAACAACGCCAGGATCGCGATCGCCACTAGCGCGTTCTCCATCCCGGTCCCGGACCAGCGAAATAGGTGCGGCTCCATCAGCACGACGACCGCGAACACCACCACGGCAGGCGACCTGCCCGCCTGCCGGTAGGCGAACCACATCATCCAGAGGGCGAACGCCGTGTAACAAATCCACGACGCTGTTTTCCATACGGCGATGGTGTTTCCCCACACCATTACGGGACCAAGCATCACCGCGAGCCAAGCCGGGCTGGTAAAACCGTACGACGGCTCCCCTGGATTAAACGTCAGCCCATGGCCGCTGACGGCGTTGCCCGCGTACCGCATGTAGATATAAGTGTCATCAGCGTTCGAAGCACCACCGTACACCGCGGACAACGCCGGAACGGCGACCGCGACCACGATACAGGCAGCCAGTAACGCTCGCTCCGGCTTGATCACGCGCGGACACCGCCACGGCTGACGATCCTCGCGTAAACGCCTTCCATTTCCGCGGCCACGCGGTCCCAGCCGAAGCGCTCTGCCGCGATGCGCCGTCCGCGAAGTCCCATCTCGCGTCGCCGGCAGGGGTCGGCGAGCAGGTCCTGCAGAGCCGCTGCCAACTGAGCCGGCTCGCCGGGCACAACGACGCCGGCACCAGACCTCTCGACGAGGCTGGAAAGTCCCACCTCTGGCGTGACCACCACTGGGCACCCGGCCGCCATCGCCTCCAGCACGGCGTTCCCGAAGTTCTCCGAGTAGGATGGCAGGACCAGTGCGCAGGCACTCCCAAGCAGGGCCGCCTTGTCGTCACCGGCCACCGGCCCCAGGAAGAGAACGCGCTCCTGAACCCCCAAGGTGGCGATCGTCCGCTCGAGCGCGGGTTGATAGCCATCCTCGTCACCGCCGGCGACGACAAGTCGGGCGCGTTTGATCAGCGGCAGCGCGTTTATGAGGCGATCAAGCCCCTTCTTCCAGCTAATGCGGCCAAGGAACAGTACGAACGGCTCTTCCCCGACCAAGACTGCCAGCGCCGTTGAAAGCGGCGGCGCCGGCGAGCTCGGGAGCGCTACGCCGTTGGGCACCTCAATACACGGCGGCAGATTGAACCCGAACGCGCGGGCTTCCGCGGCCTCGCGCGCGCTCGTGACGTGAATCTCCGCTGCTCCTTCGAGCATCCGCCGCCCAACCGCGGCCATGAGGACAGACTTCATCACGCGGTTCTTCTTCCTGATCAACGCCTTCTCCAACATGCCCCTCGGCGCGACCAGATACGGTACGCCGGCTCGCCGCGCGGCTCGGGCTGCGGCCCAGACCGGCCACACGAACAGTGCGTGCAGGTGGACGATGTCAAACGTCCCAACCTGGCTGGCGAGGGCCTGGGCCATGGGACGCGACCAGTAGAGTCTCCGCAGGGCGGGGGATGGGAAATACCAGACCCGCACGCCGTCCATCTCAACCGGCTTCAAGAGCGGCACATCTGAATCGATCGGGCCATCGACGCTGGTCGTGAAGACATGGACATCGTGGCCTCTCGCGGCCAGCGTCTTGCACAGGCCGTGCACGGACACGATCGTCCCTCCGTAGCGAACGGCCGGAAAGTACGACGCGGCTACGTGCAGAATCCTCACGTGGCCGCGACGCCGCGCGGGGTCACCAGGCGGTTGACACCCCACCAGGCCACCAAGGCGTAGCTCATGATGACCAGATCCTGCATCGAGCGCAGACCCGCCGCCAACACCATCACGGCGAGGGCGTAAACAATTGGGTTCCTGGTGGCGATGCCGAGGTCGCGCAGTGTGCTCGCGGTGCCAGCCAGCCGGCCGTGGAACCACCCACCAAAGACCAACGTCGCCCATCCCCACGACAAATACCACTCGCCGATGATCGAACTCGACAAGCTGACGCCCTTCATGCCGAGCTCCGACGGCAGATCGAAGCCTGGGTTAATGGGCTTCCCCGGCCAGAACACCCTGGGCACCGGACGCACGAGCGTGAAGATTACCTGCTGCGAATACACGTAGTCGCGACGACTTGGCACCAGCTGGATGATCTGAGCCAAGCGGAGAAAGTTATCATCCACGTGCAGGTAGTCTGACTGTTGGCCAGCGTAAAGGAATTCTTCATAACCCTGGTCCCGGACAGTGAGCATGAACTGCATTGTCCACACCAAGGCGACGCTGGCAGCCGCGACGGTGAGGAACTTCCGGATCTTCATGCCGGGCTGCGCTTGTACCCAGACGATCAGCGCAGCGCCAACCGTCACCAGGATGATTCGCCGGCCACCGCCCTGCGCGAGAAATAGCAGCATGACCATGGATGCCGCGATCGACACCAGAGTCTGGAACCTGAAACCGTGGCGGGCAATAAGCAGCGCGGTCAAGCTCGGTAGCACGTACCCGAAGTACGGCATCTGGTCGATGAACGAGCCCCACCCGCCGAGTTGCGCGCGGCCCCACGGCACGTCCCAACGGGTGTTCCCCAGGTAAGAGAACATCTCGACGATGTCGAACTGGACCGAGTACATGTAGTTGAACATCCCGAGGAAGAAACAGATAGGAATTAGCCGCTCCACGGCACGGGTGTCCAGTGGATTCCTGGCGACACTGATTAGCCACTGGGGCAGCCCCCACGGCCGTCCAATCGCACCGGCCCACATGGCGGCGGCCGACACGCCAACAGCGACGAGCGCGAGCCTCAAGGCATCGTTGGACGCGTCGCCCAGGTCGTAGGCGCCCTGGATCAGGTCCAACAGCAGCCAGCCCACGTAGCCGATAGCGACGAAGTTGTCCGCATTCATCATCGTCTTTGAGGTCGTGATCACCCGCATCACTGGCACGAAGATAATGGAGACGGCGAGCACCGTTCCCGGTACGACCAGTGCGCCTCGCGGCGCAGGGTTCTCTGGAAACAGGAGCAGGGCCAGGAGGGTCCCTAACACCGAAGTGACAAGCCCGAGCAAGGGCCCGTACTGTTCGCGCGCGATCTTATCGATGTTCGCCTCTGCCGATGGCGTCCACCACCGATTCCCGATGCCCATTGGCCGACCTCACGCGCTCCACCCACCGCTCAAGCATGAACACGCTCCACTTGCGATACCACGTCTCCGTGGGGACCGGGCACGTGCGACTAACCTGTGCAAACACGTCTCGCCACTCGCCGCCCAGCCATTGCTCGAACGGGAATTGAAAACAACGTTTCGGCTGCGCCACCACCCACCACGGGATCTCGGGAACCGCGTCGAGCAACAGGCCCTTGCCGGCACGCAGCCGGACGGCCGCGGGAATGCGGCTGACCGCGTCGAACACGCCGGCATCCAGGAACGGCGTCCGGAGTTCGACCCCCCAGGCCATGCTCATGACGTCGCCCTCGCGCAGCAATTGGTTCCGGACATACCGGGACAGTTCGAAGCCGCTCACGGCATCGGCAGCGTTGGAATTCGCGCCCGGAGGTTCAACCTGAACATCATCATCCAATTCGCCGGCAGTGGCTCCGGCATAGTGGTGAGTCAGCGTTCTCGACTCGGCCCTGGTAAAGATGCCCCGGAAGGTCGTGTAGGCCGTCTCCAGGCCCGGGGGCTGGCCCAACATGTCGCCGATGCGGCGCGCGCGCGGTCCTGGCGCCACGCGCTCGAGAATGCGCCCGAACGCGTGTCTCACCGGGCCAGTGCGGCTCAGCCGCCGGTCCCAGCGCGCCAGCCGGGGTACGTCCTGGAACGATCGGTAGCCGCCGAACATCTCGTCGGCGCCCAACCCCGACAAGGCCACCTTCATGCCACGCTCGTGCGCGAATCCGGCAATGGCAAACGTGTTCAGGCCGTCGATGCTTGGCTGATCGACCGCCCGGAGGTACCCGCCGAGCAACGCCTTCCCGGTGGCGTCATCCACCGGATAATCGTCGTGGCGCGTCCCGAAGTGCTCCGCGATTCGACGCGCGGCGCCGCCTTCGTCGTCGGGCGATCCGGGCAGCGACATCGAGAGGGTGTGCAGGTTCTGTTGACCGGTGGCACGCGCCAGCGCGACGAGCGCGGTGGAGTCGATACCGCCACTCAGGAAGATGCCCACCGGAACGTCACTGACGAAATGGTGCCGCACGGAATCGAGCAGGGCGGCACGCGTCGCCGCCACGTCGGCGCCGCTCGGCGTGGTGTCCGCCGGGAACCGGAGGGCCCAGTATTGCCGCGTCTCGAGGCGACCGGCGTGCCACCGCCCGCAATGACCGGCTTCGAGAGACCGGACGTCGCGGAGCAGGGTGCGGGACTCTGGGACCGAACCGGTCCGGAAGTACTCATAGACCGCTCGCGAATCCAAGTCCCGCGACACCAGGCCCGAAGCCAGCAGGGTGCGCACCTCCGAGGCGAACACCAGCCGCCGCCCCTCCGCGTGATGGTAGTAGAGCGGCTTGATGCCAAACCGGTCGCGCGCCAACAAGCACGTCTGTTCGCGTTCGTCCCAGATGGCAAGAGCGAACATCCCCCGGAACAACCCGACACAGGCGTCGCCATGGACTTGATAGGCGCGGAGGACAACCTCGGTGTCCGTGCGCGTTTGGAACGTGATGCCTTTCTGCTCGAGGTCACGCCGCAACTCGTGAAAGTTGTAGACCTCGCCATTGAGGACAATCGTGTAACGCCCGTCGGGAGTGGACATCGGCTGGTGGCCGGCTGGACTCACATCCAGGATTGAAAGTCGCGTGTGCGCAAATCCCGCGGCGCCAGACCGCGATTGCCACTGCCCCTCATCGTCAGGCCCGCGGTGACGCAGTGCCTCCGTCATGATGCCCAGGACCGGTGGCAGATCGAGCCGGCCGGCCTCGGCCGTCAGGATACCGGCGATGCCGCACATGGAGGTGAAGTGCGATGATCGACGAACCACCGGCGCTTGCCGGCGCGGCTCGTTTGCAGATCTTCGACGTAGGTGAAGCGAGCCTGCGCCAGGGACGGGTGCACCTGGGCCAGGCGTGCCCTGATCCGCCTTTCCATGGCGGCCCGGTCGGCCGCCGAGGAGACGAGGCAGATTTCGATGCCCTCGTCGCGCAGCACCATCTGGATGTTGAACACGGAGTCTTCCTGATGAATGCAATGGAAAATGGCCACACTGTGAATGGCGTCGCCGCCATCGAGGTGGATGACGTCGTTGACGCGGCCGCCGACGGCTTCGAAGCGGACGACATGCCCGTGGGCCTGGCGCACCGGCCCGATTACGGCGTCGCTCACGCGATAACGAATCAGCGGGACGTAGCGCTGGTAGAGCGACGTCAGCAGCACCGGATGTTCGTCGGGGGCACCGCCGTCCGGTGGCTCGCCCTCCACGTAATTGAGGTCTGAGTACACCTGAAAGGGCGCGGCCCCAGTCTTGAAAGCCACCTGGCCAAACTCCGCACCGCCGTATTCCTGCACGACCGGACAGCCGAACAGGTCCTCGAGCAGCGCCACGGTGTCGGGCCGGGGCGGCGCTTCCGCCGTGGCCAGCACAAAGCGAACGTTGAGGGCCCGAAAACGATCGCGAAATGTCGTCGAGTAGCGCGCGAAGAGATCCAGCGCCGACGCATACCCGATCAGGCCCAGCGGTCGAAAGCTCAACAGCGCCTCGGCGTAGGCGTGGCAGGCCGCCCGGTTCAATCGGTACGCATCCACCCGGCGATAACCAAGGAACGCATCCGCCAGCCGTCGCTTCCAGTGATTCACCGTGCCCGTCCATCCGGTGCCAAGCAGATGGGCATGCCCCCAGATGAGGAACAGCCGCGAGCCTGGTTCGTATCCGAAGGCTTGCCATTCGGCGAGCTTGACGATGCGCATGAGGTCGCGCTCGTACTGATTGAGACCCATCCGCAACGGGGTGCCGGTGGATCCTGCGGTCCTCATAAAGGAATCGGGCGACCCGGAGCGCCGCAGGAACTCAGCAGGCCGATCCTGCAGCAGCTGTCGCGTCAGCACGGGAAGGCCCTGCACGTCGGCCCACGAATGAATCGCCGCCGGCGCGCGGCCTGAACGCACGAGTGACGCATAGTAAGGCACGTCGTGCACCGCATCGACCCACACCCGCTGGAGCGCCTCGAGCTGCCGGCTCGTCCAGTCGGTGGCGTTGACCGTCGCTAACTCCCGTCGGCGGGCCGCCGCGGCTTCGAGATGGCGCCGCACGGTGCGGCCGGGAAAGACAGTCAACCCGACACCGATGAACAGCTAACCATGTCGGTTCGGTTCGTGACGCGCCCCCGGGGTCAGCACCTCGGTGAAGCAGGCGTGCATGCGGTCGGCCCAGGCGTCCGCCGAAAACGCCGCCGCCAGGCTACGGCTACGCACGCCCATCGTCCGGAACGCATAGTGGTGTTCGTGCATCCATTTCATCGCGTCCGCGAGCGCGGTTGCGTTCCCGGCCGGCACCAGGAGTCCATTGTGGTACAGGCGCAGCAGATCGTCCGCGGCGCCACAGCGATCGGAACAGATCAAGGGCAATCCCGTGGCCGCGGCCTCCGCGATCGCGACGCCCCATGGCTCTTCCAGGCTCGGCATCACGAACACGCCACGCTCGGAGAAGACTGCCGGTAGCGCACTGGGCAGCACGTAACCAAGGTCCTGCACCCCTTGATGCCCACGCAGCCGCGGGGCGTCGGGACCAGTACCGCAGCAATCGAGCGGCCACGGATCGACCACCGCGGACCGGTACTGACGGTACGCGTCCATGAGAACGCCAAGGCCCTTCTCCGGCACGTAGCGGCCGGCAAACAGGAACCGCTTGGGCCATGTGGGCCCCTCGTCCGGTCGGCTGATCCCCAGCGCGCCAAACTTCGTGAAGTCGAACCCATACAGGCCCGGTAGAATCTGGTTCGGTGACGCGCCGAGCCGCCGGGCAAATTCCCGCGTCCGCGGGCCGGCCACCACCACTTTCTCCATTCTCCGAACAAAACCTCTGAGCCGAACCTGGTTGAGGCGTTGGCGCCACGACCCGCTCCACGGTGTATCCATGCCGAGCAGGAACTTGGCCGCCTGAAGCTCGTCTCGCAGCAGGAGCTTCCGGTAGGGCGTATAAAACCACCCGCACAAGAAGACGATATCGGGCTTTCGGTCCGCGACCATCTGCGCGATCGCTTTGTTCGGGTGGCTGGCCTGCAGCTTGTCGTTCGGAATGCCGTTGAGCAGATCCTCCTGATACGGCACGTCGTTGAAGTCCAGATGGATGACGTAGAGTTCCATCGCGTCGCGGCGGTGAAGCGCCTGCAAGCAGGACGCCATGTACCCTTGCATGCCCGACCAGCAGAACACGACCTTCATGTCCGCACCAGAGTTCGGCCGCCAGGCGCGGGGCGCTCAATATGTCCGACCCAGCCCGGAGGCGGTACGAATGCGTGATTGACGTCAAAAGCCGTCAACGACGCGGTTCGGCCGTCCAGTGATACCGGCAAGGTGTCCAGGTCGAAGCGGCCCCACTCGGCACCGAGATACCGGCGACGCTCCGCGACAATCGGTAGTCGTCCGGGGTCGTACCCCATGAACCACGCCAGGGCGGCATCAATGGCAAACGGATCACGGCCGAACACCAGCCAATCGATCGGTCGTGGCGTCGGCGACAGCGGGCCGTCGCCTTCCCCGCAGACGAGCCCGTCGACAATGCAGAAATAGTGACGCTGCGGACGCTCCCGCAGCACTCCATCCGAATCCACCAGCTGGATGACCAGGTTGAGGTCATAGATCATGCGCCAGATGGTCTGGTTGCCGTACCACGCCCCGCCGCCGACGTAGAAATCGCCCGCGGGACCGCTCTCTCGTCGCAGCACGACGGACCGCAGCGTCTTGATCGCGAGCCAGATCGGTCGCAGGAGCTTGTAGGCCCACCAGCAATACGCGCGCGTGAAGTCGCGGAGGGCGCTCTGCGTCCAGTACAGCCAGCGGCTGCTGTCCCAGTACTCATCGCCGCCCCAGCGGGGGGCGCCCTTGCGGAAGTGAGGCAGGTAGGCTTTGTCGCCGTTGATGCCCACCAGGTTCTTCAGGGCACCGGTCAACCCCGACTTGGAATGCGTCTTCCACTTCGGCAGGTTGATGATCAGGTCGGCGTCGAGAAACGACTGGCTCACGAAATAGCGATGATCCCCGGAGCGGTGGTTGGCCTGCGTCGCTTCTCGATCGTGGTCATGGATCGAGAACCGCGCCGCCTCCCCTGCGATCTCTTCGAAGTGACTGATCGCCCCCAGCCGGACTTCGCGGTAGCCAAGCGGATCGCCATGGGGCGCACCCGACTGCGGCACCAGGCGGCCATCGGCATAGGTATACACATCGCGCCGCAGGTCCCGAAACTCGACCCGGCCGGGGTAGCGGACCCGGAGTTCAGCCACCACGGGCTCGAGACCAGATTGGCGCAGCAACAGGGGCCAGTCGGCCCGTTGCAGTGGGCAATCGCCCACCGTAATCAGGGCCGACTCGGGAAACAATTCCGCCGCGGCCCGCACGGTCGCGGCAATGACCCGCGCGTCGGTGACCAAGGCTGAAATTGGATGACTAGCCGCGGTGGAATGAAGCACCCAGTTGGGCTTGATGACGATGTGGCGCGGCCTCAGGTGGCCGACCTCGCGCCGCATCTCGTCGCGGATCAAAGCCTCGATCCGGTCGCTCGCGTGGCTGAAGCAGGTCACCATCAACAGGTTTCGCAGCGCTTCATTGGTTCCAGCCGAGCCGCCGGCGCTCAGCCACCACGGCCAGGACCTCGTCGGTCTTGTCGCCGAACAGGGGACTGCCTTTCAGGAACTGATGCGGTTCGACGCCCTGGCCAAGGGTGTTGGCTTCGATCAGGCACGCCTGACCATCGCCCAGAACGGCAATATCGCACGAGAGCACGTCGAAGTAGGGCAGCCGCGAGTGAACTTTGAGCGCCAGGTCGCGCACGGCGTCGAATGATGGAATGATGCGGTCAGTGAACAGCTCGCGGGATATGGGATGGTGGTCGTAGCGCCGGAAGAAGACATCGCAGGCAAAGGGCGTCAACCGCGCATCCCCCAGGTCGATACCACACAGCAGCCCGCCGGCATGACCATTGTCGACGTGGCTGCCGTTACCCATGCGAAGGGTCGCCGCGATCGGGAACACGGCGCCCCGCAACCGCAACGTGATCATCCGGATGGTATTCAACGACGGCGGGTGAAACCTGGCCATGAACGAAGACTGAGGAACGACTCGCTGGACGAGGAAATCCTGGACATAGATCCGTTCAACGTCAGCCAGCGAGAGCAACGTGCTGCCAATCCTGAACCCGTCGCGCGAACCGACGACCTGCGCCACGTTGTGCCCGCTGCCCGTGCCGGAAATCGACGGCTTCAGGATGTAGCGCTCCGGACCGGCACCGAGCAGTTCGGTCACGGCCTCGCGCGGCACCGGCCGATAGTCGGCATCGAAGTAGTGACCGTAGATATTCCGCAGCACCGTGGTCGGCCGCTGAACGTCCGGAAACAGCCGGTCCAACTGGTTCTTGTCGTGGTAGGCCGGCGCCACATCGCGGCGACACAACATCGGCTCCAGGTGCACCCGGAACACTTCTTCGGGGATGTAGCGGGGATCAACCCGTCCGGTGAGCGCTTTGAACAGCCTGAACCACGACGCGCTGGCATAGTCGATGCCGTAAGCCGACCAGTACTCGCGAATCCGCTGCCGTTCGTTCAGCGTGAGTCGCACGGATTTACCCGGGTCGACGTGCCGCAGCAAGCCACGCAGCCGGCCCTGATATTCCCACCGGTAGCGCCAGCGCTCGGCCCAACTCAGCCCCCGGCGAATCAGCGTCGGCTGGAACGGGGTGGGGAGTTCAGAAGGTTTCATGAACGGGTGCCCTGACGCGCGACCGACTCAACGAAGACGCTGTCAGCGACATTAACCAGTACCGGCCAGCGCCGGCTCGCGGACTTGGCACGCTCAGATGCCCGGATCACGCGACGCAGGCTGGGGGGCATCAGGGACTCGTCGGCGAGTTGGAGGCCGATCGCGAAATAGCAGTCGGCGTCAAATCGGGTGGCGCCCACATGGGTCCCGAACAGTTGCCCCAACTCCGGCAGCGTCCAGTAGCGCACCTCGAAACCTGACCCCTCGCGAAAACCACGCCGCGCCTGATGGTACAGACAGCGCAGGCCGAACCGCGTCGGCATCTGGACCTTGGCGGTGCCGCCGGGTTTCAGCACCCGACCGATCTCGCGCACGGCCTGAGCGGCATTCGCCTTCGACAAGTGCTGAATCACGCTGTACGAGTAGGTGACGTCGAACAGCCTCGGCGCAAACGGCAGATGCCGCGCATCCCCCACGACATACCGGTTGGGGACCCCAAGTTCCCTGGCCACGCGGCGCGCGGCCATGACCGCCCCGAGCGACGGGTCGAGGCCAACCGCGGCGTAGCCCCTCGCGTGTGCGGCCAGCGACCAGCGTCCCCAGCTGCACCCGATGTCGAGCAACAGGCGACCCTCACCGGCCGGCAGTGGCAAGTCGGGAACGGGATAACGATTGAGGCTGCCGATCAAGTGCCGATACATCAAGCCGTTGGTCGCAGCCACCAGGTACGCGACCACCGGATCGATTGAGCCACCGCGGCGAGCGAATTCAACGACACCTGCCTTCTCATCCTCGCTGATGCCCAACGACTCCAGGTACAACTCGGGGGCGCGCGGGTCGCCGGGCGCGCCGTGCGCCCGCGCCAGCGACTGGTCGCCACCCGCCATCGTCGCCTGCAGGTCCGGCAACAACATCACCGGAACACCATCCACCACCGGGAAGCGATGCCCATGGCCGCACTCCAGTTCGCCGCCGGCCTGGCGCAGGGCGCCGTGATCCGCCGGACACACGAGGTGCTCGAGAAACCAGGAATCGCACGCCGTCGAGTCGGTCATTGGGGTTCCAGCGCCAGGAGCGCGGCTGACAGCTCAGCGAACTGTGACCGCGGGCCGGGGTCGGACTGACGGGAGAAAGCGGCCAGCAGCCCCGGCGCGCCAGCCACGCGGCGGAGGGCGGCGGCGATCGCGCCGGCTGTCACCTCGGGCAGCAAGATGCCGTCGACGTCGTCCTGGATCACCTGTCCGCAATGACGCGAGGCGATGACCGGCAGCCGAAAGGCCTGTGCCTCGACCTGCGCCATGCCGAAGCCGTCCGAGTGCGAGGGAAAGACTAACGCGTCGCACTCACGATAGTGGCGCATCACGTCGCCGCGAGAGAGCGGGCCGACCCAGTGGATCGAGGGGTGGTTGAGAAACCGCGCCGGCACGGTCATCGCGGTCTCCCCCACCAGGCGCAGCGCGAGGGGCACATCCCGCAGGGCGGCGACCGCTTCGAGCAGTTCAGGGACTCCTTTTGCGACGGCGGCGTGCCCAACGAAGAGGAGACGCAGGGGCCGTTCGGTGGTGAACCTGTCGGGATACACATGTTCGGGCGCCGGATTCAAGATTTCACTGGTGTACGCGAGCGGGATGACGCGCAGTTTCTCCGTCGGGATTCGGGCGCGCATCAGTGCTTCGCGAGCCCACTCGGAGTTGACGACAATCCGGTCGGCCATCGCGCATTCCTCGCGCCAGGACGCGAAGTAGGCCGCCGGCGGCATGGGCGGCGGCCCGCCGTATTCCGCCCGGATCGCCGACAACTGTTGGGCAATGCGAAAATGCTCTTCGCCCGGATCGATCTGGCCCAGGACTGTCATCCAGCCACGAGCCTTCGCATAGCGGAACACCTCACGCGCGGAGTAGCTGTGGGCAAAGACCACGGTCCGCGGCCCGTCCGCGGCGGACACTCGGTCAAGGACGGCGACGGCGCGATGCCCAAACCATCGGTTGCGGTGCATCGTCCGAGCCCACCCGGCCGGCCGTTGCGAACGCCACAAGGCCTCGCGCGCCATCAAGGACACCGTGAAATGGCGAACTTCAGCCTCCGCCAGCTCGGGGTGAAACCGTTCGGCGAGCCGCCGCGGCAGCTCACCCGGAATCCGCGACCACAGGCTGCCGGGCCGGACCCACGCGTCGGTGACGAGCAGACGAAGCCGACCCTGCCGGTGTAGCGCGCGCGGCACCGCGTAGTGCTCACGCGCGCCGAGGTGGCAGCACACCCACTGCACACCGATCTGGTGAAGCGCCGTCACACGTCAACCGGCACCACACGCAACCGCGGGTGAAGGAAATGCCGCTCACAGATCTCGAAGCACACGCAGCCAAAACCGACCGCCAGCGCCGCCCCGGCGACGGCGAACCAGCCGTGGAGCGGACGAGCGCCCTGCCACTGGATCACCCACGCGCTGAGCAGCGCCAGGAAAGGGAAATGCAGGATATAGATGGAATACGACCGCACGCCCAGGTATTCCAACGCCGCCAGCAACTTCGCCGGCCGCCAGTCGGCTGGCAGTGCCGCCACACCGATCACCGCGGCCGAGCCGAACAGGATGGCCGCCACGGCCTGTGGCAGGGCGGAGTCACTCAGCACCCGGAGCAGCAGGCCCGCGATAAACACCGCCACCGACGCCAACACCACCTTGCGGGCCTGCCGAAGCGAGTCAACGCCTTCGGCGAGCGCGGCGCCAGCCAGCCAGATCGGATAGCGCGTCAGAACGTCGATCACAAAGGAGGAGCGGGGTAGCAGCGTGAGGGCCAGGCAGACGGCCGGCACGGCCACAAAGGCCACTCCCGCGTGACGGCGGCGCAGCACGAGCCACGCGGGGTACATCGCGTAGTAGACGGTCTCGAACGCCAGCGACCAGAGCGGCCCGTTCGTTCCGAAATCGCGCCCCAGGCTCGATGGCAGCAGTACGAGCGCAGGCGCGACGGACGACCAGCTGTACTCCATCTTCGAGAAGTTCATGTCCAGCAGCGAATCGCCGGTGGCCGCCCGGTACAGCAGCGGGAACCAGGTGCGTCCAATGAGATCGCACACGACCGTCGCCCCCAACGCGAACGCATAAGGCGCCACCAGCCGGTGTGCGCGACGACGAAAGAAGCGAGACGCGGAAAAGTGAAGGGCCGTGCCACGGCGGAGTTCCGCGGCTGACCGCAGGTGAATGAAGAACCCGCTCAGCACGAAGAACACCATCACCGCCTCACGGCCGAACCTGAGGGAGGCCGAGCCGTAGGCCAACAGCGATTCCCAGGGCGCATGCGGTTGCGACAGCCAAGCGGCGTGACCGGCCCAGAGCAACCAGCGACTGTGGCCAAACAGCACGTAGACCGCCGCCACCCCGCGCAGCGCGTCGAGGTCCCCGAGCCTGATCGACGATTTCGTCACGCCGGGCTCAAAAACGCTTGAACGGGGCGTTCCACGGGCGAGCAATTTGTCCCACTTTTCGAAACGCGGTCATCTGGGTTCTGCCAAGTAGCCGCGCCGCACGGTATTTGAGAGTCGCCCCTCCGTCAGGGCGAAAGGGTCCCAAGTCCATCTCTTCGAGCCCGGCCCGCCACGACGAACGCACAAACCGCAGTACCTTCCGGACGTGAGGGTCCGGACTGTCATCGAAGGCCACGACACCGCCATCAGCCAACAGACTCGTTACGAAATACGCGTCAACGAAGACGTCCTCGACCAGGTGCGAACCGTCGATGTACACCAGATCGTATCGCGCGCCCTCGCTGACGATTCGCGGCAGCTCCAGTGACGAGATGGCAGGCCGAAAATCAAGGTAACCCGCGAGACCGGCGCGCTCGATGGCCCACAAGCCGCAGTCGTCCCAGACGCTGGCCTGGAATGGATCGATGGCGACATGCTGCCGCCCCGGCGCGCGCCCAAGGTCGCGGTGACCCGAAGTGAAGACCAGGCCGGAGCCGCCAAAACTCAGGCCGATCTCGAGTGTGCGCGCCGGCTTCATGGTGCGCATAAGCCGGTAGAGAGTGACGAGGTTGTTTTCGCTGGAGAGCGCCTCCAGCCTTTCAAACTGCCTGCCCGATCGGCCCCGAACGCAGCGCGAACGCTGCAACTCCAGCAACTCAGGGCAAAAGGCGAGCCCGCTCTCCTGATTCATCCGGTCACGTCCCGTGAAATGGCCGGCAGTTGCAGTTGGGAAAGGCGCACGGGACCTCTCGCGAGCGTCCGCGCAAGTTGGTAGGCCTGCCGCGACACGGGGGCGCGCTCCACCGAGGCGCACTGCCGAATGGCGTCGATCAGCCCCGCCACCCGCGTCTTGAGCCGGCGCGGTTCCAGCGTGTGGACCAGGCACCGGCTGACAACCACCGGCAGGTGCGCGAGCAGAAACGGGATTGGCACGTTCTGCCATGCGAACAGCACGGCGTTACGAACGCCGTAGTAGTCCATGCGCCGGAAGTCGCGTTTCGGCGATTCGAAATGGTGAATCGGATCGGCAGTGCCCAGGCGCACCACGTAACCGGCGGCCAGCATGCGAAGGCAGAAATCACCCTCCTCGCCCTGGTGCACCAGCGCCTCACGATAGCCGCCCAAGTGAAGAAACACGTCCCGGCGCACGGCGTGCGCGGTTCCGATGTACCGGTCGGTCACATAAACCTGGTCGGCGTCTGGCGCACGCCGGCCTACCCGCGAGTCCCGATTGACGTCGATGTGCGGAATCGCCACCGCGCCGACCCGGTCGGGGCCGAAGTCCTGGAGCGTCTGCTGGACCACGTGCGGCGTCGAGAATGCCGCATCGTCGTCGATCGACACCACCACCGGGGCGGCCGCCAGGCGGGCGCCTTCGTTGCGGCGAACGATCAGTCCGCGGGACTCGTGGTGTCGGATCAGCCGCGCGCCAGGGAACTCCGACCGGACCATGTCCGCTGTGCCGTCGGTCGACCCGTCGTCGATGACCAGCATCTCGACGGGGACCGTCTGCGCCACCACGGACTGGAGCGCCGTGCGCAACTCGTCTCGGCGGTCCTTCGTCGTGATCAGGACGGTGGCTTGGCAGTCGAGGGAATCAGCCACGCGGGGCGGGCTTCCTGGCTTCGAGTACGAACGATTCCATGGCCAGAAATCCGCCCGGCATGCGCTCTACCTTCGCAATGCCGGTAAGCTCCGGGTAAGCACTTTCGCTCAACGGGCAAGAGCGGACCTCGACGAATCCGGCCCGCTCCAGCAGCCTGCGGAGCGATTGCTCGGTGTGGATAAACTGGTGGCCCCATTCCCTCATGTAGGTGTTGAACACGCCGACCCCATCGGCTACCGCTGGCGGAACGCGGTGTGCCGAGATGCCGTAGCGGATGTAGGCCGAGACCTCGGCAGTTGGCTGCGGCTCCAGGAGCCGACGCAGGAACGCGAGGTTCGGCGTCACGAGCCGAATTACGCCGCCGGGCGTCATCACTCGGAAGCATTCCCCAAGCATGGCCTCCGCATCCGGCACGGCAATATGTTCGATCATGTGCTCGCTGTAGATGAACGAGAACACGCCCTCGGCAAAGGGAAACCGCTTGGTCGCATCGAGGAAGATCTGGCCACCACGCGGGCACAGCTCCGTGTTCAGCCAGCCTCGCAGTTCGTTATCACCGCATCCAATATGGAGCCCCGGCCTCGAATGGGTGGCGAGATACCGCGCCGTCAGGCGCTGGTTCCGACCAGTGAGCGCCCGGGTCGAGTTGACCAGGAGCGGTTCGAGCTGAATCCACAAGCGGCTGGCTCGTTCGTACCATCCGAGCCGCTGAATTGCGGACTTGACCAGGTGCTTGATCATGACGCGGCGGCGTCTGGCCGCGACCCACGCAGCCCGGCGAAGAGGAACATGAACGGAAATGCCGCGAGGAACCGCCAGCGCCCCAGTCGACAGTGCCAAAGGAACATGGCGCGGTACAGCCGCCACGCTTCGGTCCACCACCCCAGCTGAAGGCACCGCAGCGCGACGGGACGAAGGTGCCGGGTTAGTATCCGCCAGCGTTCGTCGGCTCGCCGGGATCCCCCCGGATACTGCCCGTCGTTTTCCACCCGTATCAGGTGCCAGGCGCCTTCCAGTGTGCGGTGGTCGTTGCTGACGGCACTGTACTGGTGTTGCCGGTAGCCGAACATCGACGGCGCCGACACGTGGACGAAGCCTGGCGCAACACTGAGTCGCATGGTCAGGTCGGTGTCCTCGCCGTTGATCCAGCGGTCGGTGAACCCCCCGGCGGCCTTCAGCATGTCGGTCCGCACCACCAGGGATGACGTGCCGTACCACCGCCACTCGTCACCGGATGACAGGTAGTCGGGGAAACGCTGCAGCGACGGTGGCTGCTCGGTCACCGCGCCCAGTTCGGCCAGGGCCGTGAAGTACGCGGGCTGACCGGCCAGAAACGCGGGTTCGGCCGCCTCGCGAATCGCGTGCGCGTAGACCTCTAGCGTCCACGGAAACCACACGTCGTCGCTGTCGAGGAATGCCACGTAGCGCCCGACGGCATATTGGCGGGCGAGATTGCGCGCGGCGCCCGGGCCGCGGTTGACCTGCACCCACATGCGGACGCGCTCGCCATAGGCGGCCAGCACCCGTGACGTGTCGTCGGTCGACCCGTCATCCACGACCAGCACCTCGAAACTCGACAGACGCTGCCCGAAGACCGAGGCCAGAGCCTCCGCCAGCAACTCGGCACGGTTGTAGGTCGGGATCACGACCGAAAACAGTGGCGACGGCGGGCTACTCATGCGGTGAGGCCCGCCTCCACGACCAACTGCTCGAACCGCTGGACCCAGGTATGGTCGCGGCGCGCTCGCCGATAGACGGCCTCCCGCAAGGCTTCGGCCGCGTCCGGGTGCTTGAGATAGTAGCGAGCCTTGTCCACGAGCTCTTCTGGCGTTGAGTAAGTATCGATCTCGCGGCCGATGTCGTAGAACTCCTCGATCTCAACGGTGTGGCCAGTGAGAAAGCCGGTTAGGCACATCGGCGCCTCGAAGTCGCGCAGCCGCACGTGAGCCACGAGCACCGAACCATTGGCGCTCCACTATCCGCCATAGAGCTGGTAAAGGTCGTTGGCGTGACGAACGGCGGTGAAGATTCTTGTCGAGGGATGCCCCGCGGACGATTCAGCCGGCCGTGAGGCGAGCAACTTCGCCAACGGCGGCCTGCGACGAACAACGCGTCTGTCTGAACCAGGGGCCGGCCGAGCGCGGTACCCCCCCAGCGCGAACAACGTGAATCCATATTCCGCCATGAAGTGCACCGCGTCGTGGAACCGGCACTGCCCGTCGTAGAAGTCCTGGAAGCTGACCTCGGCGAGAACCGCGCTCGCGGCTCCAGAGCGATCCAGAGCCGGCTGTCCCGTTCGTACCACCGAGCGCCTGAAGCCACAATTTCAGGAGGGACTTGATCAGCGCGAGGACTCCGGCGGCGGGCGGCGCAGGAGGCGCGACACGGCCGCGAATGCCAGGTTGGGCGGGAACGTCAGGATGTACTTCCAGCGGCCAAGGGCCACGTGCCACCGCAGGGTCGCCCGGTAGATGGACCAGGCGTCGGCGAGCAGGCCCGCGCGTCCGCACTCGAGGGACGTCGGCCGCGCGTGCTGTGTGATGATCTGTCGCCGGGCGGCCGCACGCCCAGGTCCCCCCGGGTACTCGCCGGCGCGTTCCGCCCGAAGGAGGCGCTGGCACCCGGCCGCGTTCTTGGCCATCTCGTTGGTGGTGCCTCCCACGTGCCGGCGCCAGGCGAGGGTCAGCGTCGTGATCTGCACGAAGCCGGGGGCCTCGCCCAGCCTGAGCGCGAGGTCGTGATCCTCCAGGTTACAGGGCTCCTGGGCAAAGCCGCCAACGGCCTCGAAAGCCGCTCGCCGTACCACCAGCATGCCGGCACCAACCACCCGGTGGCGGTGCCACGAGTCCAGGTAGTCGGAGAAACACTCACCGCGGGCCGGGTCCTCCCGCGCGCCAGACAATTCGGGCTCGGCCGTGAATTGGAGATAGTTGCTGCACAGCAGCGCGGGCCGCTGGTGTCGCGCGATCAGGGTCCGAAACACGTCGAGGCTCCACGGAAACCAGAGGTCATCGCTGTCGAGGAACGCCAGATACTCGCCCGTGGCGCTCGCCGCCCCCGCGTTGCGGCTGGCGCCCGGACCGCGATGGTCCTGGCGGATCACCCGAAGCCGCCCGTGCAGCGATTCCAGGAACGCCGCGGTGCCATCGGTCGAGCCATCGTCCACCACGATGACCTCGAAATCCTTGTGGCGCTGGGACCAGACCGACTCCAGCGTGCGGGCAAGCAACGCCCGCCGATTGAACGTCGGAATGATGACCGAGAAGAACGCCATCGATCAGTCCGCCTCTCGCGCGCGCAGCGTGGTCACCTGGCGCAGGACCCCGACAAACCGCTCCCGAATCCTCAGTGGGTTGAAGTCCTCGTCGCCGATGCTCGACCCACGGGCGAGGCGGGTACGCAACTCGGGGTCGTTCTTCAGGCGGCTCGCGCCGTCGCGGACAGCTTCGATCGCGCTACCGGTGATCGTCAGAGCGGCGTCCGGGTGCTGGAGTCCCCACTGCACTCCCGTGGCATACGCCGGGCCGGTGATCAGCACGGGCATGCCGAGCGCCATGTACTCGGTCAGCTTGCTCGGGAAATGGGTCTCGTACAGCGGTCGGTAGTGGGATCTGGGTGAGTACGGCAGCCAGACCGCGTCACAGTCGGCCTTGACGCGTTGCCACAACTCATCAGGCTGGAACGCGCCGGCATAGGTCGCACCCGGAATGGGTGTGGACAGCCGCTCGTGTGAGTAGACGCGCAGACGGATGCCGACCGCGGCCAAGGCCGGCATGGCGTCGCGAATGCGGTCGCCGTATCCGTACGCGAGGCTGCCGGTGTACGCGACGGTCAACTCGCCGGGTGACCGCAGGTGTCCGCTTTCGTCGGTCGGCCTCTGGGTCAGCGCCTCGGATCGATTAGGATAGAGGATTGTCCCATCGGCGCCGTAAACATTCGCCAGAGATTCGGCCATTTGCCGGCTGACGCAGAGCCGCGCCGACGCGAAGCGATACGTCCGGGCGTTGCGCCGAATCTGGGCGCGCCTGAATCCCGGGTACACCAATTCGAACGACTCGACGCGATCATGCACAACCAGAACCAGTGGAACGCCGTGCGCCTTGCAGTATCGGTGTGCCGCGTCGACGTAATCACGACGCTCCATGACTGAGACCACGACATCCGGCGTGAACGAGCCGACAGCGTCCTCGATGCGCCGGAGCGAAATGCCACCCAGAAGGCCGAGCGATTCGAACGATCGCTTGAGCGCCGCCAGCCGCGTCAGATTCAGCCTCGCGGACGGCGCCGGACGGAGGTAGCGGTACTCGCAAGCCAGCAGATCGGACCCGCGGCGCGTGGCCGGGCCAACGGCACGCAGCCGGTCGGCCGGGTAGTTCTGGAATAGCCGGTATAGAAGCAACGAGCCGGCCAGCTTCGTCTCGGGTACGGCCGCCGACAGCAGCAATACTCGCGGCAGGGCGTCGGCGGGAGGGGCACTGGTCGAGGCCAATCACTGCACCTCGGGTCGCTGTGCGAACGCGTCCACGAACGTCACGCCCGCATCGACCATCGTTCGCCGGCGATGGACCGCGAAACCTGATTCGCCGAGGAGCGCGGTCATCGACTGCAATGCCGCCTCCCCGTGATGCCATTCAAAGAAGATGGCGCATTGACTCGGCAGCACCGGCAGTATCGCGGGCAGCAGCGTGAGCTCCTCGCCCTCGATATCCAGCTTCAGCAGCAGGCGTTGCGGCGCCAGTTCGGTTAGCACTCGCCGCAGATCGGTGACCGGCACACGCACGGTATCGGCGCCTTCCCGACTGGTGAGGCGTCCGCCACAGCCGTCGCCGGTGAAGGTCGCCTCACCATCCTTGGTTGAGACTGCCGCCCGTCGCGCGTCGAGGGCGACCTGGTTCGCGTTCACGTTGGTGATCAGGCCCTCAAAGTTCTTGGGGTTAGGCTCAAAGGCCACGATCGGTGCGGAGGCAAATCGCGCCCGCGCCAGCAGGCTGAAGTAGCCCTCGAACGCGCCGCAGTCCACAATCGCATCGGGCTCGAAGGCCAGGAGGTCCAAATCGTAGGCGCGATCGATGAAGATCTCTTCGTAAATCGTGAAATGGCTGAGGTGGGTTGGGGCGATACGCAGCCGCGACCCCCGGAGCAACCGCGGCCGAATCCAGATCTGCGGACAGAACCGGCGCGCGAGGCGATCGATTCGGCCCGTGCCGATTGGCGGCCGCGTCCGGAAGAATGCCAGCAACACGGCCGCCGGCCAGTCTGCGGGGCCGCGGACCGACCGGACCCACGCGAGCGTCTGCCGACTCTTGCGCAGCATCCGCGTGACAGGCACGGTTGTCGTCAGCCGACCCACGCGAGCATCCGTTCGGCCATGGCCGACGGCGAATAGTGCTCGAGCGCCCATTGCCGGCCGGCGGCGGCGACCCGCCCCAGCAGGTTCGGGTCGCTCTCCAGTCGCCCGATGGCGTCGTCCACACGATCGAAATCGATGCCAATGTAGTGTTCCCAGTTGACGGGCATCACGGGAATCTCGACACCGTACCGCTCCAGATCCACATTGAAGGCGGCACCGCCCGCCGCCAGCGTCTCCCAAAAGCGGAAGCTGTCCCATTGAATGGCGCGCCGCGGCCGGGCGGAGAACACGGCGGCGGCCTCGAAGAGCGCGCGCCGCACTCGACCTCGGTTGCCACCTGCCAGGTAGCGATCTGCGCCGCGAAACGGCGCCGGCGGAATCATGTCGCCGCAAAAACAGGCCACCGCCTGGCTGGTCTTCAACCGTTCGTAATAGGTGCGGGAAAACCGGAAGCCCGTCTGCCGCCACATTAAGGCTTCGTACGCATCGGCTGGCGGTCTCGACAGGTCGTCCCGGGTGGCGTCGATCGGCAGCCAGCGGGATATCTTGGGCAGGAACGCCAACGCCGCCCGATCGCGCGTGCCGTGCGCAAAGGGATGCGACGCGCCGAAATTCACAAGGATCGTGCGCGTGCGGTCCGCGACCGGGCGGCCGCCAGCGGTGGCTTCGAGGATGCGGTTATTCAGCCCGAGTACCCACGGCTTCATGTTCGACGGATGCCACGCCCGCCGGTTCAGCTTTGATCGCAGAATCAGGTCGAACTGGCGGAACGACGGCTCCCACGACACCGTGCGGTAGCCGTCGTGGCTATCCATGTAGACCGTGCGGTAGCGCCGGCCGCGCTGGAACAGTCCCTCGGGAAGAGGCCGCCGCTCGACCCGGTACGTGACCGGATCGATCCACGACGGCCACGTGTAACTGACGATGACCACGTCGCAGTCGGCCGCTGACACCGCCGGATCGTGGCGCAGCAGGTAGTCCCCGGGCGCCGTCGATTGGCGCCAGTAGTTCGAGCTGGCGTAGTGCTTGATGCCGAGTGCGTTGAGGCCCTCCGCCAGGGCGATGACGTCCTCCTGAAGATTGGCTTCTTCCGGGCGGCAGTAGAAATAGACAAGGGGAGCAGTCACGGGGACAGAAGCGTTACCGGTGTGAGACCGGACGCGAGTCAACGCCGGAGGCAATCGCCCGGCGGGCCAGCGCCCGGCCGCGAGCCTGCGCCGACTGCATGCCACGGCCAGTGGCGTCGGAGGCCAACCACTTCGCGAGCTGTCGGGCGCGGCTGCGTAGGCCGTCACGCGGCAGCTCGCCGTGTCGGGCGAAATGCTGCATCTGGTGCGAGAACTCGTGCGCTTCCAGGTTCCTGAGGAGATATTCGAGCGTGCACCGGCGCTTCGGAATGAGATGAGTGATTCTCATCTGCGGAAACACACCCATGCCCAGGCCGATCGAACAACCGGTGTAGCTCAGATCAGTGTCGCCACCGTAGCCGAGTTGGTCACCCATCGGATCCATCTGCAGCCGGGCCGGGTTTTCCGCCGTCTGCGCGAGGTACGCATCGGCCACTACCCGTCGCACCGCCATGCCGCCGCCCCACGCGGTGGATGGGACGTGACCCGGATCGTTCGACCACACGGCGCGGTCGACGAGGCGCTCAGCCAGCAGGTGCCGCAGGTTGGCCGGCGGGCTGACCGCGGGATCTTCGATCTCAAGCTCGACCCGTGGGCTCCAAGTGCCCAGCATCGGATAGGCGGCGGCGATGCGGAGGGTTTGTTCGATGAGATCCGGGGCCGCAACCGTGTCGTCATCCAGGATCAGGATCAGGGGGCTGTGGGTACGGCCGAACGCCGCCGCGAGCGCATGCATCTTGCCCGGGATCGGCACCACGAGCACCTCTCCGCGCGGATGCCAGGACAGATCGAGACGACTGGCCAGGGGCCGATTCGAGTTATTGTCGACCACGAGCAGATCCCATGCGTCCATCGGCTGGGACTGTGCGCGCAGCGACTCGAGGACCCGGGCGAGATAGTCCATTCGCGGGTTGTAAGTCGGCACCAGCACCGTAAGTTCGGGTTGGTGGACGGACATCATTCTGCCAAGGGCCCTAGAAACAGCGCGTCGGCCTGGAGGAGCTCACGATCGGCGCCTCGAAACACGTCATGGAGGGAATAGAACCTGAAACCCGCCTTCACCAGGAATGCATGGACCTCGGGGAACAGCGCGTCGCCTTCGTAGAGGGAGCGGAACGATACTTCGATCCACAGCAACCTGACGGTCGGCAGCGTCCGGGCCGCACCTTTCAGGACAGACAGCTCGTTCCCCTGGGTATCGATCTTCAACAGGTCGATCGGGGCCTGCCACCCCTGTAGCGCCAGCAATCCGTCGAGCGTGTGGACTGGCACCTCTCGACGCTCCGTGACGCGCACGTCGATCTGCCGCTCGCTGAAGCCCGTCTCCGGCTTGATGGCAAGCAACGACGAGCAGGAGTCGGCGGCCAGAATCGACAACTCTCCGGCGCCGGAATAATCCGACAGCGCGACATTGCAGACTCGAAAACGGGGATCCGCAAACCGATCGCGCAGCCCGCGAGCCAACGACGGTTGCGGTTCCACCAGCACCGCCTCGCGGATCCCGCTATGTGAGTCGACCGCGGCCGCAAACTCGCCACGGTGGCATCCGACATCGACGAGGGTGATCGGCCGGTGACGAGGCAGGTGCGGGACCAGACCGGCGTCAAGACCGAACCGGCTGTACGGCACCAGGTAATGCCGCAGCACGCGCTCGCGAATCAGGAGCGAGAAGGGATCACGCCAGCGCGGCATGTTTGACTCCATTCCGGACTATCAAACGCCGTCAGACATGAGCGCCGTTCGTCGCCGGCCTCGATCACAGCGATCGGCGTGACCATGCCTCCACGATTTCCTCGATGGTCGTGCGCAACGCCTTGGTAATGCCCCACGACGGATAATGGCTGCGCATCTTGCGTAAATCGGAGTAGTAGCAGATGTGATCACCGGCGCGGTTTTGATCCGTGTACGTATACTGCTGCGGCTTGCCGGTTAAGCCTGCGGTGATCGAGAAAGCCTCGAGGATCGAGCATGAGTTGTCCTTGCCGCCGCCGAGGTTATAGACCTCCCCGCGCCGCGGCGCCTCGATGAACGCGGCCATGAAACGCGCCACGTCGAGCGCATGGATGTTGTCGCGGACCTGTTTACCCTTGTAGCCAAACACCGTGTACGGCCGGCCTTCCAGGTTGCATTTCACAAGATACGACAGGAAGCCGTGGAGCTCGACCCCGGAATGGTTCGGGCCGGTGAGGCAGCCGCCCCGCAGGCAGCACGTGGGCATGTCGAAATAGCGGCCGTACTCCTGCACCATGACGTCGGCCGCGACTTTCGAGGCGCCGAACAACGAGTGCTTGGACTGATCGATGGTGAAGCTCTCGGGAATACCGTGCTCGTACGCGGGGTCCGCATAGTCCCAGCGCGTCTCCCGCTCGCGCAGCGAGATGCCGTTCGGCGCATCGCCATACACCTTGTTCGTGGACATGTGCACGAACGGGGCCTCAGGGCACGCCTGGCGGGCCGCCTCCAGTAGGTTCAGCGTGCCCGTCGCGTTGGTATCGAAGTCGTCGAATGGGATTGCCGCTGCCCGGTCGTGGCTGGGCTGTGCGGCGGCGTGGACGATGGCGTCTGGCGTCAGCTCCGCCACCAGCCGGCGCACGCCCTCCCGATCGCGGATGTCGAGCTCGTGGTGCACAAACCCGACGAGTTCGCGCTGCAGGCGGTGCTGGTTCCACCGCGTGTCGCCCTGCGGGCCGAAGAACACGGCCCGCTGGTTGTTGTCGACGCCGTGCACGGCGTAGCCAAGGTCGCGCCCGAAATACGTGCAGACTTCCGAGCCGATCAATCCAGAGGAGCCCGTCACCAGCAGAACCTTCATCGGCGCGGCGCCTTAAGCGTGCATGACGTGTTGCTGAACGAACCCCGAGTCGAAATCGGAGGGACCGCCCCTCTGGAAGTCAGCACGGCGTCAACGATCGACCTGGAACTGGAGTTCAAGGACGCCGCGGTGCTCCACAGGGTACGGCACGTGCTCGTGGACGTCCGCACCCCCCTGCATGGTCAGCTGAACCAGATCCATGACGTCGCCCGTGAAGTCGCTACTGGCCACCCAGAGACCAAACCGGTAGTCGCCCTCCACCAGCGGCAGCTTCAGGATCTGTCCCTTGACCGCCCACTCCTGGCCGGGCGAAAGGCTCACCGGTAAGCCTGACGAGCGCAGGTCGATTATCGCGAGGCGGGTTTCGAGCGAGGAATAGATGAGCAGCACCAGCTCGCGGACCTTGATCGCCTGTACGGCCGCGAAGGTCACCGAAAAACCTACCGTCGCACCCGTCAGCGCCGGGTTGGGCGTGAGGTCGAACCGGCGAAGCTCGAGCGCCGCGCTGATCCGCCTTGGCCGCGTCAGTCCTGGAGCCACGACTTGCGCGCCAGCGAGGTACTTCGCGGTCGTCTCGTTAACGGCGCCGTCGGCGGCAACGATCCCATCTTGCAGCCAGATCGCGCGGCCGCATAAGGCCAGGACCGCAGCTATGTTGTGGCTCACAAACAGCACCGTGCGTCCGCCGCGGCTCACTTCGCGCATCTTACCGAGACACTTCTTCTGGAACTCGGCGTCACCAACGGCGAGGACCTCGTCCACGATCAGAATCTGCGGCTCGAGGTGAGCGGCGACCGCGAACGCCAGTCGCATGTACATGCCCGACGAGTAGTGTTTCACCGGCGTATCCAGGAACGTCTCGACTTCGGCGAACGCCACGATCTCGTCGAACCGCCGGTGAATCTCGATCCGCGACATGCCGAGGATGGCGCCGTTCAGAAAGACGTTCTCCCGGCCGGTCAGTTCTGGATGAAAGCCGGTGCCCACCTCGAGCAGGCTGGCGACGCGGCCGTAAAGGGTCACCCGTCCTTCGGTCGGCTCGGTGATGCGGCTCAGGATCTTCAGGAGCGTGCTCTTGCCGGCGCCGTTGCGGCCGATGATGCCGACGACCTCACCCGGCGCGATGGCAAAGTTGACATCCCGCAGTGCCCAAAAATCCTCGCGGGTTGCTCGCCTCGTGGCGGCCCCGTGCCACCAGCGGAACGGCGCACTGCCCCACGCGGTCAGCACCTCGCGCAGTGCGGTATACCCCAGGTTCTCGCCCGCGTGCCGCAAGCGGTAGCGCTTGCCGAGCTTTTCAACCGTCACAATCGGGTCGGTCATGAGCGTTAGATCACGTCAGCAAAACTACGTTCGACCCGCCTGAAATACCACACTCCGAACACGAGCGCCGAGACCGCCAGCGCCGAAGAAATCCAAACGGCAACCGGATCGAGCGGCAGGCGTTCGCCCAGAATCGACCAACGAAAGCCGTCGATGATGCCGACCAGTGGGTTCAGCATATAGGCCATCTTCCAGCGCTCCGGCATCCGCTCGGTAGTGAACGCGATCGGCGACACGAACAAACCCACCTGAATGAGGAACGGAACGATGTAGCGAAAATCGCGATACTCGACGTTAAGGGCGGCCAGCAGGAGACCGAGACCGAGGGCCAGACAACCCGCGAGCGCGGCGAACAACGGCAGAGCCAGCGCCGACCAGCCCGGGGCGACGCCATACCAGAGCATCAACAGCGCCAGCAGGCCGAGCGTAATCAGGAAGTCCGCGAACGCTGTGACCACCGCCGCTGCCGGGATCAACAGCCGGGGAAAATACACCTTCGAGATGAGGCCCGCATTGCCGACCAGGCTGGCCGACGATTCTGCGAGCGCCGAAGAAAAGAACTGCCACGGCAAGACCGCGGCGAACACCAACAGCGGT
>CAYHCX010000052.1:0-27167 GCA_964355095.1 uncultured Acidobacterium sp.
GGTGCCTGGGGTGCCTGGGGTGCTGCACGGCGCTGCTGAGCTCGACTGCGACTGGCCTGCTCGCGTCTAATGAATCATGACTTCATCCATGCGGACTCTACCTTTCGCGCTCGTTGTGCTCGTCGTGCTGACGGCCGCCGCTACCGCTGACGCGCAGGTGGCCGCGCCGGAAGTGGCCACCGTTGTCGTCTCGGGTGAAGGGGTCGTGACGGCCGTGCCCGACCAGGCGTGGGTGCGCATTGGCGCCGAGAGCCGGTCGAAGATTTCGAGAGACGCGCAGGCCCGAAACGCGGAAGCGATGACCGCCGTGCAGCAGGAGATGTCGGCGATTGGCATTCCGAAAGACGCCGTTCGCACTCTCGCCATCGACCTGCAGATGGAATACGACTACGCCAACGGGCGGCAGACGGCGCGCGGCTACGTGGCGCGCAACACCATCGAGGTGCGCGTGGACGACTTCGCGAAGCTGGGGGACGTGCTGGATGCCGCGGTCGGGTCCGGTGCGACCAACCTCCACGGGCTCCGATTCGACGTCAAGCGCCGGGAGGCGCTCGAGCGGGAGGCCCTGCAGCTGGCGGTGGCCAACGCCATGGGCCGGGCCGAAGCGCTGGCGACCGGCGCCGGGCGCTCGATCGATCGCGTGATGCGCATCGAGGAATTGTCCGTGAACCGCGGGGGCGAGGCGCCGGTGATGGCCATGCGGATGAAGGCGGAGGATGCGAGCACGCCGGTGGCGGCAGGTGAGTTGGAGATCCGCGCGCAGATCCGGCTGACGGCGTCCCTGAAATAGTCGGGCTTCACAAGACCGGCCTTTCAGAACCAGAACTCATGTGAACCACTTTGAACTTGTCTGAACCGCCGTGAACGGGCTCAGTGGGGTTCAGAAAGGTCCGGTTCTGACTTAGAATCGGACCAATAGAGTCGGACATGGCAATTCCCACCATCTCTGCGAGCGTGACCCCGTCGATCACCGACCTGATTGGCGGCACCAACTGATGGCCGGGCTGGTGTTGCGGCCGGCCGCGGACGCGGCCATTCGCGCGCACGGGCGCGAAACGTTCCCGCACGAATGCTGCGGCGCCCTGCTGGGCCGCGACGGCGTCGCGCACGCGGCGCACGCCCTGCCCAACACGACCGAAGCGGGCCCGAGGCGGCGCTTCCTGGTCAGGCCGGACGACTATCGGGGCGCCGAGCAGCGCGCCCGCGAAACCGGGCTCGACCTGCTCGGCTTCTACCACTCGCATCCCGACCATCCCGCCCGGCCCTCGCAGTACGACCTGGACCACGCGTGGCCGTCGTTCTCGTACGTGATCGTCTCGGTCATGGCGGGCGAAGACCAATTGTTGACGTCGTGGCGCTTGAAAGAAGACCGCTCGGCCTTCGCTGAAGAGCCCGTGGCGATCACCAACTCACCAAATCACCAGATCACCAAATCATGATCCAGATCTTCATCCCGACCCCGCTCCGCCCGTTTACCGACAAGCTCGATACCGTGGAGGTGAGCGGCGCCACCGTCGGCGAGCTGCTGCAGAACCTAACCAGCAAGTACGCGGGTCTGAAGCAGCACCTCTACGCCGCCGACGGCAAGCTTCGCAGTTTCGTCAACGTCTACGTCAATGACGATGACATCCGCTACTTGCAGAAGGACCAGACGCCGGTGAAGGCGGGCGACACGGTGAGCATCATCCCGTCGGTGGCGGGCGGCAGCCCCGCGGTCACCGAGGTGCTGCCGGAATTGTCGGGCGACGAGATTAAGCGTTACAGCCGGCACCTGATCATGCCGGAGGTGGGCGTCGAAGGGCAGCGCAAGCTGAAGGCGGGGAAGGTTCTGTGCATTGGCGCCGGCGGCCTGGGTTCGCCGGCGGCGATGTATCTCGCCGCGGCCGGCGTCGGGACCATCGGCATTGTCGACTTCGACGTGGTGGACTTCAGCAACCTGCAGCGCCAGTTGCTGCACGGCACGCCCGATGTCGGCCGGCCGAAGCTCGACTCGGCGAAGGATCGCCTGAACGCGCTCAACCCGAACGTGCACATCGAGACCTACGACGCGGCGCTCAGCTCGGAGAACGCGATGAAGTTCTTCGAGCCCTACGACGTGATTCTCGACGGCACCGACAACTTTCCGACGCGCTACCTGGTGAACGACGCCTGCGTGCTCAGCGGCAAGCCCAACGCCTACGGCAGCATCTTCCGCTTCGAAGGCCAGGCGTCGGTGTTCGCGACCAAAGACGGCCCGTGCTACCGGTGCCTGTATCCCGAGCCGCCGCCGCCGGGCCTGGTCCCGAGCTGCGCGGAAGGCGGCGTGTTCGGCGTGCTGCCCGGGATCATCGGGGTGATCCAGGCCACCGAGACCATCAAGTTGATTCTCGGCATCGGCGAACCGCTGATTGGCCGCTTCATGATCTACGACGCGCTGCGGATGCGCTTCCGGGAGTTGAAGCTGCGCAAGGATGCTGACTGCCCGGTGTGCGGGACCCACCCGACGGTGACCAGGTTGATCGACTACGAGCAGTTCTGCGGCGTCGCGCCGCACCAGGTCGCGGCGGAGGCCGCGAAGACGCCGGCGTCGAGCGCCGACGCGCTCACGCCGCGCGAACTCAAGGCGGAACTCGATCGGGGCGAGAAGCTGGTGATCGTGGACGTCCGGGAGCCGCAGGAATATCAGATCAACCGGATCCAGGGTTCGGTCCTGATTCCGCTTGGCGACCTGCCGAAGCGGTACGTTGAGCTGGATCCGAACGCCAACATCGTGTCGCAGTGCAAGTCGGGGGTGCGCAGTGCGAAGGCCCAGGAATTCCTTCGTTCTAAAGGGTTTACGAGCGTCCGGAACCTGACGGGCGGCATCCTCGGGTGGATCGACCAGGTCGATCCGAGCCAGCCCAAGTATTAGTCCCTACATTTGAATGTGGCGTCCGCCTTCAGCCGGACCATTGCCGACTTGCGGTGTCGGATATCACGGACTAATATAAGACTGCGGCGGTCGTATATGTGTGGCGAGCAAATATGCTGAGACTCTCGAAGAAATCGGACTACGCCTTGATCTCGATGAAGCACCTGGCCATGCGGCCGGACGCCTCGTCCAGCGCGCGCGAGATTTCGGAGGCCTACGACATCCCGTTGGAGTTGCTCGCCAAGGTGTTGCAGCGGTTGGTGCGCGCGCGGTTGCTGGCGTCGGAGCAGGGCACGCGCGGCGGCTATCGGCTGGCTCGCCACGCGGCCACCATCTCGGTGGCCGACGTGATTCAGGCGGTTGATGGCCCGGTGACGGTGACCGCCTGCTCGACCGACGAGCACAACTGCGATCAGTACGGCAAGTGCAGCATTCGCGACCCGCTGTGGAAGATCAAGAACCGCATCCTCGACGCGCTCACCACGGTGAGCGTGGCCGAGATGGCGGTGGAGATGGATGCGCCGGCGCCGGTGCCGTCAACCGTGTCGCGCATGGTGTTCGTGCCGCCGATCGGTGAATGACAACGGCTTGGGACTCGGGGCTTGGGGCTTGAAATGATCTACCTCGACCATCACGCGACGACCCCCGTGGATGCGCGTGTGCTCGAGGCGATGCTGCCGTACTTCACCGAGCGCTTCGGCAACGCGGCGAGCCGGCAGCACCGGTTCGGGTGGGACGCCAACGACGCGGTCGAACGCGCCCGCAAGCAGGTGGCGGCGTTGATCGGCGCCGGCGGCAAGGACGTGGTCTTCACGAGTGGCGCCACCGAGGCCAGCAACCTCGCCATCAAGGGCGCGGCGGCGGCCAGGCGGGACGAGCGTGACCACCTCGTGACGGTGGTGACGGAACACCAGGCCGTGATCGATCCGATGCGGCGTCTCGAGCGCGCTGGTTGGCGGCTGACGATACTGCCGGTGGCGAGCTCGGGCCTGATCGACCTGGCCGAGTTGGAACGCGCGGTCACCGAGCGCACGGCGCTGGTCAGCGTGATGGCCGCGAACAACGAGATCGGGGTGCTGCAGCCGATCAAGGAAGCGGCGGCGGCGGCCCACGCGAAGGGCGCGTGGTTCCACACTGACGCGGTGCAGGCCGTCGGCAAGGTGCCGTTCGACGTCGAGGCGCTCGATGTCGACCTGGTGTCGATGACGGCGCACAAGCTCTACGGCCCGAAGGGCGCCGGCGCGCTGTATGTGCGGCGCCAGGGCCCCTCCTCCGCCAAGGCTACGGAGGGCAGGCGCAAAGTGACACTCGCCGCCCAGATCGACGGCGGCGGTCACGAGCGCGGGCTGCGGTCGGGCACGTTGAACGTGCCGGGCATTGTCGGCTTCGGGCGCGCGGCGGACCTCGCCCGCGCCGGGCTGGCTGAAGAAGCGCCGCGGGTGGCGGCCCTGCGCGACCGGTTGCTGGCGCGGTTGCGCGAGCAGACGGACGGGATGACGGTGAACGGCGATATCGCGGCGCGGTTGCCCGGCAACCTGAACGTGAGCTTCGACGGGATCGACGGGGAAGCGTTGCTGGTGAGCCTCGACGACATCGCGGTGTCGTCGGGCGCGGCGTGCACCGCCGCCGAACCGTCGCACGTGCTGGTCGCGCTCGGCTTGTCAACGGATCGCGCGCTGGCCTCGCTCCGGTTCGGGATCGGGCGAACCACGACCGCGGCCGAGGTCGATTACGCGGCCGCCAAGGTGGCGGACGTCGTGACCCGGCTTCGTGCGGCGGCCGGCGTAACGGCGGAAGGCTGACGATGATTGAGATTACGGAAAGCGCGGCGCGCGTTATCACGCGCCAGCTGGTCAAGAACCAGCAGCCCGAGGGCGGCCTCCGCATTGCGATCAAGGCCGGCGGCTGCTCGGGCTTCAGCTACCAGTTCGAGTGGGACGCCGCGGCCCAGGAAACCGACGCGGTGTTCGAAGGCGCCGGTGGCGCGAAGGTCTTCGTTGACCCTCGCAGCCTGAAATTACTCGACGGCACGGTGCTCGATTTCGACGAGCACAACATGCTGGCGACCAGCTTTGCGTTGAAGAACCCGCATGCGACGAGCACGTGCGGGTGCGGCACATCGTTTTCGGCCTGAGGCAAGCCTTAAGCCCCAAGCCTCAAGCTGGCAGCGGAAGAGACAATGAGCACAGCAACCAAGCAAATCGAAGAGCTGGCGAACACCGAATACAAGTACGGGTTCGTCACCGACGTCGAGCAGGACATCGTCCCGGTCGGCCTGAACGAGGACGTCGTCCGCTTGATCTCGTCGAAGAAGGGCGAGCCCGAATGGATGCTCGACTGGCGCCTCAAGGCGTTCCGCGCGTGGCTCAAGATGGCAGAGCCGCACTGGCAGAACGTCACCTACGAGCCGATCGACTACCAGGGCGTGAGCTACTATGCGGCGCCCTCGGAGAAGAAGAAGCTGAACAGCCTGGACGAGGTTGACCCGGAGATCCGCGCCACCTTCGACAAGCTGGGCATCCCGATCGAAGAGCAGAAGCTGCTCTCGAACGTGGCGGTCGACGCGGTGTTCGACTCGGTGTCGGTGGCGACGACCTTCCGCAGCAAGCTGGCCGAGCTCGGCATCATCTTCTGCTCGTTCTCGGAAGCCGTGAAGAATCACCCCGAGCTGGTGAAGCAGTACGTCGGCTCCGTGGTGCCGCACACCGACAACTACTTCGCCGCGCTCAACTCGGCGGTGTTCAGCGACGGCAGTTTCGTCTACATCCCGAAGGGCGTGCGCTGCCCGATGGAGCTGTCCACCTACTTCCGCATCAACGCCAAGAACACCGGGCAGTTCGAGCGCACGCTGATTATCGCCGACGAGGGCGCGACGGTCAGCTACCTCGAGGGCTGCACGGCGCCGATGCGCGACGAGCACCAGCTGCACGCGGCGGTGGTCGAGCTGGTCGCCCACACCGACGCGACCATCAAGTACTCCACCGTCCAGAACTGGTACCCCGGCGACAAGAACGGCAAGGGCGGCATCTACAACTTCGTCACCAAGCGCGGCATCTGCAAGGGCGACCGCTCGAAGATCACGTGGACGCAGGTGGAAACCGGCTCCGCCGTGACCTGGAAGTACCCGAGCTGCATCCTGCAGGGCAACGACTCGGTCGGCGAGTTCTACTCGGTGGCGGTGACCAACAACCACCAGCAGGCCGATACCGGCACCAAGATGATCCACCTGGGCAGGAACACGCGCAGCACCATCGTGTCGAAGGGCATCTCGGCCGGCAAGGGACAGAACACCTACCGCGGCGCGGTGAAGATCGGCAGGAACGCGGCCAACGCCCGCAACTACTCGCAGTGCGACTCGCTGCTGATTGGCGACCGCTGCGGCGCGCACACGTTTCCCTACCTGGAAATCAAGAACACCACCGCCAAGGTCGAGCACGAAGCCTCGACCTCGAAGATCGGCGAGGACCAGATTTTCTATTGCGAGTCGCGGGGCATCTCGAAGGAAGACGCCATCAACATGATCGTGTCGGGCTTCTGCAAGGAAGTGTTCAGGGAGCTCCCCATGGAGTTCGCGGTCGAGGCGCGGAAGCTTCTCGGAATTTCTCTCGAAGGGTCGGTCGGTTAAATCATGCTTGACGTCAAGAATCTTCAGGTCCGGGTCGAAGACAAGGAAATCCTTCACGGCATCAACCTCACGGTGAAGGCCGGCGAAGTGCACGCCATCATGGGTCCCAACGGCTCCGGCAAGAGCACGTTCGCCCGGGCGCTCGCCGGGCATCCGACCTACGAGGTGACCGGCGGCTCCATCACCTACCAGGGCCAGGACCTGCTCGACATGGATCCGGACGAGCGCGCCCGCGCGGGCGTCTTCATGGCGTTTCAATACCCGGTGGAAATCCCCGGCGTCAACAACGCCTACTTCCTCAAGGCGGCGCTCAATGCCAAGCGCAAGCACCAGGGCCTCGACGAACTCGACGCCATGGACTTCATGGCGCTGGTCAAGGAGAAGCTCAAGATCCTGCATGTCGACGAGTCGATGCTGATGCGCTCGGTGAACGAGGGCTTCTCGGGCGGCGAGAAGAAGCGCAACGAGATCTTCCACATGGCGGTGCTCGAGCCGACCCTGGCCGTGCTCGACGAAACCGATTCCGGCCTCGACATCGATGCGCTGCGAGTGGTGGCCGATGGCGTCAACGCCATGCGCAGCCCGGAACGCGCGTTCATCGTCGTGACGCACTACCAGCGCCTGCTCGAGTACATCGTGCCGGACTACGTCCACGTGCTGGCCGACGGCCGGATCGTCCGATCGGGTGGCCGCGACCTGGCCCTGGAGCTCGAAGCGAAGGGCTATGCCTGGACCGAGGCCGCCCTTGGACCAGGCTCAGGGCAGGCCGGCGCGGGGGCGAGGAAGTGACGATGAGCCCCGTGGCGGAACGACACGACACCTACCTGGCCGAACATGGCCGGTTCACGAAGGACCGCGGCCACGCCGCGCCGGCGTGGGTGAAGGAGCGCCGGGCAGCGGCGTCCAGCCGATTCGCGGAGGTCGGCTTCCCGACCACGCGCCAGGAAGACTGGCGGTTCACCAACATCGCGCCGATTGCCGAGTGTGAGTTCGCGCTGGCATCCGGCGCGTTCGCCCAGGCGCCCGCGCTGGTGGCCGGCGTCAACGTGCCCGGCGCGGTCCGGCTCGTGGTCGTCAACGGCCAGTTCGCCGCCGGCCTGTCGGACTTGCGCACGCTGCCCAAGGGCCTTCGCATTGCCAGCCTGCGGGACGGCGCGCGGGACGCCAGCGACGGCCTGGAGAAGCACCTCGCCAGGGTCTTCAACCTCGACGCCCATCCGTTCGCGGCGCTCAACACCGCGTTCCTGGACGACGGCGTGGCCATCATGGTCACCGCTGGCGCGGCGGTCGAGACGCCCATCCACATCGTGATCGTCACCGGCAGCGACCTGCCCTCCGAAGCCTCGGCGCAGGGGGGCGGCGCGCCGGTGGTCGCGCATCCGCGCGTGCTGATCGTCGCCGGCGCCAACAGCCAGGTGCGCGTGGCGCAGACCTTCATCGGCGCCCCCGGCGACGTCTACTTCAACAACGCCGTGGCCGAGGTCGTGGTGGGCGAAGGCGCGGTGGTTGACCTCTACACCGACCAGCGCGAGTCGGACCAGGCCTTTCACCTGGCCAACATCCAGGCCCACGTCGAGGCGAGGGGCGTGTTTTCGTCGCACGCGTTTTCAACCGGCGGCCGGATCATGCGCCACGACATCGGGATTGGCCTGAAGGGCGAAGGCGCCCACTGCACCATGAACGGCGTCTACCTCGCCGACGGCGACCGCCTGATGGACACGCACACCTCGCTCGATCACGCCATGCCGCACTGCACCAGCCACGAGATCTACAAGGGCATTCTGGCCGGCAAGGCCAAGGCGGTGTTCAACGGCCGCATCATCGTCCGGCTCGACGCGCAGAAGACCGACGCCAAGCAGACCAACCGCGCCCTGCTGCTGTCGGATGACGCGACCATCAACTCGAACCCGCAGCTCGAGATCTTCGCGGACGACGTCAAGTGCACGCACGGGGCGGCGGTGGGGCAGCTCGACGACGAGGCGATGTTCTACCTGCAGGCGCGCGGGCTGAACCGCGCCGCGGCCCGCGACATGCTGCTGCACGCGTTTGCCGGCGAGGTAATCGCCGGCCTCAAGATTCCGGCGCTGCGGGAACAGATTGAGGCCAACTTCTTCAGTGCGCTGGCACGGGACATCGAGGGACGCTGATGGCGACCGGCACAAGCGGCGTGGCGGCCCACCTTCGCCAAGGCTTCGGCGGGCAGGCGGCGTTCGACGTGGCGAAGATCCGGGCCGACTTCCCGATCCTGTCGGAGCGCGTGCACGGTAAGGCGCTGGTGTATCTCGACAGCGCCAACACCAGCCAGAAGCCGGAGTCGGTGCTGAAGGCGATGGACGATTACTACCGCCACGCCAACGCCAACATCCACCGCGCCAGCCACCTGCTGAGCGAGCGGGCGACGGCGCTGTATGAGGGCGGCCGCGCCAAGGCGGCGACCTTCCTCAACGCGACCGACCCGCACACCATTGTGCTGACCAAGGGCACCACCGACGGCATCAACCTGGTGGCGCAGAGCTACGGCCGGTCGACGCTGAAGCCGGGCGACGAGATCCTGCTGTCGTGGCTCGAACACCACTCGAACATCGTGCCGTGGCAGATGGTGGCCGAGCAGGTCGGCGCGGTGCTCAAGGTGGTGCCGATCAACGAGGCGGGCGAGATCGACCAGGACCAGTTCGCGGCACTGCTGTCGGACCGCACGAAGATTGTCGCGGTCGGCCACGTCTCGAACGCGTTGGGCACGATCAATCCGATCAAGGCGATGATCGCCCAGGCGCACGCGGCCGGCGCGGTCGTGCTGGTGGATGGCGCCCAGGCCGCGCCGCACCTGGTGATTGACGTGCAGGCGCTTGACTGCGACTTCTACGTGCTGTCGAGCCACAAGATGTACGGGCCCACGGGCACTGGCGTCCTCTACGGCCGCGCCCGGTTGCTGGAGGCGATGCCGCCTTATCAGGGTGGCGGCGACATGATCGCGTCGGTCACCTTCGGAAAGACGATGTACAACCAGGTGCCGTACAAGTTCGAGGCCGGCACGCCCAACATGGCCGGCGTGGTCGGGCTCGGCGCCGCGGTGGATTACCTGGCGGCGATCGATCGGGACGCCGCCCTCGCGCACGAAGACGCGTTGCTGGCTTATGCCACCGACCAGGTGCGGCGGATTCCGGGCGCGCGGATCATCGGCGAGGCCCGTGACAAGACCGGCGTGCTGTCGTTCACGCTCGACGGCGTGCATCCGCACGACGCCGGCACCATCCTGGATCAGCAGGGGGTGGCGGTGCGCACCGGCCAGCACTGCGCGCAGCCAGTGATGGACCGCTACTGCATTCCGGCCACCATCCGCGCCTCGCTGGGCATCTACAACACGCGCGCGGACATCGACGCCCTCGTGCGCGGCATCGACCAGGTGCGGGAAGTGTTTGCCTGAAGGTTGCGTAATCGTGGGGCCGCCCTTTAGGGCGGCCAGAATGACATGTCTGAAATCAACGAGCTGTATCAAGAGGTCATCCTCGACCACAACCGCCGCCCGCACAACTTCCGGGTGATCGAGGGCGCGACGACGACCCAGGAAGGCTACAACCCGCTGTGCGGGGATCGGCTGACGCTGTACGTGGCGATGGACGGCGGCGTGATCAGGGACGTGGCGTTCCAGGGGTCTGGCTGCGCCATCTCCAAGGCCTCGGCGTCGCTGATGACCGATGCGCTGAAGGGCAAGACCGTCGAGCAGGCGCGCGAGCTGTTCGACCAGTTTCACGCCATGATCACGTCGGACCATGCCGGTCCGACGGCGGACCTGGGCAAGCTGTCGGTGCTCGCGGGCGTGCGCGAGTTCCCCGCGCGCATCAAGTGCGCGAGCCTGGCCTGGCACACCATGAAAGCGGCGGTCGCCCACGAAACCGGCGCGCCGGTCTCAACCGAATGACACAACTACCTGTAATGACCACCGGCGGACTGCCTGAAGACAGCGCCGCCAATGAGATCAGCCAATCGACGGCGGCCATCACGGCCGACCCGGCGAAGACCGACGAGCTCGCTCCGAAAGTGATCGAAGCGCTCAAGACCGTGTTCGACCCTGAGATCCCCATCAACATCTTCGAGATGGGGCTGATCTACGACGTGATCGCGGACGCGTCCGGACTGGTCGGCGTGAAGATGACGTTGACGGCCCCCGCATGCCCGGCCGCGCAGTCGCTGCCGGTCGAGGTCCGCGACAAGGCCCTCAGGGTCGAAGGCGTGACCGACGCCAAGGTCGAGATTGTCTGGGACCCGCCCTGGACGACGGACCGCATGTCGGACGCGGCGAAGCTTCAGTTGGGGATGCTCTGACCTGTCAGCGCTCCATCCGATAGAACAGCTCGAGGCGGTCAGCCGGCTGCTGCTGGAGCTTCTCGCCGGTCTTTCGGCCTGAGTCGCGCCGCCGCAGGAGTGTTACTCTCCTCCTTCATGGCCCAAACGCGACCCGGACTCGACGCTGACCGCGCCCATCTGCTCCATCCGCTCCACCATCCGTCCGCCTATCCGCAGGCGAGAATCTGGGTCGAAGGGCGGGGCGCGGTGATCAAGGACTCCACCGGCCGCGAGTATCTGGACGGTTTGGCCGGGCTCTGGAACGTGAACGTCGGCCACGGCCGCGAGGCACTGGCTGCTGCCGCGCACGATCAGATGGCCACCCTGGCCTACTGCTCGTCGTATGCCGGCTCGACCAACTATCCGGCCATCGCCCTGGCCGAACGCCTGAGCGAGATCGCCTACAAGTCGATCAACACGTTCTTCTTCACCAGCGGCGGCGCCGAGGCGACCGAAAGCTCGATCAAGACGGCGCGGTTCTACTGGAAGGCGCGCGGCAAGGCGGACAAGACCAAGATCATCTCGCGTCATCGCGCCTACCACGGCCTCACGCTGGCGGCGATGAGCGCGACCGGCCTGCCCGCGTTCTGGCCGATGTTCGAGCCGCGGGTGCCCGGCTTCTTCCACATCGACGCGCCCGATCCGTACCGCTTCGTCAATCCCGACCCGGCGACGAGCCTCGGCGTGGCCGCGGCCAATCAACTGGAAGCCGCGATTCTTCGCGAGGGCCCCGACACGGTCGCCGCGTTCATCGCCGAGCCGGTGCAAGGCGCCGGCGGTGTAATCGTGCCACCGGCGGACTATTTCCCCCAAATCCGCGCCATCTGCGATCGCCATGACGTGCTGCTCATTGCCGACGATGTGATCACCGGCTTCGGCCGCACGGGCAGGTGGTTCGGGCTCGAGCATTACGGCATCGAGCCGGACATCATGCAGTTTGCCAAGGGCATCACCAGCGGCTACGTGCCGCTCGGCGGCATTGGCGTCTCCGACGCCATTCGCGAGGTGATCAACGGCGTCGCGCCGGGCAAGCGCTGGATGCACGCCTATACCTACTCGGGGCATCCTACCTGCTGTGCCGTCGCGCTCAAGAACCTCGAAATCATGCACGACGAACAACTGGTCGAACGGGCGGCGCGGTTGGGTGTGCAGCTGGCCGAACGGCTGCGGAGTCTTGCCGGTCTCGACGGGGTCGGCCACGTGCGGTCGCTTGGCCTGATCGGCGCGGTGGAGATCGTCGCCGACAAGACCACCAAGGCGCTTCATCCGCCGGAGGCGCAGATGGCGTCGCGGCTCACCGACGCGATGCTGGAGCGCGGCCTGCTCACGCGCGTGGCGCTGGACTGCATCTGCATCGCGCCGCCGCTGGTCATCAGCGAGGCGCAGTTGGACCGGGTGGTCGAGATCATCGCCGACGCGGTTCCTGCCGCGCTCGCGGCCGCGAAGGGCTGAGACCCAAGCCACCGGCCCTAAGTCCATTTCCAGCGTCATAATGGAGGTATGCGGGGTTTCGCGCTGTTGGCGCTCATGGTGAGCCTGTCGTCTCCCGCGTGGGCGCAGGACTCAGCGCCCGCTCCGGCGGCCGCAGCCGATTCCCAGATCGACGCCACCAAGCTCGGCGTCTCTCTCGCCAGAATCCAGAAGGGTCTGCGCGTCACTGAATCGCGCGAGAAAGAAAAGCAGCCGGGCGCCGCCCTGCGGCTCGAGTTCCAGATCCAGGTCTACGGCAGCGCTCCCAAGATCGAAGTGCTCAAGGGCATCGACCTGTTCAACGGCCCGGTGCCCGGCTCCGCACCGACCCACCGGCAGTTCATCGATTTCGTGACCCCGCAGATCTATCGCACGCCCGGGTTGCCGATTTCAGCGCTCGCCGGCTGGGCCGCCACGCAGTTGTGGCAGAAGAGCAGGAAGTCCAGGTGCGAGGAAGAGATCGAGGCCTACCGCGCCATGCTGATGCAGGGCATCAGCGTCGCGGCGCCGCGCTGCACGCAGTAACCGCGGCTCCGGCCACCTGGCCCTCGGTAGCCATGGTCGCCATCCTGGGCCTCTCGCCGGGGATGCGGTGTGCCGCATTGCACATCGCGATGGCGTGACCGGCGCTGTACGATGATGAACCTGCGTTAGCCGACGGACACCCCATGAACCCCAAGACCATCATCGAGCCGTTCCGCATCAAGTCGGTCGAAGCAATCAAGTTCACGACCAGGGCCGAGCGCGAGGTGGCGTTGGCAGGGGCCGGCTACAACGTGTTTGGGCTGCGCGCCGAAGACGTGCTGATCGACCTGCTCACCGACTCGGGGACCGGCGCCATGTCCTCCGCCCAGTGGGGCGCGCTGATGCAGGGCGACGAGTCATACGCCGGCAGCCGCTCGTTCTATCGGTTCGAGCAGGTCGTGCGCGCCCTGACCGGCCTGGCGCACATCATCCCGACCCACCAAGGCCGCGCCGCCGAGCGCATCCTGTTCCATACCGTCCTGAAGCCCGGCCAGATCGTCCCGAACAACAACCACTTCGACACGACCAGGGCCAACATCGAGGTCGAGGAGGCGGAGGCGCGAGACCTGGTGATCCCGGAGGGACGCGTCCCGGCGCTGATCCACCCATTCAAGGGCAACATCGACCTGGGCGCGCTGGAGCGGCTGCTCGACGAGGACGGCGACCGCGTCCCGCTCGTGATGGTGACGGTGACCAACAACTCCGGCGGCGGCCAGCCGGTCTCGCTCGAGAACCTGCGCGGCGTCCGCGTGCTGTGCGACCGTTACCGGAAGCCGTTCTTCCTCGACGCGTGCCGGTTCGCGGAGAACGCGTGGTTCATCAAGACGCGCGAGGCGGGCCAGGCCGAACGAACGCCAAAGGCCATCGCGCAGGAGATGTTCTCGCTCGCCGACGGCTGCACGATGTCGGCCAAGAAGGACGGCCTCGCGAACATCGGCGGCTTCCTGGCCTTGAACGACGACCGCTGGGCCGAAAACGCCAGGAACCTGCTGATCCTCACCGAGGGATTCCCCACCTACGGCGGGCTCGCGGGCTACGACCTCGAGGCGATCGCCACCGGCCTCGAGGAGGTCGTCGAGGAGCCGTACCTGCACTACCGCATCCGCTCCACCGAGTACCTCGCCGACAAGCTGGTGGCGGCCAACGTGCCGATCATCCGGCCCGCGGGCGGGCACGCAATCTACATCGACGCCCGCGCGCTGCTGCCGGCGATTGCGCCGCTTGCCTACCCGGGTATCGCCCTCGTGAACGCCCTCTACATCGAAGGCGGAGTGCGGAGCGTTGAAATTGGGACGGTCATGTTCGGCCTGCACCCGGACGGGTCGGAGACGCCCGCGGCGATGGACCTGGTGAGGCTGGCGATTCCCAGGCGCGTGTACACGCAGTCACACATCGACTACGTGGCCGAATGCGTGCTGGAGGTGGCGCGCACGAAGGATCGCCTCCGTGGCTATCGAATCGTCTCGGCGCCAAAGGCGCTGAGGCATTTCACGGCCAGGTTTGAGCCGCTCGGATGACTCAGCTCTTCGGAGTCGCGGTACCGGGCGCGGCGGGCGACAGGCTCGGCATCGCGCCCTTCGTCTCGAGCACGCGCTTGGCGAGGTGGTTGACCACCACGGCGTCGTTGCGGATGGCGCCGATGTAGGCGGCGCGCAGCAGCTGTTCCTTGCGGCCCTTCAGCGTATTGACGATGCCGTCACGCACCGCGGGCATGCTGGGGTCCTTCTGGCCGGCGGTATCGCGCGCGACGAGCAGCACGATGGTGTGGCCGCCGCCCATGCTCACCACGCTCGCCGAGCCGGGTGCCAGCTTGAGCACCGCGTCCCGCAGTGGCGGCGGGGCCTGCTGGAGCGCCGACGCCGGCACGAAGCCGAGGTCGCCGCCGCGCGGCGCCGTCTGCGAGTCCTCGGAGAAATCCGCGGCGAGATCGCCGAAAGCGGTGCCCGACTTCAGGCGCTCCATGATCATCTGCGTCTTGGCGTTCGCCTCCTGCGGCGTCTTGGCGTCGTCACCGGTCCGGTTGGCGATCTCGGCGTCGCGGATCGGCGTGATCGAGATCTGCGCGATGTGGTAGGCGTCTTCGGGGCGGTTGAACTGCGCCTTGTTGGCGTTGAAGAAGTCGGTGACGTCCTGGTCGCCGACGGTGATCTTGGCGTTGACCTCGCGCTCGATCAACTTCTGCGTGAGCAGGTCTCGGCGCAGTCCCTCGCGCATGTCGGCCGGCGTGAGGTTCCGCTTGGCCAGTTCCTGCTGGAAGCCCTCTTCCGGGATGTTCTTGCGGGCATCGGCGTAGGCGGCGTCCAGTTCGGTGTCGGGCAGCTCGATCTTCAGCTCGCGCGCCTTGGCCACCAGGATGTCCTGGAGGATGAGATCGTTGAGGAGGCTCAGCTTGGCGGTGAGTACTTCGTCGTCCGACGGCACCTGGGGCTGCGCGGCGCGACGGTAGGCCTTTTCGACTTCCTCCCGCGTGATCGTCCGGCCATCGACCACCGCCCAGGTGTCCGCGGTCACCGGCGGCGCGGCGCCTGGTGTGGACCGGCACGCGCCGACGGCCGGCCAGCATGAGCGTGATCAGCAGGGTGGTGTGGGGACGGCGGACCAGCGACGGTGAGATGCGATTCATTAGGTCCATTGTAGTCAATTGCCGGTTGCCGGATCCGGTCCCGGCCGAGTTCGCCGGTTTAGCCGGCTCCCTCAAGATGAACGTGCTGAGCCTCGTCGAACGCCGCGAGTGGCGTAACTGCCTCTATACGATCGACAGCGCCGGCATCCACGCGGAATCCTTCCCGGTCGACCAGCTGACGAGAATCTTCACGATCTCTCCGGGCGCACTCAATTACGCCCCTGCGGGTGCAGCGCCCTGGCCATGCGCTCGACGGTGTCGGCGAGGCGGGGACCCGGCACGGTGACCGCCCGGCCAGAGATGAAGATCACCCGCTTGTGGCGGACGGCGGGCACCGCCGCGAGCCGCGACCACGAGGCGAGTTCCGCCTGCGTCGGCGGGCCCTCGGGAATCTCTTCCGGCCGCAGCTCGATGATCACTTCCGGCGCGCGTGCCAGGATCACCTCCGTCGAGGCCTGCATCGACTCCCGGTCGATGTCGCCGAACACATCGTCTCCACCCGCAATCTCCAGCATGTCGTGGAGAAAGCCGCGTCCGCCGCTCACGTAGATGTTTCGCAACGCCCGCGGTTCGCGCGAGAACACGAGCAGCGTCTTCGGCCTCCGTGTGCCGGCCACCCGGGCGCGCACCGCGGCCAGCCTGGCTTCGATGGCGGCCACGGCCCGGTCGGCCTCTGCCGAGTGTCCGGTCCTCGCGCCAAGCGCCGTCATGGTCAGCAGGATGTCCCTCAGGTCCGCGTGGCGGTAGTCGAACGTCGATATCGAGGCCCGCTTCATCTGCGCCCGCAGGTCCACCTGGCTGCCGTAGGTGATGACCAGGTCCGGCCTGAGGGAGATGATCCGCTCGGTGTCGGGATCCAGCAACGCGCCCACGCGCGGGAGCTTCGTCACCTCGGGCGGATACTCGTCGTAGCTGGAGACGGCCACCACCTGCGGGCCGGCGCCCATGGCGTAGAGCATTTCGGTGAGCGCGGGGACCAGCGACACGATCCGTTGCGGGCGTGATTGAAGAGCAACCACGAAGGACACGAAGGGAACCACGACGGCCACGAATAAGACAACCAAAAGTAACTTCGCGTGCTTCGTGCTTGTGGTCTTCGTGTCCTTCGTGATCCGAATTGTCATGACTTCTTCACCAGCAACCAGAGAAAGAACGGCCCGCCAATCAGCGCGGTGACGATGCCCACCGGCAGCTCCAGTGGCGCCATGATCGTGCGTGCGGCGAGGTCGCAAATCACCGTGAAGGCGGCACCGAACAGGGCGGCCGCGGGCAGCACCACGCGGTGGTCCGACCCCACCAACAAGCGCACCAGGTGGGGCACGACGATGCCGATGAAGCCGATCGGGCCGCCCAGCGACACCGCCGCGCCGGTGGCCAGCGAGGCGCTGAGGAAGGCCAGGCGCTGCGCGCGAATCACCTCGACGCCGCGCGCCGCCGCCACGTCTTCGCCCATGGTCAGCAGGTTGAGCGTGCGCGGCAGGATGGCGAACATGGCGAACGCCGCCAGCAGGAAGGGCAGCGCGGCGAGGATCGGGCTGTAGCTGCCCACGTCGAGGTCGCCCATCAGCCAGCGCACGGTCCTGAACGACTCCGTGAAGTCCGCCATGTACTGCACGAAGAGGATCAGCGCGGAGAAGAACGAGTTGAGCGTGACCCCCGCCAGGAGCAGCACGTTGGTGGAGAGCCCTCGTTTCTGCGAGGAGGCCAGCCAGTAAACGATGCCAATGGCGACCAGCGAGCCGGCGAAGCTGGCGATGGGGACCGACGAGACGCCCAGCATGCCGAGGTCGAGGCCGAGCGCGATGGCCAGCATCGCGCCCAGCGCCCCGCCGCTCGACACGCCCAGCGTGAACGGCGTGGCCAGCGGATTGCGGAGCATCGCCTGCAGCACGACGCCGGCCGCCGCCAGCGCGGCGCCGACGATGGCGCCCGACAGGACGCGGGGCAGCCGCGCCACGAAGAAGATCTGCGCGTCAACGTTGTCGTTCCACGGAATCGAGGAGTCGAACGCCCTCGACAGCGAGATGCTGGTACTGCCAACCGTCGGCGCCCAGATCACCACCGCAATCGCCACGGCGGCGAAGGCCAGGACGATGGTGACGATGCGGCGGCGGATGGTCACCGTGACACCCGCCGGACCGGCACCACGATCATGTGGCCGGTGTCGCCGTGCACGTGCACGTCGGCGTCGACGTCGTAGAGCCGTCGCACGTTGTCCGGTGTCAGCACGTCGTTGGTCGGCCCCATCGCGACCACGCGGCCGTCGCGCATCAGGATCAGCTCGCGGCAGATCGACGCCGCCAGGTTGAGGTCGTGCGTCGAGATGGCCATGGTCACCGCATGGTCCCGGTTCAACCGCCGCAGGAGGGCCGAGACTTCCAGCTGGTAGCCGAGGTCGAGCGACGCCGTGGGCTCGTCCAGCAACAGGAGGGCCGCCGATTGCGCGAGCGCGGCGGCAATGATCACGCGCTGTTTTTCGCCGCCGCTCAGTTCGTGGAACTGCCGGCCGGCCAGGTGCGCCGTGCCGGTGGCGGCCAGGGCCTCGCGCGCAATCCGGATGTCATCGGGACCTTCCACCGTGAACACGCCGAGGTGCGGGTGCCGGCCCATCAGCACGATCTCGATGGCCGAATACTCGAACGCGAGTTCCGTCTCCTGCGGCACCACGGCGATCCGCCGCGCCACCTCGCGCCGCGACATGCGATCCAGCGGCTGGTCGCCGAACCGCACGCGGCCGGACGAGGGGCGCCGCGTGCCGCTCAGCAGGCGCAGCAGCGTGGTCTTGCCGGATCCGTTGGGGCCGAGAATGCCGACGAGAGAGCCTGCCGCGAGGCGCAGCGTGACGCCGTCAACGACGAGCGGGCCGTCGGGCGCGTAGCGGAACGAGACCTGGTCTGCGGAAAGCACTGCGCGTCGCCTCCCAGGCGTCTCACGCGCCTGAATGAGTGACTTGCCCGTGAACAGCCAGTCTCCTGACTCGCGGCGTGCGTGGGGCCGCTTACAGTGGCGGGACCGTGTGGGCTTTGAACCCAGCTTCCCTGTCTGTCCTGGTACGCGTCGGTTGAGCCCCGAATTGTAGCATTGTTGCTAGAATGGATTCGGGACACATGCGCGCACGTTTACAGGCTGCCGGACTCGCTGACATCGCCGACAAGGTCGAAGCGCGCGAACGGCTGTCGTGTGACGACGCGGTGACGCTGTTCGAGGCGCCGGACCTGCTCGCCCTCGGCTGGATCGCCAATCGCGAGCGCGAGCGCCGTCATGGCGACCGCACCTACTTCAATCACAACCTGCGGCTCGAGGCCACCAACGTGTGCGAGGCCTCGTGCCTGTTCTGCTCGTTCGCGCGGCTCAAGGAAGGCGACGCCGGCGCGCACACCATGTCGCTCGAGCAGATCTTCACCAAGCTGCGGCAGCGCGGCGATCAACCGGTGACCGAAGTCCATATTGTCAACGGGCTGCACCCCGGCCTGCCGTTCAGCTACTACACCGACCTGCTGAGCGGCTTGAAGCAGATCCGGCCGGGCATTCACCTGAAGTGCTTCACCGCGGTGGAGATTGCGTTCTTCTCGGATCACTACGGCAAGACGGACCGGCAGGTGCTCGAGGAGTTGAAGGCCGCGGGTCTCGACTCGCTCCCCGGCGGCGGCGCCGAGATCTTCGCGCCGCGGGTGCGCCAGAAGATCTGCCATGACAAGTGCGATGGCGCCCGTTACCTGGTCATCCACCGCATTGCCCACGAGCTGGGCATGCGCACCAACGTGACGATGCTGTACGGGCACATCGAGACGATCGAGGAACGCGTCGACCACCTGCTGCAGACGCGGGCGCTGCAGGACGACACGCGCGGGCTGCAGGCGTTCATCCCGCTGGCGTTCCATCCCGACAACAACCAGATGCGGAAGCTGCCGGCGCCGTCGGCGAGCGAAACGCTGAAGGTGCATGCGGTGGCGCGGCTGGTGCTCGACAACGTCGATCACATCAAGGCCTACTGGATTTCCTGCGGCGTCGAGGTGGCGCAGACGGCGTTGTGGTTCGGCGCCGACGACCTCGACGGCACGGTGCAGGAGGAGACGATCTATCACATGGCCGGCTCGTCGACGCCGACGGCGCTGTCCACCGACGACATCGAGCGGCTCATCCGCGACGCCGGCCGCGAGCCGATCGAGCGCGACACGCTCTACAACGTCGTCCGCATCCCCGCCTTCGCCAAGGCTACGGCGAGGCAGGCCGGTTGGTTAGGCATATGACGACTGGGACGTTCTTACCGGTTCTCAACGAGGTCGAGAAGGCCTCCATCCACGAGCGGCAGCCGCTGCCCGAGGCCTACCTCGGGCTGCCCGACGAGGAGATGGCGGTGCGCATTGCCGCGGCCCGCGCCGCGCTCGGCGACCGCCTCGTCATCCTCGGCCACCACTACCAGCGCGATGAAGTGATCCGCTTCGCCGACCACACCGGCGACTCGTTCAAGCTCGCGCGCGAAGTGGCGAAGCACCCGAGCGCCGACTACATCGTGTTCTGCGGCGTGCACTTCATGGCCGAGAGCGCCGACATCCTCGCCATGCCGCACCAGCGGATCATCCTGCCGGACCTGGCCGCCGGCTGCTCGATGGCCGATATGGCGCCCGCGGATCAGCTCGAGGTCTGCTGGAGCGAGCTCGGGCAGTTGGGCCTCGTCGCACCTGCCCGGAGCGGACTCGAAGGGCGCGTCGTGCCGGTGACCTACATCAACTCGGCCGCGTCCATCAAAGCGCTGGTCGGCGAGAACGGCGGCACGGTCTGCACCTCGTCCAATGCGGCGGCGACGCTGAAGTGGGCGTGGGCGCGGACGGACAAAGTGCTGTTCCTGCCGGACCAGCACCTCGGGCGCAACACCGCGTTCAAGATGGGTGTGCCGCTCGACCAGATGCTGGTGTGGGACCCCTTCGAACCGTTCGGTGGCCTCACCAGGGAGCAGCTCGAGCACGCGAAGCTGATCCTCTGGAAGGGCCACTGCTCGGTGCACGTGCGGTTCACCGCCGGGCAGATCGACAAGGTGCGGGTCGAGCATCCCGGCGTCAAGGTGATCGTGCATCCGGAAGTCCCGTTCGACGTGGCGCAGGCCGCGGACGAGATGGGGTCGACCGAATACATCCTCAAGACGGTGCGCGAGAGCGCGCCCGGTTCGGTGTGGGCGGTCGGCACCGAGGTCCACCTCGTCCACCGGCTCGCGGAAGAGGTGGCCCCGGAGAAAACCGTGGTCTCGCTCGACCAGTTCGGCTGCCTCTGCTCGACCATGTTCCGCGTCTCGCCCAACCACCTCTTGTGGGTGCTGGATTCGCTCGTTGATGGCGAGGTCGTAAACGAAATCGTGGTGCCCGAAGCGCAGAAGAAGTGGGCTAAGATCGCGCTAGATCGAATGCTCTCGATCACATAGGCCCCCCATAAAGGGGGGCCCTACGGCACCCCCAAAGGGTGCCCTACGGCATGCCGATGGCGGCGGCCCTACAGGAGAGGTTTCATGGCTCACGCACTTCCCGCGCTGCCCTACGACGCCGCGGCGCTCGAACCGCACATCGACACCCAGACGATGCAGATCCACCACGGCAAGCATCATCAGGCCTACGTGACCAACCTCAACGCCGCGCTCGACAAGCACCCCGCGCTGCACAATAAGAGCCTGGACGACCTGATCAAGGGCATCAACAGCGTGCCGGACGACATCAAGACCGCGGTGCGCAACAACGGCGGCGGCCACTGGAACCACTCGTTCTTCTGGACGCTGATGGCGCCCACCGCCGGCGGCGCGCCCACCGGTCTGGTCGCCGATGCCATCAATAGTTCATTTGGGGATTTCGAGAAGTTCAAGACCGCGGTGAACCAGGCCGGCGCGACGCGCTTCGGCAGCGGCTGGGCCTGGGTGATCGACAACGGCGGCAAGCTCGAAGTGATGAGCACGCCGAACCAGGACAACCCGCTGATGGAGGGGAAGAAGGCCATCCTCGGCATCGACGTGTGGGAGCACGCCTACTACCTGAAGTACCAGAACCGCCGGCCCGATTACCTCGGCGCGTGGTGGAGCGTGGTCAACTGGGCGGAAGTGAATCGCCTGCTCAAGGGCTGACCGCGGGAATTCAAGACCACCACGAAGGGCACGAAGCAGATACCACGAAGGACGCGAAGCATCTTTGGGCGGCCCAAGAGAATTCTTCGTGTCCTTGGTTTGTTACTTCGCGTGCTTCGTGGTCGTATTTCCGGCGGCCGCGCGCGCGCAAGATCCTCCGCACGTCACCGCCACGCTGTCGAACGTCACCCGTGTCGAATCCTGGTCTTATTTTCAGCCTCGCCTTGATCCCCTCGCGCTGACGCGCGAGCCGATCGGCGATCCGGAATACACGTTCCTCGGCGATCGCGCCGAACTCGGCGTACGGGTGGACGGTTCGCGCTTCGACCTGAGCGGCGCCTTCAATTACGTCCGCGTGGAGAACCTGCCGGCCAGGGCGATCGGCCCCGGGGGCCTGGGCACCGGCGCGTTCTATTTCGCGGCGTCGGGCGTCCGCTACAGTTACCAGCTCTATCTCAGCGAGCTGGCCTTGAAGGTCAAGGCCCGCGACGGCCGCGCCTCGATCGCGATCGGGCGAATGCCGTTTGCGTCGGGTGCCGAAACCCTGGCGGCCAACGCCTCGCTCGAGACGCTCAAGCGCGAGCGCCTGCACTCGCGGCTGATCGGCAACTTCGAGTGGTCGTATTACCAGCGCCGGTTCGATGGCCTGCGGCTGGACCTCGACCGCCCGCGTTGGCACGTCACCGCGGCGGCGTTGGTGCCGACGCAAGGCGGATTCGAGGAATCCACCAACCTGTCGATGCCCAAGGTCCAGGTCGCGACCGCCGCGTTCACCCTGAAGGGATCCGCCGCCGCCGGAGAGTGGCAGGTGTTCAACACCCTGTACCGCGATCACCGCGGCACCGCGGCGGTCGCGGACAACACCGGCTCGAACGATCGTCCGATCGACGTGGACGTGTTCGCGATCGGCGGGTCGCACGCGCGCGTGACGCCGACGCCGGCCGGGGAACTCGATACCGTGCTGTGGGTCGCCGGCGAAGGCGGGCGCTGGTACGGCCAGGCTCACCGGGCCGCCAGCGTCGCCGCCGAAATCGGACATCGCTGGACGCGCGCGCCCTGGCGGCCCTGGCTTCGCGCCGGTTACCTGTGGGCCTCCGGCGACCGCAATCCGGACGATGGGCGGCACGGCACGTTCTTCCAGATGCTGCCGTCGACGCGCAAGTACGCCTTGTCGTCCACCTACGCGCAAATGAACCTGAGCGACGCGTTCGCGCAAGCCTGGTTTGAACCGCGCGGGATCAAGACGCGTATCGAGGTACATGCGCTCGGGCTGGCGAGTGGACGGGATCTCTGGTACCACGGCAGCGGCGCCACCGCCAGCCGTGGGCGCTTCTTCGGGTTCTCCGGCCGCGCCGCCGGAGGCGAGACGCGGTTGGGCACGGTGCTGGAGGGCGCGGTGGACGTGCCCATCCGGAAGTACTGGTCGGTGAACGCGTATGCCGGCACGATGTGGGGCGGGGCCGTCGTGACGCGGCAATTCAGCGGCCGGCGCCTCGGATTCTGGTTCATCGAGAACGTGATTCGATTCTGACCCGGCGACCGTCCCGCGGATTCCCCCAGGGCAGGCCTGATCAATATGGAGGTTGAAGTGACCGAGACGACGTACCGTGAGCCCGACCCGTCGCTGGTGACCATCACCCACGTGACCTACGCGCTGCACGCGCTCGGCCTGGCGATTGGCGCGTTCGGCGCCTCGACCGTGGTCGGCGCGTTCCTGTTCGGGTGGCCGTCGATCATCGCCGTGATCATCAACTACGTGAAACGCGGCGACGCCCGCGGCACGTGGCTGGAGTCGCACTTCACCTGGCAGATCAACACGTTCTGGCTCGCCATGGGCGCCGCCTGCGTCGTCTTCGTGCTGGGCCTGCTGCTGGTGATCGTGCTCGTCGGGTTTGCGATTTGGGCGGTGGGGCTGTTCGCGATTGGCTGCTGGGCGATCTATCGGATCGTGACCGGATGGCTGCGGCTGCAGGATCGCCGCGCCATCGCCTGACGGCAGCGGCCCGTGGGATCTGCTGGTCGTGCTGGCCTGGGCCTAGAAGAGACGGATGTCCACGACCTCGCCCTTTTCGACGATGTCGGTGTGGGCGGGGATTTCGATGTAGCCGTCGGCCTGCGACATCGAGGTGATGTCGCCGGAGGCCTTGAACGCCGGCATGGCCTGGCCGTCCACGATCTTCACCGTGTAGAACTGGTGCCGGCCGGTGGTTGAGACGATGCGCTGGCCGAGCGGCAGGCTGACGGTGGGCATGAAGCGCGGCCCGAGGCGTGCGATCTCGCGCAGCGCCGGCACCAGCAGCATGTACGCGTTCGACAGGCACGACGTGGGGTAGCCGGGCATGCCGAACATGGGCTTGCCCTGGATGGTGCCGAACACGGTCGGCTTGCCTGGCTTCACCGCGATGCCGTGAAACAGGATCTCGCCCATGCGGCCGATCACGTCGAGGATGAGGTCGCGCTCGCCGACGGAGCTGCCGCCGGAAAACACCAGCACGTCGCACGACATGCAGGCGTCGATCGCCTGCTCGAGCGCGTCGATGGTGTCTTGCGCCGTGGCGAACGGCCTCGGGACGCCGCCGTGCTCCTGGATGATCGTGCTCAGCGTGAACTTGTTGATGTCGTAGATCTGCCCGGGCAGCAGCTCGCGGCCGGGATCGACGATCTCGTCACCCGTGGAGAGGATGGCGATGACCGGCTTCGCGTAGACCTCGACGTCGCCGACGCCGAGCGCGGCCAGCGCGCCGACGCGGCTGGGATTGAGCACGTCGCCACGGCGGATCACCGTCTGGCCGACCACGATGTCGGCGCCCTGGCGGCCGACGTTCTGCCGCGGATACACCGGCGTCAGGATGCGGACGTCGTCTCCCGCCTTCTCCGTTTCCTCGACCATCACCACGGCATCCGCACCCGCGGGTGTGGGGGCGCCGGTGGCGATCTCGACGGCGGTGCCAGGCTCGAGGTGCCGGGTCGGGATCTGGCCGGTGTAGACCTTCTCGATCACCCGCAGCGTCTTCGGCTCGTAGCGGCTGGCGCCGAAGGTGTCGGCGGCGATCACGGCGAAGCCGTCCATGCCGGCGCGTGAGAACGGCGGCACGTCTCGCGTGGAGTGCACGTCGGCGGCGCAGACGCGGCCGTTGGCGTCCACAAGCGCGACGCGCTCGGTCCGCTCGATCGGCCGGCACGCGTCGGCAATCAGCTGGCGGGCCTCCTCCAGCGGAATCGTGTCTTTGATGGGCCGCATTTCGGTTTTTGCCATGGTCGCTACTTCTGTGCCTGTTGCACCAGGTGGCCCAGTTCCGGAATTACGAGCTTGGTCATCGCCAGCCGGACCGCCTTCTCGGATCCCGGGAGCGAGATGACCACAACGCGGCCGATGGTGCCGGCGCAGGCGCGGCTCAGCATCGCCGCCGCGCCGATGTCGTGATAGCTCAACATGCGGAACAACTCGCCGAAGCCGGGAAGCCGCTTGTGCAGCAGGGCGTCGACCGCTTCGAAGGTGCTGTCGCGGCTGGTGAGGCCCGTGCCGCCGGTCGTGATGATGGCGTCGACATCGGCAATGGCGGCCTGCTGCCGGACCAGTTCGGCGACGCGCGCGGGTTCGTCCTTCTCGATCGCCTTGCCCACGACGTGGTGCCCGGCGCCCATCAACAGCTCGGCGATGGCCTGGCCTGACGTGTCGGTGTCGTTGGTCCGCGTGTCGCTCACCGTCAGGACGAAGACGCGCAGGCGGGCCGGGGCCGCCGCCTTGTGCTCGGTGCTGCTCACGTGTCGATTATAGTGGTGGGCGATGAAACGGCTGCTGCCCGTGATGGCGGTCCTGCTGCTGGCGACCATCGGCCCGGCCGCCCAGCCGGCCCTTGACAAGGCTGCCCAGCAGTGGGTGGAGGCCACGCTCAAGAAGCTGACCCTGGAGCAGCTCGTGGGCCAGATGATCTTCGCCCCGCTCAACTCCACCTACCTCAGTAGCGACACCGACCAATACGACGCGCTGGTCAAGCTGGTGCACGAGTCGCAGATCGGCGGGCTAGTCGCATTTGGCGGCACCGAGCCGGTGCCGAACGTGATGCTCAACAACACCTACGGGCCGGTGATCCTGGGGCAGCCGCTCGAGGTGGCGTCGCTCTTCAACCGCCTGCAGTCGATCTCGTCGCTGCCGCTGCTGACCTCGTCGGACTTCGAATGGGGCGTGGCCATGCGCATTGCCGGCGCCACGAAGTTTCCGCGCGCGATGGCGTTTGGCGCCACCGGCGATCCGCAACTCGCCTACGAGGCGGGCAAGGTGGTGGGGATCGAGAGCCGCGCGATCGGCGTGCACGTGGACTTCGGCCCGGTGGCCGACGTGAACAACAACCCGCGCAACCCGGTGATCAACATCCGATCGTTCGGCGAGGATCCGGCGCGCGTGGGCGCCATGGTGTCGAGCTGGGTGAAGGGGCTGCAAGACGCCGGCATGCTCGCCACCCTCAAGCACTTTCCCGGTCACGGCGACACCGACGTGGACTCGCACCTCGGGTTGCCACTGGTCGCGCATCCGCGGACCCGGCTCGACGCCGTGGAGCTGCCGCCGTTCCAGGGCGGCGTCGCCGCCGGCGCCGCCGGCGTGATGGTGGCGCACATGGAAATGCCGGCGATCGATCCGGAGAAACGCCCAGCCACCTTCAGCCCCACCGTGATCGGCGGGCTCCTGCGAGAACAGATGCGGTTCACCGGCCTGATCTACACCGACTCGATGAAGATGCAGGCGATCACGAAGATGGCCTTGCCGGGTGAGGCCGCGGTGCGCGCCGTGCAGGCGGGCATCGACGTGGTGCTCGACTCGCCCGATTCCCCGGCCGCCGCCCTCGCGCTGGCCGCGGCGGTGAGAGACGGCACCATTCCGCGCGCGCAGGTCGAGCGCTCGGTGCGGCGGATCCTGGAAGCGAAGGCGCGCCTCGGCCTGCATCGGACGCGCACCGTGAACATCGAGAGCGCGCCGCTGTCGGTTGGGGGGCGCAAGCACGAAGCCATTGCGCAGGCCGTCAGCGATCGCGCCATCACGCTGATCAAGGACGATCGGACCATGGTGCCGCTGCCGACGCCAAGGACCGGCAGCGTCTTGTACTTGTCGGTGCTCGACTACCCCTCCGGCTGGCGCATCGCGGCGCCGAGCCGGACGATGATTCCGGAGCTGCGGGCGAGGTGGGCCGCCACCGAGTCGTTCGAGATCTCGGATCGGACGACGCCCTCCGAGCTCGACATGGTGCGCGCGCTGGCGGCGAAGTACGACGCGGTGGTCGCCGGCATCTTCGTGCGGGCCTCGTCCGGGAGCGGGCGATTGGACCTGGCGCCGCAGGTCGAGCAGTTCCTCAAGGACCTCGCGCGCGCCACCGAGCGCCGCCGCCAGCCGTTCGTCTCGGTGCTGTTCGGTAATCCCTACACCGCGATGGGCATTCCCGAAGTGCCGGCGATGCTGCTGACCTATGACTTCTCCGACGGCGCCGAGCGCGCCGCCGTGCGCGCGCTGGCCGGGGAGATTGCGATTGGCGGGAAGCTGCCGATCGCGCTGCCCGGGCTCTATCCGCTAGGGCACGGGCTGACGCGCTGACGT
>CAYHCX010000053.1:0-22161 GCA_964355095.1 uncultured Acidobacterium sp.
TGCGCCGCAGCGGTCGATCGAGACCCACCTCGAGGACGTGATCGCCGACGTCAGGACGAGACCAGGTAGATAACGACGTCCCTGTTCCTGAACGCCACCGGGAACAAGTCCGAACGCGAGTCGAACGACGCCACCAGTTCGGGATGGCGCTCCTGTTCGGCCGGCCCGACGTACAGATAGTCGATGTGCAGCTGTTGGGCCATCAGCGCCCGCGCCTTGGGGTCGGCCTCGCCGAAGATCGCGTTCCCCACAAGCGTCGAGGCATCCTGGTACGGCAGCATCGGAATCATGGCAATCGGCAGCCCGGCCGCCATGCGGCGTTCACCGAAGGCGGGAATGTAGCCCCACGACGCATTCGCGCGTTCCGCCACATTCGGCTGGACGATGACATCCGGAGGCGTCTGCGTCTTCAGCCAGTTCAGCGCCTCGACTTCGTCGCGCGACAGCACCAGCGTCCAGGGGAATCCCGGCCCCGGGCCGATGTTGGCAATGTCCTGAGCGTTGTAGATGTCCATGGCCACCGTCGGTAGCGCGGCCGCGGCCAGCACGCCGACCAGCGCCCACGCCGCGACTTTCACGCCGAGCGGCGCCCGTTGCGCCGATGACAGCAGGACGGCCGTGAACACGGTGCACGACACAAACAGCAGGTGCCCCGCGCGCCAGCCCACCCACACGTGCTGCATGTCCGGGACATCGGTGAGAAAGTAGAAGCCCAACGCGACGGTGGCCAGCGCGGCGATCGGCAGCGTTTCGCTCCGGCGGCCAACTACGGCGACCAGTGCGCCGATGGCGCCGAGAATAAGCATCGGCCCGAAGCTGAGGAGCAACGCATACGGCCAGTGCATCAGCGCGACCGGGTTCGGGCCGAACCGCACGAGCGTGCTCGCCGCTGGATCCACGTAGGCCAGCGCCTCAGACACCTCGAAGGCCGCGAACACCGGCGCGGCGCCGAGGATGGCGCACAACGGAATCGCCTTCCACCGGGGAGGCGCCAACAGCCGCACGGCATAAACGATGGAGACGGCGACGCCGATGATGATGGCTTCGAAGCTCGTCAACAACAGGCTCAGCGCCAGGAACGATCCAGTGGTCAGCGCGACCAGCGGCCTGGCGGCGTCGGCGCTCCGGGCGACGATGAGCAAGGCCGACAGGCCGATGGCGTAGCCGCCCAGGTGATGCGGCTGGTACAGGAGCATCCGGTGCAACCCGTCCACCGGCATTCCCGAATAGAACCACCGCGTCACGGCGTCCACGTTGACCTGCCCGAGCAGCGGAATGATGGCGCCTTCGTTCCACCACACCACCAACCGATCCAGGGCCTCGTAACTGTTAGCCAGAAACACGAGCGCGCACGCCGTGGCCGCGGCGCCGGCAGTGGCGCCAAACGCGCGCACGAAGCCGTACAGGAACGCGATGAACGCCAGGCCATACGCCAGGGAATTGGCGAGCGTCACTTCCTCAATCGTCAGTCCCCAGCGACCGAGAATGCGGTACTCGACCGCTGACAGAAAGTGCGCGAGCCAGTAGTAGTGCAACGTGCCGCCGAACTGGAAGGGATTCTTCGGCGGGATGTCGCCCTTGCTGACCTCCGCCACCACGGTCATGGCCCAGACGAAGTCGGCGGTGAAATACGCGCGATAGGCCTTGCCGCCGTCATCCACCGGCTCGGCCACGCGCGCGAACGGCGCCCCGGCGATGAGCTGTACCAGCAGGAACAACAGGAGCATCGCCACCAGGTCGCGGCGATCGAAACGCGGCATCCGCAGATCGATGCCGATGCGCCGGAACGCAAGCCGGTTCAGGAGCCACAGGGGCCAGGGCGCCAGAAGCACAATCCAAGCACCGCGGCCCCCCAGCTGCCACAGCGCCAGCAGGCCCAGCACCGAAATGCCCACGCCCCACACCGGCCCCAGCAGCCAGTGCGCGCGGGTGTCGTCGCTGCGGGTCAGGATGCGCGCAAACGTGACGCCCGGAAGGATGAACCAGCCGAGCACCGCCGTGCTGACAAGGCCCCCCCATGGGCGAATGACGCCGAGATACGCCGCGGCAATGCCAGCCAGCGATACGGCCGCTATGACGCGAACCACGAGGCGCGCCGAGGAGGAAGTCACGCAGCGCTATCTTTGCGGAGTTCCGCCCCGGTTCGGAATTAATTCAACCTATTCCTTGCGCAGAATCTGCGGCTGGAAGCCCGTTCTTGCGAGGAATCTGCGGCTGGAACCGTCGTCTGCAGAATCTGCGCTGGAACCGTCGTCTGCAGAATCTGCGGCTGGAACCGTCTTATGCAGAATCTGCGCTGGAACCGTCGTCTGCAGAATCTGCGGCTGGACCGTCTTATGCAGAATCTGCGGCTAGAACTGGAAGTAGATGAAATCGCTGGTGCCGGCGTAGAGCGTCACGATTCCATACACCATCACCGCGGCCAGGGACGCGCGCGCGGCCGCCGGCAACGACCGGACAGTGCCGCGCTCTTCGGCCCATATCCATGCGTGATGGATGATCAGCGGGAGCAGGAACAGGGTCCCGACCCACATCATGGTGTTGGGCATCACAAAGTCCATCGTGAGGATGTTCCCCATGAACGCGGTCGCGTTCGCGAACGACGAACTGCGGAAGAAGACCCAGGCGCCCAGCACCACGGTCTGCGTGACCACGAACCATCCGAGCCGCACCGCGCCGAACCGTCCGGCACCGCGATCATGCTGGAGCCCCAGGGCGCGTTCGACCGCCAGTGCCACGCCGTGGATGGCGCCCCAGACGATGTAGGTGTAGGCCGCGCCGTGCCAGAGACCGCCAAGCACCATGACCAGCAGCAAGTTGACGTAAGTCCGCACCCGTCCGCGCCGGTTGCCGCCGAGCGGCACATAGAGGTAGTCGCGTAACCAGCTCGACAGCGTGATGTGCCATCGCTCCCAGAAGTTCTTCAGGGAACCCGCGACGTAGGGAGCGTTGAAGTTGACCGGCAGGCGGTAGCCGAGAAGGTAGGCCAGACCTCTCGCGATACTGGAGTAGCCGGCAAAGTCCGCGAAGATCTGCCCCGAGAACATCAGCGCCATCCACAGGGCGAAACCGGCGTTCGCCTGCTCCCGATAGCCAAGGTCCCAATACTCGTCCACGTAGACGGCCAGGTTGTCGGCGCACACCATTTTCAAGAAGAAGCCGACGATGATCAGCCAGGCGCCCTGGTAGAACACACGCAGCCGAAGCCGGCGCGGCCGCGGCATTTGCGGCAGAAAATCCACCGCCCGCACGATGGGGCCGGCCACCAGTTGCGGGAAGAAGATGATGTACAGGAAGAAGGACTTGAAGCTATGCAGCGGCTTCAGCAAGCCACGGTACACGTCAATCGTGTACGACATCGACTGGAACGTGTAGAAGCTGATGCCCATCGGCAAGATCAGCGACACTTCTGGCGTCTCGAGGCGATAGCCGAGCGCCGCCGCGGCGCGGACCGTCGCGTCGATCAGCAGGTTGGAATACTTGAAGAATCCCAGCAATCCAAGGTTGACGCCAAGCGACACGGCGAGAATCCACCGTCGTCTGGTGACGGCGGTGACCGGTACCCGTTCCAACGCGAGCGCCGCCACGAAATCCACGCCCGCGCTGGCCACCAGCACGAGGATGTAGATCGGCACGTGCCACGCGTAGAAGATGGTGCTGGAGACGAGGAGCACCGCGACGTACGCGGTTTCGATCTTGCGGCGCCCGACGGTCAGCCGCGCCGCGAAGACGACGAGGAACAGGATGACGAAGGCCCAGGAGACGAAACTCATCTAGGCCACTGCGGCATGAATGGCGAGAGATCCGAGGTCAGCCGACGACTCCAGAACACGGCGCTCTCTTCGCTGAGGTGACTGCCGTCGTGCGAGGTCAGGCCGTCCACGTCCATGCCGACCACCGGCACCCCGAGCAGCCTGCCCAGCGCCACCGGATTGCCGCCCGCATCGTCGGGGGTGGGGACGTAGGTCAGGACCATGCGGCTGCCCCGCCGATCGAGTTCGGCCTTGAAGGCTCGCGCGGGATCGCCGAGGCGAGGGCCAACCGCCACCGCACCGTAGTCTTCGCTGGGCGCCGCCATCGTCGGCTTGGGCCAAGGCGAGATGGACCAGACCCCGTCCCGGCGCGAGCGGTAGGCGATGAACTCATTGCCAAACGGAAAGCCGGGACGGCCGTAGAGGTCAATCCAGTTGGGGATCACCTGGTGAATCGCCCGCCGGGCCTCGTGGCCGATTTCGCCCTCCCAGAACCGTTTGCGGGCGCCGAAGGGCGTGTCTTTCATCACCCGTTCCGCCCAGGTGCTGAGGGGCCGGCCGAAGAACCCATCCACGTTCACCACGACGATGCGCGGCCGGAGGTCATACTTCTTGATCAGCTCCAGCGCCCACGTGTCGCCTTCGCGAAATCCGAAGCCCAGCGCGTAGTAGGTGACCCCGTAGGCCTGGGCCCACGGGGCGAGGACCCGGGACCGCAGCGCGAACATCATGCGCGACGTCCCGACGAACAGGATGTCGGCGCTCTTCAGGTTGGCAATGGCCTCGGCATCGGTGCCGTGGTACAGGACGTGATGATCGAGATGGCCGCCGCGGTCGTGCGCCAGATAATAGGCAGGATCAGGTGGCCGCTGGGCCAGGGTGATATTCCGGGCCCGGCCATCGAACCCCGGCACGGTGAGCCAGGCGGTGTAAGTCAGTGCGACGAGGACCGATATCGTCGAACCAAAGATGAGCGCCGTTCGCAATATATTTCAATATTAATAAATCCTGCGCGCTATTGCACGCCTTTCCTCATTTGACCTCCAATTCGGCCTGAATGGCGGCGAAGAACGTCTCCGCGACCTTTCGGTATCCCTCCACGCTCAAGTGCCGGCCGTCGGCGCTGTTATACCGGTTCGGGTCGGGCGCGAGCGCCGCGTAGACATCCACAAGCACGGCGTTCTCTCCCTTGGCCATGGCCCTCAGTTTCTCGTTGAACCGCACGATGGTGATGTTGCCGATGCCGCGGTTCACGCCCACCGGCGGCGGCGTCAGCGTCGCCAGGAACACCCGGGCGCCGCGGAAGCGGGCGTCCTTCACCATGTCGTTGATGGCCGCAATCGCCGGATCGATGCCCGCTTCGCCCAGGGTCGACAAATCGTTGTAGCCATCCATGATCATGGCCACCTCCGGGCGATTGGCGTTGAACACGCTGAACGCACGCCCGACCGCGTCCACCGCCTTCTCGCCGCCCTTGCCCTCGTTGATCATGGTGATGGTCTGCGACGAATAGCGCGCCGCCAGCAGCCGTCGAAGCACCTCGGGATAGGCGTCGTTCGGCACGTCGCGCAGGATATACGGCGGCGGCGGCGACGGGTTGTCGGAAGCCACTACGCCTACCGTGATGCTGTCGCCGAACGCCAGGAACTTGGTCTTGCTGATGGTGGCGAGGCGCGACACGGTCACGCCGAACACGCACGACGCCGACCGGTTGAGCGAGTCGGTGGCCGTGCACCGCACCTCGTTCGCCCCGACGGGAAACGTCGAGCCCGACGGCGGCGCGCAGGCCACGGTCACCGGCGCCTGTCCGCCCTCGGCCGATGGCGTGGTGTAACTGACCGCCAAACCGGTGCCGGTCGTAGTAGACGACACCGCGGACGGACACACCACGGTCGGCGGATCGGGCACTACCACGACCGGGGGCGGTGGCGACGGTGGCGGAGTCGGGGCGGTGGGCGCGCTGGAATTGCAGCCCGACACCAGAGCGAGAACCAGCACGATTGAGAGAACGCGCATCACCCTACTTTCGGCAAAAGGCCATCAAGTGCCAGCCAAGTGGCCGCACCAATGCCACCGGCAGTGCATTGAACATGCCAACAAACAACGTATTGAAGGCCAGCCCTTTCCAGCCGCCATGCAAACGCGACTTCACCGGGAAGCGCTCTGGGACGATGCGCACCTCGGCGAAGGGCGCAAGTAGTGCGCGGAATTCCGAGATCGAGTACTTCACGAGCACCGGTGCGTCTTCGTGCTCCAGCGGGACCTTCATCACCTTCGAGAGGGCGTTCAGCCAGGAGACGCGGTTGTAGACCATGAAGATGCCGGTGCCGCCCGGCTTCAGCACGCGGTGGCACTCGCGAATCAGTTGCGCGGCGTCGGCCGTGTACTGCACCACGCCGTGGCCGTAGACGACGTCGAACGAGGCATCGGGATACGGCAACGCCTCGGCGTTGGCGACGCGCAGCTCCTCCGCCGACAGCTCGCGCAGGTCGAAGTTTTTTCGTGCAAGGTCGATGGCCGTCTGCGCCAGGTCCACGCCCGTCACGCGCGCGCCGCCGGCGGCGAATCGCGCGAGGTCGGTGCCGATGCCGCAGCCGACCTCAAGCAGCCGTTGTCCCTTGTAGGCCGAGAAGTCCACCAGTTGCGGCAGGTAGCGAAGCTTGTCGTACCGGTAATCCTCGAGATCGGCGAAGAACCCACGGGTGCCGACCGGCTCGTCGGTCATCTCCAAATCGTGGATGCGGTGGTTCCAGTAGCGTTGAATCTCGGTGATCACGACTTTGTATCGTACAATATCGGCTCTCTGATGCGGTATCCCAACGGTAAACATGCGGACTCGTTTCCGCCTACGCGGCCAACGGCCGCTACGGCGAGACTTCGCCGAAGCTCGCGTGCATCGGTGGGCGAGCGAAGGCGAGCATGACGCGCGACCTCGGCAGGCTGGCGGACACCCGATTTGACCTGATTGTGGTGGGCGCCGGCTTTTACGGCGTCACCGTGGCGTGGGATGCCGCTCAACGCGGGCTGTCGGTCGCGATCATCGACAAGGACGACTTCGGCGCCGCCACCTCCTTCAACAACCTCAAGACCCTGCACGGGGGTCTGCGGTCGCTCCAGTCGCTCAACTTCCGGCAGATGCGCCTGTTCATCCGGGAGCGCCGTGCCCTGGCGCGCATCCTGCCGCACCTGGTGCGCCCGCTGCCGTTCGTGGTCGCCACCACGCGAAACCCCAAGCGCTCGGCGCTGGCGATGCGCATCGCGCTGGCGATCAACGACCTGGTGGCCCGCGACCGCAACGAGGGCCTGGCCGACCCGGGGTCACACCTGCCGCGCAGCCAGATCATCTCGAAGGAGGAGACCCTCCGGCTCAACCCGGTCGTGGCGCCGGAAGGGGTGACCGGCGGCGCGGTCTGGCACGACTACCAGATGACCAGCACCGACCGCGTGACGCTGTCGTTCCTGCTGTCGGCGGTCGACGCCGGCGCTGCCGCGGCCAACTACGTCAAGGCCAACCGGTTCATCCGCGACGGCGACCGCGTGGTCGGGGTGCAGGCCGAGGACGGCCTGACCGGCACGACCTTCGACATCCGCGGCGCGGTCGTCGTCAACGCCGCCGGGCCGTGGGCGGCGTCGATGCTCACCGACCTGCCGCGCGCGGCCCAGGGGGCGCCGCCGCCGCGCCTGTCGCGGGCCATGAACGTGGTCACCCGCAAGCTGGTGGACTCGCACGCCTGCGGCGGCGTGGTGGGCGGCCGCTACCTGTTCATGGTGCCGTGGCGCGACGTCTCGATGCTCGGCACCAGCCACGACGCCTATGACGGCTCGCCCGACCAGTTGAAGGTGTCGCGGTGGGATCTGGAGGCCTTCCTGAAGGATGCCCGCGAGGCGTTCCCCCATGCCGGCCTGACCACCTCGGACGTGCTGCTGGTCCATCGCGGCCTGCTGCCGATGGTGTCGGGGGAGGGGCACCAAGTCCGCCTGCTGCGCGAGAGCCGGGTCGTGGACCACAGCCGGCATGGGTTGCGTGGCCTGGTGTCGGTGTTCGGCGTGCGCTACACGACCGCCCGCCACACCGCCGAACAGGCGGTCGATGCCGTGTTTCGCGCCATGGGCCATGCCACCCCGCCGCCCTGCCGCACGGCGGAAACCCCGCTCCTGGGCGGCAGCATGAACCACGTCGACAACTTCCTGAAGGCGGCGGTCCTGCGGGACGTCGAAGGCATTCCCACCGACACGCTGCGCCGCATCGCGTCCACCTATGGCACCGGCTATGACAGCGTGCTGCAGATGGCCCGCGACGTGCCGGCCCTGGCCCGTCCGCTCGGGCGCTCCTGCGACGTGTTGGGAGCGGAAATCCTCTATGCCGCCCGCCGGGAAATGGCCCTTAAGCTGGGGGACGCGGTGATCCGCCGCACCGAGGCCGGGGCCGCCGGGCACCCCGGGGCCGACGCTCTCGAACGGGCCGGCGCCATCATGGCCCGCGCGCTCGGATGGGATGAGTGGCGGGTCAGAAACGAGGTGGCCGAGGTCGAGGCCTTCTACCGCCTCCCGCGTGATTGAGGCGGCGCCCCCGGGCTCCACACCGGATCCCAGAGGGAGCGGGTGTACTTTTCATAGGGAAAAAGTGCGAACTTATAGTAACCTCCCCTCTGCAACGCTGTCGTTGAGCGATTGCCCATAGGAGAACAGATGGCCAAGACTGCGAAGAAGAAAGCCGCGAAGGCGAAGCCCGCGCGTAAAGCGAACGCCGCGTTCATGAAGCCCGTCACCCCCAGCGATGCGCTGGCGGCCGTGGTCGGCAACAAGCCGATTCCGCGTACCGAGGTCACCAAGAAGCTCTGGGCCTACATCAAGAAGAACGGCCTGCAGGATGCGAAGAACAGGCGCATGATCAAGGCTGACGCCGCACTGAAGCCCGTCTTCGGTGGCAAGGCCACGGTCAATATGTTCGAAATGACCAAGCTGGTCAGCAAGCACCTGAAGTAAACCGTAGACCTGCGCGATGGCGCAGCCGCGGCCGGTGATCACGGGCGCACGGGTAACCGTGCGCCTTTTCTTTTGTCGGAAAACACCGGGTGTAATTTCCGGAGCGTTCTCCCGGAAATTACACCCGGTGTTCTGTGTCCAGATGCGCGGAGGCCCAGCGCTCGAACACCATCAGCGGGAACAGCGTGTGCGCGTGGTTCTCGCGGCCCGCGGTGTGCGCGTCCATCAGCGCCGTGACCACCGCGGGATCGAACAGGCCGCGGTGCGCGACGCGCGCCGGTGACAGCAGGTCGCGCATCAGCGGCTGCAGCTCGTGGCGCAGCCAGTTCTTCATCGGGATGCTGAAGCCTTCCTTGCGGCGCGACAGGATGCGGTCGGGAAGAATGCCGCGCATGGCCTGCTTCAGGATCCATTTCCGCTCGCCGTTGCGGATCTTCAGGTGCCCCGGCATCGAGAACGCCAGCTCCATGAGATCGCCGTCGAGGAAGGGCGCGCGCGTCTCGAGCGAGGTCGCCATGCTCATCCGATCGACCTTCACGAGAATGTCGTCGGCCAGGTACAGGCTCAAGTCGGCGTAGAGCTGCCGGTTGAGCAGATCATCCTGCGAGAAGCGCCCCAGCGCGTCGCGCACCGGGGCGTAGACGTCGGTCGCGCCCAGCGCGTCGCGGAGCCCGCCTTGATACAGCCGCGCCTTCTCGCGCGCGGTCAGGTACACCATCCAGCGGTAATGCCCCAGGTCGGCCGGGGCCGTGGTGGCGCCGGCGCTGAACCGCTTGACCTTGTTGACCAGCCCCTTCTTCTTCCCGGTGGGCGGCAGGGCCGCGGCGACGCCGGCCAGCGCCGGCATCAGCGCGTCGCCCATCCACCCGAGCTTCGCCGCCAGCGCCTGCGCCTGGTAGGCGTCGTAGCCGCCGAACAGCTCGTCGCCGCCGTCGCCCGACAACACCACCTTGACGTGCTCGCGTGCGAGCTCGGAGACGCTGAAGGTCGGGAACATCGAGACGTCGGCAAACGGTTCGTCGAGGTGCACCACCAGCCGCTCGAAGAGATCGCCGAGGTTCGGCGACGCGCTGCGCTCGCGATGGTTGGTCTTGAACAGCGCCGCCACTTCGCGCGCGTACGGCAACTCGTTGTAGGTGCCGTCGGAGAACCCGATGCTGAAGCTGTTCACGGGCTGCGATGTGGACTCGCTCATGAACGCCACCAGCGAGCTGGAATCGATGCCGCCGGAGAGGAACGCGCCCAGCGGTACGTCGGCCATCAACTGGCTGACCACCGCCTTCCTGAGCGCGGCGCGCAGGGCCTCGGCCGCCTCGCGGTCGTCCCACTCGCGCACCGGCACGTCGGCCGCGTCCCAGTAGCGGTGCACCGAGACCTCGCCGTCGTGATAGCGGAGGAAGTGCGCGGGCGGGATCTTGTGGATGCCCTTGATCATGGTGCGCGGGGCAAGCACGTATTCGTAGGTCAGGAACTGATCGAGCGAAATCGGATCCAGCTCGCGCGACACTTCCGGGCGCACCAGCAACGCCTTCACTTCCGACGCCAGCAGCAGGCCGCGCGACGTCTGCGTCCAGTAGAGCGGCTTTTCACCAGCGCGATCGCGCGCCGCAATCAGGGTCTTGGTGCGGCCATCCCAAATCGCCACCGCGAACATGCCGCGCAGGCGGCACAGGAAGTCCACGCCCCACTGCTCGTAGGCATGGACCAGCACCTCGATGTCGGACTGGCGCGACCGGAACGTGTGGCCGTGCCCTTCCAGCTCCTTCTGCAGCGCCTGGTAGTTGTAGATCTCGCCGTTGGCGACAATCTTGATGTCGCCGGTCTCGTTCAGGATCGGCTGCTGGCCGGTGGCCAGGTCCACGATCGCCAGCCGCCGCATGCCCAGGCCGACGCCGTTGAGCGTGATGCTGCCCTCGTCGTCGGGGCCGCGGTGGTGCAGCATGCGCACCATCTGCTGCAGCTCGTCGGCGGCGACGGGCCGGCTCTGGTCATGGTCGATGATTCCGACGATGCCGCACATAAATCAGGCTTGCTTGTCCGCCGTAGCCTCGGCGGAGGCGGAGGGCTTGGGGCTCGGGGTTTGGGGGATCGGGTCCCGGCGATCGCGCGTGACCTTCGCGGGAATGCCGGTCGCGATCGCAAACTCCGGGATCTCGCCGACCACGACCGCCCCGGCGCCGATGATCGCATCACGGCCGATGGTGGAGCCGTCGGTGACCACCACGTGGGTGCCCAGCCACGCGCCGTCGCCGACCTCGATACCGCGCGCCGTGCGCCCCTGCTGCAGCACCGGGATGTCGGTGCGGTCGTAGAGGTGATCGCCGCCCACCAGGTAGGTGTAGGCCGCCATCAGGATGTCCTTGCCAACGTGGACCCGCGAGGCCGAGAAGATCTCGCAGTTGAACCCGATGTTGGCGCGGTCGTCGATGACGATGTCGCCGTTCTTGCAACTGAGAATCGTGTTGCGGCCGACGAAGACGCCGCTGCCGATCCGGATGCCCTGGTTGTCGGTGCCCTTGGCATCGAGGCAACAGAGGTCATCGATGACGACGTTGTCGCCGATGTGGATCTTGTGGGGGTGGCGCAGCGTGACGTTGACGCCGAACACGACGTTGCGGCCGACCGAGCCGAGCACCCGCGGATACAGCTTTGAACGCAGGAGCAGGCCAATCGCGCCGGGCACCCAGCTGGCCAGCACCATCGCCAGCTCGTACTTGACGAGCGCCCACACCCCCGGGCGGCCGACACACAACTCGCGGTACTTGTCGGCCTTCGAGCGATTCTCGTTGAACAGTTCCTGCTGGATGACCGTGATCCGCGGATCGTGCTCGCGCGGCGGACGGGCCGGCATCAGCGGGCAACCACGGCGAGGTCGGGCGTCTCGCGTACCTCGCGAATCACGTAGGTGGGCTTGTTCTGGGATTCGTAGTACGTGCGCGCCATCACCTCGGCCAGCAGGCCGAAGGTCACCAGCTGCACGCCGATGAAGATCAGCATCACGCCGAGCAGCAGCAGCGGCCGGTCGGCAATGCCCTGGTGCTGGAACAGGCGGACGTAGGCCAGCCACCCGGAGATGAGCGCGCCGAGACCGCCGGCGATCAGGCCGATCAACCCGAAGATCTGGAGCGGACGCGTCGAGTAGCTCAGAAGGAACTTGACGGTGGCCAGGTCGAGCACCACACGGATGGTGCGCGACAACCCGTACTTCGTGACGCCCGCGCGCCGGGCGCGGTGATTCACTTCCATTTCGGCAATCTTGACGCCGATCTGGCTGGCAATGGCCGGGAGGAAGCGGTGCATCTCGCCGTAGAGCCGCAGCGGCTTGATCACCTCCGAACGAAACACCTTCAACGAGCAGCCGTAGTCGTGCAGCGGCACACCGGTGGCCCACGAGATCAGCTTGTTGGCCAGAATCGACGGCACGCGCCGGGTGATGAACGTGTCTTTGCGGTCCTTGCGCCACCCGCAGACGATGTCGTTGCCCTGGTCGATGAGCGCGACCATCGCCGGAATGTCCCGCGGATCGTTCTGGAGGTCGCCGTCGGAGGTGACCACCAGCCGGCCGCGCGCGTGCGCGATGCCGGCGGCGAAGGCCGCGGTCTGTCCGAAGTTGCGGCGGAAGCGAATGACCCGCAGCCGCGGGTCGCGCGCCTGCAGCGCCGCCAGTTGCTCGAACGAGTCGTCCGTGCTGCCGTCGTCCACGATCAGGACCTCGTAGGCACGGCCGTATGCGCTCAACGTCTGTGTCAGCTCCTCATAGAGGGGCTTGATGTTGGGCGACTCGTTGTGGACGGGGATGACGATCGAAAGCTCGGGATGCATTGAGCGAGACGAGGCATTATATAACGCGACCGTGCCCTCTTTCGATCCCCTTTCGCGTGCGCTGGGCGCCCTGGCCGCCCTGCTGGGCACCCTCGCCGCCGCGGTGTATTGGTCGGCCGGCTTGACGCTGAGCCACTACGACGCCAAGGCGCACCTGGTGGTGGCCCGCCGCATCCTCGACAGCCTCACGCCCAGCTGGGAGCAAATTGGCGCGGTCTGGCTCCCCTTGCCGCACCTGCTCAACGCCCTCCCAGTCCAGATCGACTGGATGTACCGGACCGGGGCGTCCGCCATCGTCATGTCGATTGCGTCGTTTGCCGTCACGGTCGCCTGCCTGTCGGCGCTGGTTCTGCGCACGACTGGCTCGCGCTGGGGCGCCGCCCTGGCCGCGGGGCTCTTCGCGGCCAACCCAAACGTGCTCTATCTGCAGAGCACGCCCATGACCGAGTCGCTGCTGTTCGCGCTCTCGAGCCTGGTCGTGCTGCACCTGGCGGAGTGGGCCCTGTCGGACGCCGTCGCGGTGCCGCGCGCCGCGGGCTGGACGATCGTCGCCGCCTGCCTCACGCGTTACGAAGCCTGGCCGATTGTCGGCGCGGCCATGGCGGTGGCGGCCTGGGTGAAGTGGCGCCGCGGGGCGCCGCCGGCGCGGGTCGCCGAAAGCACGGCCCACCTGGCGTGCTACCCCGCCGGCGCCGTGCTGTTCTTCATGGGCATGAGCTTCGCGTCGATCGGCGAATGGTTCGTGACCGGCGGCTTCTACGTGCCCGATCCGGCGCTGCAGGGCCAGCCGATGGTGGTCGCCGAGGCGATCCTGAAGGGCGTCGCCGACCTCGGCGGACCACGCCTGGTGCTCGCCGCGGCAATCGCGGTTGCTGTTCTGCTCGTCACGGCAGTCTTTCAACGAATGGCTCCTGGCCTCCTGAACTCCTGTAAGACTCACCCGGCGGCACTCGTGATGCCAGTCGCGTTGATGGCGTCGGCCGCGTTGCCTTTCTACGCCTTCATGTCGGGGCACCCGTTTCGGATTCGTTACGAAGTTCCGCTCATTCTCGGGTGCGCGGCGTGCATCGGCGCCAGCGTCGGGTTGTTGCGCCGGGCCGCACCGGCCGTGGCCTGCGTGGTATTCGTCGCCATCGTCGTGCAGGCCCGCCCGTTTGATCGCGACGCCCCGATGATTACCGAGGCGCAGCTGGATCGTCAGAACGGCATTGGACGCCGTGCGGTGACGCAGTGCCTGGCCGACGCCTATGACGGGACCACGATCATGGCCAGCATGGGCGCCCTCGCGCACTACATGCAGGAGCTGTCGCTGGCGGGCTTCGACCTCGCCGACTTCCTGCACGAGGGCAGCGGTCCGACCTGGCAGGCGGCGTACGCGTACGGTCCCGTGGCCTTCACGGGATGGGTGTTGATTGAAGAAGCCGCCGAGGGTGGCGACATGCTGCACCAGAAGGCGCAGGCATGGCCGGAGTTCCTGCGCGGCTTCGAGCGTGTGTGCGAGGGCGGCAACGTCGCGTTGTATCGGAGGAGGTCCGGCTGAAGCCGGACGTCACATTGATGTAGCGTCCGCCTTCTTGGGCGCCGGAGCCTTGGCGAAGGCGGCTAGGCGGACCCCAGAATCCGCAAGACCTCTTCGTGAATCAACCCGTTGGTGGCCAGGATGTCGCCGTTCTCGGGAATCCACCGGCCGCCGTCCATGGCGGTGACGCGCCCTCCCGCCTCTTGAAGGATGAGCGCCGCCGCCCGCGTGTCCCAGGGCTTCAGGTCCACCTCCCAGAAGCCTTCCATGCGGCCCGCCGCCACCCAGCAGATGTCGATCGCGGCCGACCCCAGGCGCCGCACCGCGCGCGCGCGGCGCAGTACCTGGCCGAACACCTTGAGGAACTCCTCGGGGTTCTGCTGGACGTGATACGGAAAGCCCGTGACCAGCATCGCATCGATCACTTCGGCATTGGCGGAGACCCGGAGCGGCCGGCCGTTCAGGCGCGACCCCAGGCCCGCTTCCGCGGTGAAGAGCTCGCGGCGATTGGGATCGTAGACGGCCGCCACCACGGCCTCGCCGTCGATCTCGAGCGCCAGCGACGCGCAGAAGATCGGCACCCCGTGCGCGAAGTTCGTGGTGCCGTCGAGCGGGTCGAACACCCAGCGATGCCGCGCGCCGGTCGGGGGCGTCGCGAACTCCTCGGCGAGCACGTCGTGATCGGGAAAGCGTTCGGCGACCATCGCGCGGAACATGCGTTCCACCTCGACGTCCACCTCGGTCACCAGGTCGATGGTGCCCTTCTTGTCGACGCGAACACCGGTGCCGAACTTGGCGATCTGCATCTCGCCGGCGCGAACAACGGCTTCGACCGCGGTAGCGAGAAAACGAGGATCCTGCGAAGTGGCGGGTTCAAGCCTCAAGCCCCAAGCCCCTTGGCAATCTTCTTGACCATCCGGATCTCCATGCCGCCGGGCACCTTCTTCAGCACCGTTTCGTCCATGAAGTTGCGAATCAGGAAGATCCCGCGGCCGCTCGACTTCAGGATATTTTCGGGCGCAAGGGGATCGGCCACTTCTTCCGGGACGAAGCCCTCGCCCTGGTCCTCGATGCGAATCACCAGCTCGCCGGCATCGGTGGGCGGCACCGGGCTGAACTCGACAACCACGCGCTTGCTGCTGTCGTGCTTGTTCCCGTGCTTGATGGCATTAACCACCGATTCGCGCACGGCGACGCTGACCCAGTGGAGCTGATCTTCATCGAGACCGGCCATCTTGCCGACATGGTCGCTGACGACCTGCACGAAGTCGAGCATGTCGAACGCGCTGTTGAATTCAAGGCGGACCGTGTGCGGTGGAATCATCGGGGGAACAATCCACAAGAGGTCAGAAGATCAAGAGACAAATAACGGTCTCCTGATCTCGTCGTCTCCTGTTCCATTCGCGCCGGACAGCACTTCATCCTCGGCCTCCAAGTACCATAGCGCTTCAAAGCCGGTCAAGTTGCTATAGTTGAACATGATGCGAGTGGCCGACCGAATTGCCGTATCCCCCGCGCGCGCCGTGTCCGGCGTGCTGCGAGTGCCGGGGGACAAATCCATCTCGCACCGTTACGCATTGCTCGCGGCCATTGCCGATGGCCCTTCCGCCATTGCCAACTACGCGCCCGGTGCTGATTGCGCATCGACGCTCACCTGCCTGGCGTCTCTCGGGGCTATCGTCTCACGAACGCCATCCGGAGGCGATAACGATCCGCCGCTCGTCACCATCCAGGGCCGCGGGCTCCGGGGCCTGGCCGCCGCCACCGGCCCGCTCGACTGTGGCAATTCCGGCAGCACCATGCGGATGCTGGGCGGCGTTGTCGCCGCTCATCCCTTCCTGTCGACCCTGATCGGCGATGCCTCACTGTCGCGGCGGCCCATGCGCCGGATCATCGGCCCGCTCACGCAAATGGGCGCCCTCGTCACCGCCGGGCCCGGCGACCGCCCGCCGCTGATTATTCGTGGCGGCGACCTCGTGGGCATCCGCTTCGCTCCCGCCGCGCCGAGCGCACAGGTCAAGTCCGCCGTGCTGCTGGCCGGCCTCCAGGCGACCGGCGACACCACCGTGGTTGAACCCGCCTCTACCCGTGATCATACGGAACGGGCGCTGGCCGCGTTCGGGGCCGCGGTCGGCGTGGACCACCGCACCGTCACGCTGCGGGGCGGCCAACGACTGTCCGGGCGATCGCTGCGCGTGCCGGGAGACTTGTCGTCTGCCGCGTTCTGGGCCGTGGCGGCGTCGGCCTTGGCCGGGTCGGACGTCACCATCACGGACGTCGGCCTGAACCCGAGCCGCGCCGGGCTGCTCGACGTGCTCCGCCGGTTCGGCGCCCAGGTGGACACCACCGTCGAAGGCGAGTGGCACGGCGAGCCGGTGGGCCGCCTCCGCGTGCGGCACGGCGCGAGGCGCGACCTCGTGATTACCCCGGCCGAAGTGCCCGAGGTAATCGACGAGCTGCCGGTGCTGGCCACGCTTGGCACGTTCGGCGGCAGCGTCACGGTGTCCGGCGCCGGCGAACTGCGCGTCAAGGAGAGCGACCGCATTGCCGAACTGGTGGCCGGCCTCCGCGCCATGGGTGCCGATGCCGAGGAGCGGCCCGACGGCTTCCAGGTCCGATCCGGCTCCCGCCTCACGGGCGGCACCGTGCACGCCAACCACGATCATCGGCTCGCGATGGCCTTTGCCATCGCCGCGCTCGGCGCCAGTGGCCCGACGCTGATCGAAGGCGCCGACGCCGTGGCGGTCTCGTACCCGGCCTTCTTCGATGACCTCGAGAGGCTGACGCGTGAAGGCTGACAAGGTTTACCTGGTCGGCTTCATGGGCGCCGGCAAGACCACGGCGGCCAGCGCGCTCGGCAAGCGGCTCGACTGGAAGGTGGAAGACATCGACGCCTGCATCGAACGCAACGAGCGGCGCGACATTTCAACGATCTTCCGCCAGGACGGCGAACCCTATTTCCGCGCGTGCGAGCGCACAGTCCTGATCGACCTCCTGCCCGAGCGGGGCGCGGTCGTCGCCTCGGGCGGCGGGACCTTTGAGGACCCCGCCAACCGCGAGCTGATGCTCCGGGACGGGGCGGTGGTGTGGCTCGACGCGCCGTTGGCGACCATACTCTCCCGCGTGCCGTCCGACGGCCGGCGCCCGCTGGCCGCCGATCGACTGGAGATGGAACAGCTTTATAATCAGCGCCTCGCGGCTTACCGCCAAGCGCACCTCCGGGTTGACGCAGGACGCGGCTCCGTGGAGGAGCTGGTCGATCACATCGTTGAGTGGCTCAATGGAGCCTGACAGTCAGAACCCCGAGGGCCGATGCGTTACCTGGTAATCAGCGATATTCACGCGAATCTCGAGGCCTATGAGGCCGTCATGGCCGCCGCCGTCCCGCTCGCCTGCGAGCGGGTCCTGGTGCTCGGCGATCTGGTCGGCTACGGCGCCGACCCCAACGCGATTTGTGAGCGCGTGCGGGCCCTGGCGCCCCAGGCCATCATTCGCGGCAACCACGACAAGGTCGGCTCGGGCGTCGAAAGCCCGGAAGGCTTCAACGCCGTCGCCCGCAGCGCCATCCGCTGGACCTACGACGCGCTCACGCCGGAGAACCGCGAGTGGCTGGCGGCCCTGCCGGAAGGCCCGGTGGTCGTCGATGATTTGATCGAGATCTGCCACGGCACGCCGTTCGACGAAGACGCTTACGTGTTCGACGACCTCGACGCGTTACGCGCCATGCACGCCGCCCGCCGGCCGCTGTGCCTGTTCGGCCACACGCACGTCCAGGTCGGCCACTACCTGTCGCGCGATCAGTTCGGGTTGTCTACGGCGGAGGAACGCCGGCCGCTCACGATTGCCCTGGACGACGCGAATCGCTACCTGATCAACCCGGGCTCGGTGGGCCAGCCGCGCGATGGCGATCCGCGCGCCGGTTTCGCGGTGGTCGATACCGCCGCGCGTGAGGTCACGATTCACCGGGTGGAGTACCCGATCGCGAAGGCGCAGGCGCGCATTGTCCAGGAAGGGTTGCCGGACGTGCTCGCGCAGCGCCTGGCGCTCGGACGTTAGCGACGGGGTCAGACCCCGGTTCGCTTCGCCTTGTCGGCCCGCTTGCGCAGTTCCGACGCCATCGCGTCCTGCGCGGCGCGCGAGCCGAGAATCCAGCCGATCACCACACCGACAATCAGCACGCCTGGGATGAAGATGAAGTGCGACGCATTGGGAATGCCGAACTCCATCTACTTCCCCCGCGATTCCAGGTCGGCGAGCTCGGTTTCGACCTTCCGCAGCCGCCGGCCAATCGACCACACATAACCGAGCATCACCACCCAGATGAAGCCGTAGGCGGTCGCGATTAGCGGCAGCGCGGGAATCTGCTCACCCGGTAGCGTTTCGTCCACTGGCACGAAATCGTCGGCAGGCGGCTGCTGCATGGCCGACGCCGTCGCCGCCGCCAGCAGCCACGCGCACAACACTACGGTCTGAAGTCGCATCACGATTCGTCCTCGAGAAGATACAGCGCCTCGACGCGCGCGCGCTGGTGCTCCAGCCGCGCCCGCATCCGCAACAGCACCACGAAGAGCAGCGTGAACGCGGTCACGCAGTACCACAACGGAATGCCCATTTCGACCGGCAGCGTCGGCACCACCGAGGTCAGCGGGTGGAAGGTGCGCCAGTAGTTCACGGAGATGTAGATGAACGGCACGTTGGCCATGCCGAACAACGCCATGCCGGCGCCAAGCTTGTCGGAACCCGGGCCGCCGTACTTCCGCAGCAACAGGTAGGCGACGAAGATCATGAACAGCATCAGGCTCGACGTCAGCCGCGCGTCCCACACCCACCACACGCCCCACGCCTTGCGCGCCCACAGCGGGCCGGTGACCAGGGTGAAGGCCCCGAACAGCACCGCCAGCTCGCCGGCGGCCAGCGCCCAGCCGTCGGCCGACGGCCGCTTCAGAAACAGGAAGCGCGCGCTCGCGATGCCCGCCGTAATGGCCGCCACCATGAACATCCAGGCCGACGGCATGTGGAAGAAGTAGATCTTGTAGACGAGGCCCATCGTCGCCTCGTTCGGCGCCGCGTTGATCATCCATGGCGCCAGGGCGAACATCCCCGCCGCCAGGGCCAGCATTACGACTGTTGATCGGGTCATTCCCGTGGCTCGCAGGTTCGAGAACCCTGGCGGGCCGTTCCGAAGGAACGGCCGCGATACCGTCGTTGAGCATGCTCTAGACAACATTCCATGCTGTTGATACGCCCCACTAATCCGTCATCACCGGATCGAACGTCCACAGCGCGAGCGTGATGAAGACCACGTCGAAAAATCCGAGCAGGCCCATCCAGAACTGCGCCACCGCCAGGTCGGGCGTCGGCTGAAACAACGCCGCCGTCCCTCGTACCCCCGCAATCATGACCGGAACGGTCATGGGATACAACATGATGGGCAGCAGCACGTCGCGGCTCCTGGCCCGTACCAGCATTGCCGCGAACAGGGTGCCGACCGCGGCAAACCCAATCGTGCCGCCCGCCAGCAGGATCACCAGTTGGAGGCCGTGCTCGAAGATGGGCGCCGCGAACAGCAACCCGACCAGCGGCACCAGGACCATCTCCACCAGCGCCAGCAGCATCAGGATGCCGGCGAGCTTCCCGACGTACAACGCCGGACGGTCGGCCGGCGCCATCAACAGGGCGCGCAGCGTGTCGTTCTGCCGCTCCCGCTCGAAGGTGCGGCCCAGGGCCAGCGTTCCCGAGAACGCGATGGCGACCCACAGGATGGCCGCGGCCACGTCGTTCAGCGGCCGTCCGTCCACCACCAGTCCGAAGGAAAACATCAGCACGACGGTCACCGCGAAGAAGATCGTCGTCGAGAGGATCTCGAGGCTGCGGACCTCGACGGTCAGGTCCTTCCTCACCACGATCCAGGCGACGCGGAAAAAGGCGCTCATGATTCCGCCATGGCCTGCTGATAACGCTCGCGCAGGGCGTTGCCGGGGCCCGGCTCGCCGACTTGCCGGCCATTGCGCAGGAACACCACGCGCGACAGCACGCCGTCGACGATATCGAGGTCGTGGGTGGCGAGCACAATCACGCAGCCGGCTTGCTGGCGTTCGCGCAAGCGGTCCACCAGTGCCCGGTTGGATGCCTGGTCGAGACCCGTGAAGGGCTCGTCGAGCAGGATCAGGCGAGGCTCGTGGAGCAACGCCCGCTCGAGCGCCACGCGCTGGCGCATCCCGCGTGAGAAGCCCGACACGAAGTCATCCGCGCGCTCGGTGAGGCCCGCCCGGTTGAGGGCCGACGCCACGCGCCCGGCGACGTTCGGCAGTCCGTAGAGCTGGCCGAAGAAGACGAGGTTCTCGCGCGCGGTGAGTTCGGGATAGAGGAACAGGTCGTGACCGAGCATCCCGATGCAGGCGCGGATGTCGGCGCCGGTCTGCGCGGCCGTGCGCTCGCCGTACTCAACTCGGCCGCGGGACGGGCTGAGCAGCGTGGCGAGGATGTTCAGGAGGGTGGACTTGCCCGCGCCGTTGGGACCGAGCAGGCCGATGATCTCGCCGGCCTCGCACGTGAAGTTGACCTGCGACAGGGCCTTGCGGCGGCCGTAGTGACGCGCGAGGTCGACGACGGCCAGCCGGTTGAAGTCGGGCCCGCTCGGCCTCATGCCGGCTTGTCCGCCGACTTGTCCACCGAAGCGTTCGGCGCGACGGCGGAAGCGTCTTCGCGAAGGTGGACGCCTTCGTCTCCCGACCGCGGTCCGCGGTCGAGCATCGCCAACACGCGCTCGAGGTCCACGGTGAGGCGCTGCCGCCTCGCTTCATCAGTCGGCGGCAGCGGCTTCTGCCGGCGCTTGCGCTCGAGGCCCACCACGTCGGCCATCAGCCGGTCGCGCTGCGACGTCAGCTTGGCCTCTTCGGAGGCACGCGCGGCCTTCGGCGAGACCGACAGCCAGGTGCCCACCGCGAAGATCAGCACCGCCGCGACGAGCGCGATGTCGCGCAGCAGGTCGCTGTGGGCCGGCATCCCCGACAGGTTCACGACGAGAGTGTCGCCCGCGTTGACGCGGTTGCCGGTGCCCATGATGAACGCCTGGCCGTCGGACGTCATGTCGCGTGAGTCGGTCAGCTGCGGCGACGACATCTGCATGGCGCCCACCTTCTCGGCGGCCACGAACAATTGCGCGAGAGCCACCGGGAATTTCTGGCTGATGGTGGCGGCGGCGCCGGCCTGCGGCAGCGAAAAGCCGACCTGCGCGACGGTCTTGCCTGGCGCGAACGGGCCGGTAATGGTCAGGATGTCACCACGAACGCTGGCGGAAGGCGACGACCCGTCCATCATCGACGCGCCCGACGCGCCCGTCGGCAGCTCCATCAGGATCGGCCCGCCGATGTCGATGGGCGTGCGGGCGTTGTTCACGACTTCCAGCAGGTAGAACACGGTCAGGGTGTCGTCCTGGAACTCGAAGATGAGACGCGAATCGGGACCGAACTCGACCACGCCGGGGCGGGCCGGTTCGCTGGCCGCGGCAGCCGCGGCCGCCTTCTCCGCCGCGGCCGCTTGCTGGATCCCCGCCACCAGCGCCACGCGAACGCCGCCCTTGGCCGGCACCGCGAACGCCTGCGACGTCAGCACTTCCCCATCAACGCTGACCGAGGCCTGCACGGGCGCGCCGGCGGTGAGGCCATCGAACTGGGCGCGGCCCTGCGCATCCGTGGTCGCCGTGCGCGGCGCGCCACCGACCATGAGGGTCACCACCTGGCCGGAAAGGTTGTTTCCCATGCGCTCCCGCACTACGCGCACGGAGACCGTGGCGTCGGGCAACTCAGGCGCCGGCAGCGGCGCGCCGGCCATGGCGCTGGCGTCCGGCATGGCCACCTGGGCAGAGAGCGCTGCCGTCATCAACAGCACGAGCAGCAGCGACGTTCGGAGGGCCGGGACTTTAGTCCCGGCCGCGTGGCCGGTCATAGTTTGAACCCGCAAGCCTTGCAGAATCGGGCGTCGGGGTCATTGGCCGTGCCGCACTCCCCGCACGCTGGGAGAGCGACGGCTTCAGCCGTCGCTGCTTTCTGGCGATGGCTCAAGCCATCGCCCTCCGAACGG
>CAYHCX010000053.1:22261-26854 GCA_964355095.1 uncultured Acidobacterium sp.
TCAAGCCATCGCCCTCCGAACGGCTCAAGCCATCGCCCTCCGAACTGTCCGCCAGCCGCTTCGCCACTTCCCTGGCAATCTGCTCGCGGTAGCCGCCGCCGGCGTCCAGCTGGCGCATCAGCCCCAGCGCGCGCAGGCGGAGGCGGCCGCCCATCTCGTCGAAATCGGCCTGCGACATCTTCCCCATCGCGTGGTCGAACTCGAGTTCCTTGATCGACCGCAGCACCAGCGTCTTCTCACGGTCGAGCGCGAGGCGGGTGCGCCCGCCAATCATCATCGGCGCGTCCACGTCCGGCAATACCAGCGGCGACAGCATGCGGTAGGCGCCGAGGCCGACGAAGCTGACCGACACCACGGTCAGGCTGAGGATGATGATGTTGGCCGGCGATTGGCCGGTGGCGACGATCACGGTGGCGGTGGCCGCCAGCATGCCGCCGAGGAGGAAGAACTGCCAGGGCTGCAGAAACGCATCCTCCTTCGCGCCACGCGCTTCCCCCTCCACGCCTGGACGGACGTGTCGCGCTACGGGGGACAAGTCCCTCTCGCTATCGGTTCGAGCCATTAATCGAGGTTGCGCAATTCGTCGTTCAGCCGCGACGCCATGTCGGGGTCTTCAATCCCGGCGGGCATGCCGGCCAACGACGTCCGCCGCGACGACCACCGCATGGCGAGATAGGTCGCCGTCATGAATCCGCCCAGGCCCACCACGATCGGCATCATCCACACGACGCGGCCGGAGCCGCTGTTGGGTGGCTCGCTCAGGATCTGGTTGCCGCCAAACGTGTCCACGTAGAACTTCAGGATCTGGCTCTCGTTCTTGCCTTCCGTGAGCATGACGTCAATCTTCGCCCGCTCAACGGCGCAATGTCCGCACGAACACTGCCCCACCGGCAGCCGCGAACAGCCGCCGCACCAGCACGCCAGCTTGTGCGCGATCTCGCGCGCCTCGGGGGTCGTGATCTTCTCCAGCCGCGGATCCTGGCCGGTCTCCACGTGCTGGGCAAACGCCAGCCCGGTCGGCAGCAGCAGGCAGAGCAGGAGCACCGACGCGGTGACGACGTCCGACGGCAGCCGCGCGACGGCAAAACTCATCGCCGTCTCCGGCAGCAGCGCGATACCAGTGCCGATGGCGAGAATCCCGAAGCCGAACCAGACCCAGTTCACCAGCGGGTTGATGTGCACTTCCACGCTGGCGGTCTGCTCTTCAATTTCGAAGGCCGGCATCACCACGTAGAGATCCTCGGCGAACGTGCGGCGGATGGCGACCTCAGTGGTGGGCTCCTCCTCGTGCTTCCGGAAGTACCACTTCGCCGGCTTCATCTGCTCGAGCACGGCGCCGTTCTTGTCTTTCACCGTGATGTGACCGGTGACCATCTGCTTCTGGCCGTCGTCGGTGACGCGGATGGCATCGAGGTGAAGCGTGTAGTCGCCGACCGTGGCCTCTTCGCCCGGCTTCAGCAGGAGCTGCTGATCGCGGCTGAAACCCTGGCCGGCGAAGCCGATGAAGATCAGCACGATGCCGACGTGCACGATGTAGCCGCCGTAGCGGCGCTTGTTGCGCGACACCAGGCCAACCATCGCGGTCAGCAAGTCGGTGCCGGTCATGCCGCGCCGCACGTTGGCGCCGCGGATGAATTCCTGGGTGAGCGTGGCCAGCACGTAGCCGCTGAGCGCGAAGCAGAGGCCGGAACCCCACACGCGCACCCCCAGCGCCACCACGGTGCCGCCGACCACGAGCCCGGTCAACGTCGGCCACATGAACTGATCCTTCAGATTCATGATGGTGGACTTGCGCCAGGCCAGCAGCGGGCCGGTGCCCGTCAACACCAGCAGGATGAGACCGATCGGCACCATCCAGCGATTGAAGAACGGCGGCCCCACGGTGAGGCGCTCGCCGTTGATCGCCTCGGTGATCGTCGGGAACATCGTCGCGAACAGCACGAACATCGCCGCAAACAGCAGGACCCAGTTATTGGCGAGGAACGCCGCTTCCTTCGACATCCACGAGTCGAGCTCGTGGCGGGCCTTCAGCAGCGGCAGCCGGTAGATCACCCAGCCAAAGCTGAAGACGAGGGTGAAGATCATGAAGATCGCGAAATAGCGGGCGAGTTGCGGGTCTTCGCCGAAGGCGTGGATCGACTGCACCACGCCCGACCGCGTCAGGAAGGTTCCGACAATGGTCAGCAGGAATGTGATGATCACCAGTGACACGTTCCACACGCGCAGCATGCCACGGCGTTCCTGCACCATCACCGAATGGAGGAAGGCGGTGGCCGTGAACCACGGCAGCATGCCGGCGTTTTCCACCGGGTCCCAGCCCCAGTAGCCGCCCCAGCCGAGTTCCTCGTACGCCCAGATCATGCCGAGCGTGAGTCCCAGCGACAGGAAGAACCAGGAGAACATCGTCCACCGGCGCACGGCGCGCAGCCACGAATCATCCAGGTGCCCGGTGATCAGCGCGGCCATGCCGAACGCGAACGGAATGGTCAAGCCGACGAACCCGAGGTACATGGTCGGCGGGTGGATCGCCATGTAGAAGTTCTGCAGCAGCGGGTTCAGCCCGCGCCCGTCGGTCGGCGACTCGGTCAGGTAAGTCGAGAACGGGTTGTTGTGGATGATCATCAGGAACAGGAAGAACATCTCCACTGCCCCGATCACCGCGACCACGTAGGGGATCAACTCGCGATGGCTGACGCGGTTCACCTTGACGGCCACCGAACCGAACAGCGACAGCAGGAACACCCAGAACATCACCGAGCCGTCGAGGCCGCCCCAGTACGAGGTGATCTTGTAAAAGATCGGCTGCACGCTGTCGGAGTAGCGCTGGACGTAGCGGATGGAATAGTCGCCGGCGACAAAGGCGTAGATGATCACGCCCGACGCCACCGTCATCAGTGCCGCCACGGTGTAGAACGCGCCGATGCCGCTTTCAATCAGGCGGGTGTTGCGCCGGCGCGCGCCCGCGACGGAGGCGGCGACCGCGTAGGCCGCGGTCACGAAGGTCAGCAGGAGCAGAAAGGCGCCGAGTGAGGCCATTGGGGCCCCTTAGTATTTTCCGGACGGCGCGGTCGCGCCTCCGGGCTTGGCTTCGTACTTCGACGGGCACTTCGCCATCACGCCGTTGGGCTGCGTCTGGAACCCCTCAGCGGTCAGGACGCCCTTCAGCACGACTTCGGAATCGCTCTTGAACGTGTCGGGGACGACGCCGGTGTAGGTGGCGCTGACGATGTGCCCGTTGCTCTGGACCTTGAACTGGTAGTCCAGGCTGTTCTTGCGCTTCATGATCGAGTCGGGCACGACGAAGCCATGCAGTTGCAGCTTCTTGCCGTACCACTCCCCCGGCTGCGTCATGACTTCGTCAACGTGCTTGTAGTACTCCGTGCCTTCGGCCATCGTCGTGTACAGCAGACCGCCGAAGGTCATTGCGAGAACCAGACTGGTAAGGCCGATCTTGATCGCTTTGTGCTTCATAATTCAGCCTGTCCTGAGCGAGCTAAGCGCGAGTCGAACGGGAACTTAGCCGGATTGGCCGCTCCGCGATCAGGATACTAGAGACCAGCGCCACCGGCAACCCCACCACGTTGGTATAGGAGCCTTCGATTCTGGGGATGAAACGGGAGGCCAGTCCCTGGATGGCGTAGGCGCCGGCGCGGTCCACGGGCTCGCCACTGGCGACATACCAGGAAATGTCTTCATCCGTCATCGGCGCGAACCAAACCCTTGTGTGCTCGACCGCCGACCGCACCCCGTCGGCGCTGACCACGGCGACGCCGGTATAGACGTCATGCATGCGTCCGCGGAGGCGGCGCAGCATGCCGGCCGCCTCGTTCTCATCCGCAGGCTTGCCGAGGATCAGCCCGTCTGCCACCACGGTGGTGTCGGCGCCGAGCACGGTCGCGCCAGGACGCAACGCCAGCACGGCCCTGGCCTTTTCGATGGCGAGGCGCTCGACATACGCGGCGGGAGCTTCCCCGGGCTGCACGGATTCGTCGATGTCGGCCGCCAGCACCTCGAACGAGATGCCGGCCGCCGCAAGGAGTTCCGCGCGCCGCGGTGAGCGGCTCGCAAGGATTATTTGACTGGAAGGTTCTCGTACCACTTCAGATTCGCCGTCGCCGTGCCGATGCAGGCGAGATCAAGGCGCTGGTCGGCGTTCAAGTGCGCCAGCGCGTCAATCCAGCGGACGCGGTGCGCGGTGGGCGTGCGGTCGACTGCCTTCGCGGTCCAGGGCGCGTTGACGTCGGCACCGTGCGTGAGCATGGTCATGACGCCGGCGCTCCGGGTGGGCGCGGTCGCGAAGCCGCTGGCCAGCGCGACTTCAGGAATGCCGTCCTTGTCGATGTCGAACGCGTCGGCGTTGATCATCGACGGCAGGCCCGAGGCCATGACGTGGCGCGTCCAGGTGGGATTCTCGAACCACACCAGGTCGGCCGTCGCGGAGGTGGCCCCGGCCAGCAGGTCGACGCGGCCATCCTTGTTGATGTCGGCCGCCACCACCTGGTAGCCGCCGCGCAGCCCGGTTCCAATCTCGTGCGCGGCCAGGTTCCAGGGTGCCGCCTGGCCATCCAGCTGAACCAACCCGACCGACGCCGC
>CAYHCX010000054.1:0-26481 GCA_964355095.1 uncultured Acidobacterium sp.
GGCGGCCGGAGAGAACCTCGATATCCGCCAGGTCTGATGCCCGGCCGGTCCGCTTCGATCGGATGAGGTCAGCCCGGCTCAGATACGGCACACGAATCCCGCCGATGCGGCGCACCACCCGATTGGGCCACGCCTTCTCAAACGTGACCGTGCACGCAACCGTCAGCAGGTCGACCCGCGGCATGTCCCCGACAATCGTAAACGGCCGGGTCGCGACTTGTTCGGCATCAAGCTCGCGGCTGATGCCAAGGGGCAGCTCGCCCAGCGCGTCCAGCACGCGTTTCGCGTTCGCCGGGTCTTTGGGGATCAGCAGGTCAACGTCCTTGGTCGCCCTGACCGAACCATGCAGGTTGGCGGCCACGCCGCCCGTGATCAAATAGCGGGCCCGGCGCCGATTCAGCAGACGGCAGACGAGCAGAACACGATTATCGGAGCCAGGGGTTCGTTTGGGCAAGACGCCACCGTTCGTACTCGGCCCACGATGCGAACGATCGCGCAAAGGGTTTGGGAGGCTGGTAGGGGGTCAGCTCAACGAAGTCCTTGTACAGCCGCTCCGCTTCCGCCAACCGCGCGGCCGCAGACCGCGGCGGCGCGGGGCGCGCGCCGGACTTGCTTCGGGATCGTCGCCGGGCAGACGTCACCACGACGCCAAGTGTACCACTCGGCGTCGCTTCGAAACGCTATCGCTCCCATCGCAGCGCGGCGATGCGTGGGTCGGCGGCAAACGCCGCGCGGTCGAAGCCCAGGCGTTGCTCGGGAGAAGTGCAGATCGCGCGAACACCGGATTGGCCCACGTGCACGCGCCAGACCTGGCGCTCCAGCGGCTCGCGCGATGCGAATGCGGCGCAGGCCAGCAGCGCGATGTTGCGGCCCGGCGCGCGCGCCGACTGGTAGCCGATTACCTGCACGCCGGCCGCGCGGGCCGCGTCGGCCAGCGCCTGGCAGGCCGTGTAGTCGGTTGGGTGTGACCACCGGCCCGCCTGCCGCTCGAATGGCGCGGCGGTGAGATCCAACGCCCTTGCCGTCTTGAATCGGACGGCGAACGCCGTGTGCTCGCTCGCGTTCGAGGGCCACGGCGTGCCCGGCGATTCGGCGAAGAACAGCAGGCGGTGAAATGCCATCTCGGCAACGGCGGTGCCGGGTGTGTGCGACGCATGGAACACACCAGGCGTCATCCCGGCCCGGCGGAACCGCGACCCCGCGGGATACGGCGCCCCGTGCCGGAATGGCGTGGCCAGCAGGTAGTGGAGATCACGACACTCCGGTGGCACCGGAGGCTTGCTGCGTTCGAGCAGGTCTTCGAGCAGATGCTGTTCGGCGATGGTGTCCACCAGCGCCATCGTCGAAACGACGTGCTGGGCTTCGACCACGCGCCAGCACCGGCCGGCACGCCGCCGCGATTCAGACGAGAGCGCGGCGGGCGTCCAGGTAGCCAACGACGTTGACGAGGCCCGCGAGGGATGGGATCAAGGTGACGGGCGGCGCGCCGAGGGCCGTGTTCTCACTCTGCAGCCAGGCGCGCGCCGCCGCCTGGTCGCCGCCGACGCTGGCGTCGAGGGCCCGGAAGAGCCGCAGGAAGAGGACCGCGAGTTCGAACGGCTTGTCACCGGGGGTGAGGAGATACGCGCCTGAACCCATGCGCGAGACGGTGGCCTCGGACAGGCCGAGGATTCCGGCCAGCAACCGGTTGGTCACCCCAAGCCGCTCAGCCGCGCGCAGCGCCGCCTTGGTCACGACCGTGGCCTCGTCGGCCGTCTTGGGAAGGGCACTGGCAGCCAGCATGGTTTGCTATGGGAAGTTTACCGTAAAATTATTTCTCAAGCAAGCCAAGGCCGCCGGGCGGCCCCTCGCGGGGGCCGCCCCTTGGCGCGGTGCTACCGGACGACGGCGCCGGTGACCTTGAACTGGTACTTCTTGCCGAAGTCGGCGGCCTTGGGCTGGCTCGCCGCGTGCTCGCTGGCCGCCTCGTTGGCCTCCTTGTCACCAGCCTCAATCTTCACGAAGACGCCTTCGGCGCTGGCCGGCTTGCCCTTGAGCGTGATCGGGAACACGATCACGCCGTCGTGCTCCGCCTGGAAGCGCACGGCCTGGTCGGGGTTGTCGGCCGACCCGATGGCCAGCCAGCAGCCCATCTCGGTGCACACCGCCGTCACGACGCCATCGACGCGAACGGTCTTGCCGACGAACTTCTCGGGCGACGCATACAGGTCCTTCACCGGCGTGGCTTCGGCCAGCTTCACGCCGGCGCCGTAGGTCGTCTCGGCGGCCTGAAGGCCGGCGGCGAGCGTGAAGATGGCGAGCACGGCGAAAGCGGTACGACGAACGATACGAATCATTTAAGTATCCTCTTGGACAATTCTAACCTTGGTTGTCCGGCTCACGCCGGACGCTACAAACTCACTGCCCCGCCGTGGTCGGCGCCTTGCCGTCACCCTTCCCCGCATCCAGATCATTCCAGTTCATGATCGCGTTGAAGCCCAGCGAGTAGGTCCCCTGGGTCTGCCACCGCCAGAACGGGCGAATGGCGAACATCACGACGTGGCCCTTGCCGAGGGTGACGTCCACCAGCGCGGCGCGGTTCGAGAGGAACTGGCCGTTGGCGAGGGATCCTGACAGCAGCATGTCGTTCGGGTTCTGCGGGAACGACATCACCACCCGCGGCCGCGCTTCGTCGAAGCTCATGCCGAACTGGCGCGCCATCTGCCGGAACTCCGCCGCCGCATCCGCCTGTGGCTTCTGGCCGGCCTTCGCCGCCTCATCGTCCGCCTCGAACGGCGAGATGTGCACCTGGGTCGCGTTCGGCGTCACGTTCTGCGCCATGCCCGCGTTGGCAGGTCCGCCGCCGCCGAAGAAGCCGGCGAACTCGGCCGGTATGCCGCCGCCACCGGCGTTCAGGACCGGGTCCTGGTTGAAGTACACGGGCAGGTCGGCGTTCTCGTAGCCGTAGGCGAGCGGGCTCTTCGCATCGCTCCACTTGCCGCGGAGGATCGAGCCGCGCACGAACAACTGCGCCGGCGTCTCCACCGTCACTCCCGTCGTCAGCGCATACGCCGGAAAGATCGTGGTCGTCGATCCTTCGGTGATGAGGGTGCCGCCGTCCTGGACGAACTTCGCCAGGTTCATCAGCCCTTCGAGGCCCATGCCGCCGCGGATGTCATCGGACTGGTCCACGAAGGCGAGGTTTGGCGTCTTGTCGGTCTTCTTGTAGGGCAGCGGGGTCTTGCCGATCATGGCCATGCCGTTGACCTGCGACTGCGCGGTGCCGCCGACGTGCGGGAAGATGATCACGTCGTACTTCGACCGCAGGTTGGGTTCGGCTTTCAGTTTCTGGTCGGCGAAGTAGGTGTAGGGCACGCCGTAGGTGTCGAGGGCGGCGCGCACCCAGCCTTCATCCTGCGTGCGCGTCCAGCTGTGGAGGTAGCCGATGCGCGGGATGTCGAGGTCGTGCGTCTTCACCGACGGCGCCGCGGCCACGCCCCACGCCGACAGGCCGAGGTCGCGCAGCATCGGTTCGAGCGCCGCGCGATCGGCGTTGGGCACGATGATGGCGCCGGCGCGGAACTTCTTCCCGTTCAACTCGAAGTCCTCTTCGGCGGCCATCATCTTGACGCCGGCGTTCTTGAAGCGGAACGTGACCAGGTTGTTGTCGGCGGTGTGCTCGACGATCAGGGTCGGCCGGGGCTGAAGCCCCGGCCCTCCATCGGTAATGCCGCCGGCGGCCTTCACCGGGCCGGTCACCCTGGTCATCGGCTGCGTGAACACCGACTTGTCGTTGACCGCCGCCAGCTTCACGTTCCGCATGTACTGGAACGTCCACCCGGTGTCGTCGTACGGCCGTGGGTTTTGCGCCGGGTAGTTCTGCACCGAGAAGTACATCTCGGCCAGCGTGCGATACGGTTGATCGCCGCGGACCACGTAATCGCCCGCGGCGACGTTGACGTTGCCGGCCTTGAACGCGCTGCCGGCACGGTGAATCTCCAGGCCCTGGCGCATCAGCTCGTTTACCGCGTCGGCGGCGTCGGCCTTGCGGCGCTGGCCGGCGGGAATGATCCAGGCGTTGATCGGGCCGTCGGTGCCTTCGGCGATCGACCGCTTGTTCTTCAGCCAGTAGTTCTCGAGGTAGGTCTCCCTGTTCTTCGCCACGTGGCTGAGCGAGAAGAGCACCGCCGACTGCTGGATGTTGGTGTTGTTGCGCGGGCCCCACTTGATCAGCGGCAGCGGCGGGTTGGGCCGGAACCATTCCTTGCTGGTGGTGGTGGCGCCGGGGCGCACCTCGTAGTTGTCGGGGCCGTAACTTTGCACCTCGTAGAAGCGGCCGACCGAGTTGTGCGAGTGGGCGATGAAGAACATGTAGTTCGGCACCCAGCCGTCGTAGAAGCCGTAGGTCCACACGCCGGGCACGCCGCGCTTGGTCATCTCCATCACGTCGTTCTGCGCCAGTTGCCACCACTCGCTGATCACGATCGGATCGAGGGCGTCATTGTAGGGGCCGGTGCCAGTGGACGAATACAGGTAAGTCTGTGCCTCATGGAGGTCGTGCATGACGGTCGGGTACCACTGCAACTGCGTGCGGGTGACCGCCTTGGTCAGCTCGAGGAACTGGCCCATGCCGTCGCGGTTGTTGTCGTGCTGCACGTACTTGCCCCAGTACATCAGCGGCAGCCGGGCATCGCCCTGGGCGCGGGTCTTGTTGAAGTAGTAGGTGTCAACCTGCTTCTCGCGGCCGTCCACTTCAATCACCGGCGTGATCAGCGTGATCACGTTGTTGCGGATGTTCTGGATGAACGGCGTCTCCTCGACGATGAGGCGGTAGGCCAGTTCGACCAGCATCTCGGGCCCGCCGTTTTCCGGCGAGTGGATGCCGCTCGTGAGGTAGTAGATCGGCTTGGCGGTCTTGAGCAGGGCCTGGGCCTGCGCGTCGGTGGTCTTGCGCGGATCGTTCAACGCCGCCAGCTGATCGCGGTACTTCTCGAGGTTCCTGATCGTCGCCTCGTCCGCAATCGCGAGCGCCACCATGTCGCGGCCCTCTTCGCTCGTGCCGATCTTCCAGTAGCGGGCGCGGGGCGACACCTTCGCGAGCTGCTCGTAGTAACGATGGATGTCTTTGGCGTAGGTCAGCTCGCCGGGCTGGCCGACGTAGCGGCCCAGGAACTTGAGCGGCGACGGCACGGTGTCGGACGCCGGCAGGTGATCCACGAGCTCGGTTGTGATGCGGGGATCCTGCAGGGCCTCCTTGATCTTCGCCGTGTATTCCGCGTCGATCTTCTGGGGGGCCGGCTTGCCCTGAGCGCCCAGTCCGGCGACCATGGTGACAATTGCCACCGCGATGATGAGTCTCTTCATGTTTCCTCCGAGCCTGCGTATGGAACGATCGGTCAAGTATAGGCTGGGGACATCGAGCTGCTTCATCGCCTAAAATGATAGGCCTTGTCGAAGGAGGACCGGTGGTTCGATTTGCGTGGCTCTTCGTGTGCTTGATCGTCCCGGTGTCGGCGTCCGGCCAGGCTCCGGGCGCGCCCGAGCCGTTCCGGATCACCGACAACTCGTTCCTGGTCGAAGAGGCCTTCAACCAGGAGCGCGGTATCTTCCAGAACATCTTTGGCGCCGCGCGCGTCAACGGCGACTGGTCGGGCGCCTTCACCCAGGAGTGGCCGCTTGGGACGCAGCGGCACCAGTTGTCCTACACCGTCTCGTACATCCAGGCCGCGCGCCACGACGGCGCCGGCGACACGTTCATCAACTACCGCTACCAGGCGACGATGGAAGGGCCGGGACGGCCGGCATTCTCGCCGCGGATCAGTGTCGTCATCCCGACCGGCAAGTCGCGCAACGGCCTCGGCAACGGCTCGGCTGGCCTCCAGTTCAACCTGCCGTTCAGCAAGCAGACCGGCGATTGGTACTGGCACGGGAGCGCCGGCCTCACCTGGCTGCCAAAAGCGAAGACGCCAGACGACGCGCGGCGCGAAGGCCTCACGTCTCCCTTCCTCGCCGGAAGCGCCATCTACCGCGTCCGGCCGATGTTCAACCTGATGCTCGAATCGGTCGTCGCCTTCGACGAGACGATCGCGGATGTCGGCACGGTGCGCGAGAATGGCGTCACGCTCTCACCGGGTTTCCGAGCGGGGTGGGATATCGGCGATCAGCAACTGGTCGCGGGATTTGCGGTGCCAACGACGTGGAGGGGGGGAGAGTCGGCGTCAGGGGTCTTCTTCTACTTTTCGTATGAATTGCCGTTCATCAAGTAGGAGGCCTCGGATCCCTAATGACGAGGCGCAGCTATTGCCCGTTCCACTTACACTCGCGGTTCGATGAGCGCCCACGGGGTTGGGTCGAGTCAGGGAAGTCCGGCAGCTTAAAATGCACGTTGACGCGGTGTTGGCAGAGCTGCTTGAAATACAATGCTCAATAGGCTCTCGGCTTTTCGTTGGGCTGAAAGTCTGCGGAAGGACATCAACTCAACCACCAAGGAAGGCAAGTAATGGCGACAGTTGGTTCCCTGACGGAAATCTGGAGATTCCCGGTCAAGTCGATGCAGGGCGAGCAACTCCGGGAAGTCACGCTCACTGAGCGAGGGGTCTTGGGTGACCGGGCGTACGCGCTCATCGACGCTGAAACCGGTAAGGTGGCCAGCGCGAAAAGCGTGAAGCTGTTTCCCGACTTGCTGGCGTGTCGAGCGGCGTTCGTCGAACCGCCACGGGCCGGGCACGACACGCCCCCGGTGCGGATCGATTTGCCGAATGGCCGGCTGGTCACCAGCGACTCCGGTGACGTCGACCGCGCACTCTCCGCATTCTGTCGACGAGAGGTCAGGCTGGCACGAATGTCTCCGGATGACTTCACCATCGACCAGTATTACCCTGATGTCGAGGGCGCTGACCCTGGGGGCGGCAGGGATACGGTGGTCGCGCAGAAGCTGGGAGCCGCGCTATTCGCCTCACTCGGAATGGAGTCGCCCGTCCCCGCCGGTGCGTTCTTCGATGTCTATCCTCTCTCTGTCATGACGACGTCCACGCTCGAGCGGCTCAACGAGCTGCGGCCTCAGAGCCGCTTCGAGCAGCGCAGGTTCCGCATGAACATGATCGTCAGAACCGAACAGCCTGGATTCGTCGAGAACGGCTGGGTCGGCCACCAATTCCGGTGTGGTAATGGTGCACGGATCAACGTCGCGCTGCTGGATCCCCGATGCGTGATGACGACCCTCGCCCAGGAAGGGCTGCCCCAGGACACCGATGTTCTTCGGACGCTCGTTCGCCACAACAAGATGCAAGTCGGCGATCTCGGTCAGTTCCCGTGCGCGGGCGTCTACGCCGTAGTCGCTGCGGCTGGAACCGTACGAACTGGTGATGACTTCGCCACTGCCTGATGGACTGCAGGTCTCCCGACCTGTACGCGCGGCCCTCCCAGGCGCAGTTTAATCAGACGCGGAAGATGGAGGCCATCGGGTGGCGGGCGTGGTGGCTGGACATACATGACTTGTCATGACTAGAATATGGTCATGAAGACGGTGGGCATTGCGGATCTGAAGGCGCACCTGAGCGAATATCTCCGGGCCGTTCGCAGGGGGCGAACCCTCACCGTGCTCGACCGAAAGTCACCAATCGCCCGGCTGGTCCCCGTGGAGGCCGGTCCGCTTGAGGTACGCAGAGCCTCTCGACGAACCGTGGATCTCGCACAGCCACGTCCGACGACCCCCGCCACCGACAGCCTCGCGCTGCTCCTGGAGGATCGGGCGCGCCGGTGACGCTGTACGTCGATACTTCGGCTTTGCTGCGCGTGGTGCTGGGCGAACCCGGTGCCCTCGCGGAGATTCGGCACGCAGACCAATTGGTCTCGAGCGAACTCCTTGCCGTTGAAAGCCGGCGTACCATCGATCGCCTGCATCGCCTCGGAGCACTGTCGCCGGAGGTCGCAGCCGAACGGTTGGAAATCGTCGGGGATTGGCTGGAGGCGATCGACTTGGTCCTGCTTCGTGCGCCGATTCTGGCACGGGCTGGCGAGCCACTGCCCTCCCCGCTCGGCACGCTCGACGCGCTCCATCTGGCGACAGCGCTCGTCTGGCGGGACCGCATGGAGCGTCCGGTCGTACTTGCCACGCACGATGCCGCGCTCGGGCTCGCCGCGCGCGCCTTCGGACTGCCCGTGCTCGGGCTGTAGCCGCTAGAGGCGCGACCCAGCACACGCGACACGATGGCGCCGGCCAGTCAGATGCCGTGGCGGACGAAGCCAATCGCGATAAGGCATGGGACGGCCAGAATGCTTCGAGGAGACGGTGTCACATCATGGGCGGGTTTGTGTGAGGAAACGATGAGGGGGTGCATGGCTCAGCCGGTTGCGTCCGCCAAGGCTCGCTCGAGCAGGTCGTCGACGCCGAGGGCGGCCGACCAGCGCCGCAGGTACGCGCGATCGGCATTGTCACCGACCTTCAGCACGCCGACGATGTCCCACCACTGGCGCTCGGAGGTCTCCCCCCCAAGCCGAAACCACTCGAGCTTGGCGAGCACGGTGTCTTCGGCTGATGCCACGAAGAACTCGCGGTCGGTGTGCTCGCCGATCACCTGCGGTCGCGCCCGCTCCGCCGCCGACCGGTCGAACGGGCGGCCCTTCGACACAAACACGTCAATCTTGAACATCGTCGCCAAATGAACGAGATTGAACGATCGACGATCGGCCGCTGCCGTGCGCATCTGTTCGATGGGCAGGTAGTAGGCCCCCGCGAGCCGGTGAGCCAACCGCTCAACGTGAGAGGGGTCCAGTTCGACAATCACGTCGGCGTCGAGACTGGCCCGCGCCACGCCGTGGGCCGAACTGGCGATGGAGCCCCCCAGAAAATACCGGACGCCCAGCGCGTCGAATGCCTCGACCACTGGCCGCAGCGCGGCAACCAGGTCTGCTTCCGTCATGGAGCCGTGCCGGCCTGTACCTGTCGGTGAACCAACTCGGCTCGCAGTGCCGCCGCCAGATCCGGACCGTAATGCAACTCGACAAATCGCAGGTCGATCTCCTGCGAGGACGCGTCCGGCCGCGCCCGCCGCAGCGCCTGCCGAGCCGCGCCGATCACCGTGGCCGACAACGACCACGCCAAGTGAAGCCGTCGCGCCACTGGCGCCGCGCGGATCAGATCGATCTGCACGCGTTCGGCCTCGGCCGACGTGTCTGCCGGACGTGGCGGGATGATCGTCGGCATGGCTGTGGCGATCATACGCCGGAACAGTTCGACGGCAAGGCGGCCGTGGGCTCCGGTGCGGACAGCCCCTCGGGGTCGGCGCCAGCTCCCTGCAACGCGATGCGGGCTTCGCCGATGTCGCGCAAACGCATGCGGGGGTCGCGCATCAGGCATCGCCCCAGAAGCCGAAGGCCGTCTGCGATATCCTGTGCGGCATGGAGCTTCTCGCTCAGGAAATAGGCGCGCCATGGCCCTGACCGATCCCAGACCCATGACAACCACGACCCAAACCGTCCTCGGCGCGCTCTGCGCGCTCGTGCTCACGGCTGCGTGCGCCAGCGCGCCTCGGGTGGAGCCCGCCGACACCCTGCTCACCAACGGCCGCGTGTATACGTTGGCCTGGGACGACCCCGCCGCTGACGGCACGCCCGCGGCCAACGCCCCGCACACCGCCGAGGGCTGGCGGCCCGATGCCGAGGCCGTCGCCATCCGCGCCGGCCGCATCGTCTTCACCGGCACGTCGCAGGAGGCCGAGGCCTACCGCGGTCCCTCCACGCGAGTGGTGGACCTGAAGGGCGCGACGGCCCTGCCGGGCCTCGTGGATTCGCACGTGCACATCCGGGAACTCGGCCAGGCTGAGACGCAGCTGGATCTCGCCGGCGTCGCCACCGAAGAGGAAGCTGTCGAGCGCGCCGTCGCGTACGCGGCCACGGTGCCCAAGGGCGAGTGGGTGGTGGGACGCGGGTGGGACGAGGGTGCGTGGGCCGGCCGCTATCCCACCCTGCGCCTGCTGAGCGAGCGCGTGCCCGACCACCCGGTGGTGCTCGACAGCCTGCACGGGTTTGCCGTGTGGGGCAACACGCTGGCGTTCGAGAAGGCCGGCATCACGCGCGCCACCAGGGCGCCGGTGGGCGGCGAGATTCTGAAAGACGCGAACGGTGAGCCCTCGGGCACGCTGCTGAACCGCGCGGTCACGCTGTTGGAGTCGGCCATTCCAGAGCCCACGCCCGCCCAGGCCCGCGCCTGGGTGCTGGCGGGCCTCAAGCGGATGGCACGTGACGGGTTCACCGGCGTGCACGAGGCTGGCGCCGACACCGAGCTGATGACGGCGTTCGAGTCGCTGGAGGCCGCCAACGAGCTGCCCGTGCGCGTGTACGCGATGCTGTCGGCGCGCGACACGGCGCTCGGCCGCGCGTGGCTGCAGAAGGGCCCCCGCCTCGACCCGGCCGCCATGCTCACCGTGCGGTCGGTGAAGGCTTACTACGACGGCTCACTTGGCTCGCGCGGCGCGCGCCTGATCGACGATTACGCGGACCAGAAGGGCCACCGCGGCGTGAGCGGCGGCAACTACGGCTTCGACCAGGCGCTCGTGGCCGACATGATGCTGGCCGGCTTCCAGGTGGGCATTCACGCCATCGGCGACGCCGGCAACCGCGAGACGCTCGACTTCATCCAGTCGGTGGAGGCCAGGGACGCCAGGGTCCGCGACCACCGCAACCGCATCGAGCACGCGCAGGTGGTGCACCCAGACGACTTCAGGCGGTTTGCGTCGCTCGGCGTGATCGCGTCGATGGAACCGCCGCACGCGGTGGAGGACAAGCCGTGGGCCGAAGTGCGGCTCGGCGCCGATCGCGTGAAGGGCGCCTACGCGTGGCGCACGTTCCGCCTGGGCGGCGTCCGCCTGATCTTTAACTCGGATCTCGTCGGCTCGGACCACACCATTTTCTACGGCCTGCACTCGGCGGTGACGCGCCGCGACAAGACGCAGCAGCCCGAGGGCGGGTGGTTCCCAGCCCAACGCATGACGCCCGAGGAGGCCGTGCGCGGCTATTCCACGTGGGCCGCCTACGCCGCGTTTGCCGAGGCCGACCGCGGCACCCTGGCCGCGGGACGCGCGGCCGACATCACGGTGATGGACATCGATCCGCTGGTCGTGGGGTCAACGAAGCCGGAGGACCTGCTGAAGGGGCGGATCCGGCTGACCATGGTGGGTGGCCGAATCGTGCACGAAGCACAACTACCGTAGCGCCCGGGCACCGTCGGGAACGATTCGGTACACCTTGCCCAGAATGAGCGAGGCCTCGATGCCGGCGTTATCGAGGCAGAGAGCGAAAGGCCTCGTCACTGGTTTCATGGCTGGTTCGATCAAAGAATGCATTGCAGTCTGGCCCCGCCTTCCACCTTGGTCAATGTGGCGTGGGAACTGCCCGCTTGGCAAGGCGTTGCGATCACACCATCGCTCCCGCCACACGCGCCACCAGTGACTGCGCCGCGATCACGGGCCGGCCCGTCCACTTCGCCATTGCCCTCCGCGCATCGTCGGCATGGCCCATGCAATCGATCACGATCAGGTCGGTGTTGGCGCCTCGCAGGTCGTCCGCGGCGCGCGCCATCTCGTCGTCTCGCGAAGGCGGCGCCCAGGTGACCGTGGGCTCGAAGCCGTCCTCCCGCCACTTGCGCTCGGCATACGGCACTTGCGCGCGGTTGGGGGTGACGATGCCCACGCGACGCGTGCGGCTGAGCGCGCCCGCCACGGCGGGAACGATGCGGCCAGGGAGCAGCACCGGAACGGGACACGGCACGTCAGGAAACGCGCCTGCGCACGCGATGACGATCATCGCGGCACCATCAGCGGCCAGCCGACGCGCGGCGGCAGTGACGCGTGGCGCCAGCCGCGCCAACGGCACCTCGATGTGCACGCCAGTGGCCAGGCGCACGAGGAGGGGATATTCGAAGGCCTGGGGGCTTGAAGGCTTGGAGGCTTGAAGGGCGGCCAGGTCGTCAGGGGAGATGCCGTCGAGCGCGCCGGCCACTCGTATCTCCGCGTGCGGCGCCTCGGCGCCAAACGCCTCCGCCAGATCCGGACGTGGTGTCTGCCCGATGGTGACGATGCCCAGGATGGGCTTCATGCGGGCCTCACGAAGCGGCCGTGGCCGGCCGGGCCGGTGACCTGGCCCTCGTGGAACACGCGCACGCCGCGCACGAACGTGGAGACCACCCGGCCGCGCATGGAGAATCCGTCGTAGATGGCCATGTTGGCGCGCGACTTCGTGAGGGCCTGCCGGCTGTCGTAGGTCCACGCCGCGTCGAGATCCACCAGCGCGAGGTCGGCATCGGCGCCCACCTCGATGCGCCCCTTCCGCGCGAGGCCGAAGAGTCGGGCAGCCCGCGTGGAGCACAACTCCACCATGCGCGGCAGCGACAGTCGCCTGTCGGTCACGGCCGTGAGCATCAACGGCCCCATCACTTCGAGCCCGCACAGTCCGGGCGGCGCCTTGAAGATGTCGTCGGCCGCGGCCGACTTCTCGTGCTCGAGAAACGGCGAATGGTCCGTACCGATGTAGTCGACCTGGCCGGACTCGAGCGCGCGCCACAGCGCCTGCACACCCTCGGCCGAGCGCAGGGGTGGGTTGCACTTCGCAAACGGACCGATCCGATCGAGCGCCTCGTCCGTGAAGAACAGGTACGGCGGGCAGGTCTCCACCGTGGCGTCGAGACCGCGCGCACGCGCCTCGGCCACGAGCTGCGCCGACCGGGCGCTCGAGCAGTGCACCACGCCCACCGGGCCGCCGCACTCCTCCGCCAGCGCCAGCACCATCGCCACCGACACCTCTTCAACGATTGGGGGACGGCTGTCGGCGTGAGCCCTTCCGCGGCACCGGCCGGCCGCCGCGAGCGCCGCCTGCAGCGACTGGAACATCGGCGTGTCTTCGCAGTGGAAACAGTGCCGCAAGCCGGTGGCCGCCACGGTAGCCATCACGCCCCGCAGGGCGGCATGGTCGGTGCACCAGAGGCCGAAGAACTCGTCGAGGCGCGTGGGCGGGGGCGGTTGCAGGAAGGTCTTGAAGGCCACCACGCCGGCCGCGGCCTGCCCGGCGATGTCGTGCAGGTTCTCGTGGCCCGCGGCGCCATACAGCGCAAAATCGATGTGCGCCTCGGGCGTCATGGCCGCCACGCGGCGCCGCACGCCGTCGCCGCTGTTGGCCGGCACCTTGGAAATGGGCATTTCGAACAGCGTGGTGATGCCCCCGGCGGCGGCCGCGGCCGTGCCCGACCGGAAGTCCTCGCGCTCGGCGATGCCGGGATGGCGCGTGTGGACGTGGGTGTCGATGAGGCCGGGCAGTGCGTGCAGGCCCCTGGCGTCGACGATGCTGGCGGCCGGCGGACGGGCGCCGGCGTCCAGGATGGCGGCGATGCGGCCATCGGCAAGGGCCAGCGTGGCGGGGCCAATGGTGGGACCAGTGACAACCTGGGCCCCCGTGATCAGCACATCGAACAGCTCGGACATGTTGAGATGACGCTAGCATTGAAGGACCGGGGAAGGGAAACCGCCGGCACCTGTTCGATCCGGCACTCGGAGCGCCAAGTGCCGCCGAGGATGCGCGGCTGGGCTACAGCGAATTCTTGGAGTACGCTGTGGGCCATGACCGTGCGAACCGCCTGCCTCATCACCGGACTCCTGGCCCTGGCGCCGCCGCTCGCCGCCCAGACCACGACCGACTCCACCGACAAGTTCCGGCAGCTCGAAGAGATGCTCCCGACGCCGAACGACCAACGCACGGCTTCGGGCGCGCCGGGGCGCGCCTACTGGCAGCAGCGGGCCGACTACGAGATCGACGTCGAGCTCGATGACGCCAGGCAGCGCATCACGGGCAAGGAGATGGTGACCTACCACAACCAGTCGCCCGACACGCTGACCTACCTGTGGCTGCAGCTCGATCAGAACCTGTTCCGCCAGGACTCGGACACCCGGCTCACGCAGACGGCGCCGTCGCTCGAGCGTCCCAGCTTCGGGGTGCTCGACACGCTGGTGAACAACGACTTCGACGGCGGGTTCCAGATCGCCGCGGTGCGCGATCAGGCCGGCCGGCCCCTGGCCCACACCATCGTGAAGACGATGATGCGCATTGACCTGCCGGCGCCGTTGCCGGCCGGCGGGCGCGTGGTCTTCGGCGTCGACTGGAGCTACAACATCAACGACGCGCGCCGCCTGGGCGGCCGGTCGGGATACGAGTTCTTTCCGAGAGACGGCAACTACATCTACGAGATTGCCCAGTGGTTCCCGCGCCTGGCCGCCTACAACGACGTGAGCGGCTGGCAGCACAAGCAGTTCCTGGGGTCTGGCGAGTTCACGCTGGAGTTCGGCAACTACAAGGTGCGCATCACCGCGCCGAGCGACCACGTCGTGGGCGCCAGCGGGGTGCTGCAGAACCCGAAGGAGGTGCTGACCCCGGCGCAGTTGCAACGGCTGGAGCAGGCGAGGGCCGCCACCAGGCCCGTGCTGATCGTCACGCCGGCCGAGGCGAAGACCGCCGAGGCGGGCAAGCCCGCGGGCAAGAAGACCTGGGTGTTCCACGCCGACAACGTGCGCGACTTCGCGTTTGCCTCGTCGCGCAAGTTCATCTGGGACGCGCAGGGCCATAACGTGGAGAACAACCCGGTGATGGCCATGTCCTACTATCCCAACGAGGGCAACCCGCTCTGGGAGCAGTACTCGACGGCCGCCATCATCCACACGCTGAATGTCTACTCGCGCTACTCCTTCGCCTATCCCTACCCGGTGGCCATCTCGGTGAACGGTCCGGTGGGCGGCATGGAGTACCCCATGATTTGCTTCAACGGCCCCAGGCCCGAAGCCGACGGCACCTATCAGGCGCGCACGAAGTACGGCCTCATCTCGGTGGTCATCCACGAGGTGGGCCACAACTTCTTCCCGATGATCGTCAACACCGACGAGCGCCAGTGGACCTGGATGGACGAGGGCATCAACTCGTTCCTCCAGTTCCTGGCCGAGCAGGAATGGGAAGACAACTATCCCTCCCGCCGCGGCGAACCCAAGCTGATGGTCGACTACATGCTGGACCCCGGCCAGGATCCCATCATGACCAATTCCGAGTCGGTGAAGCAGCTGGGCAACAACGCGTACGGCAAGCCCGCCACCGCGCTCAACATCCTGCGCGAGACGGTGATGGGCCGCGAGCTGTTCGACTTTGCGTTCCGCGAATACAGCCGGCGCTGGAAGTTCAAGCGGCCCATGCCCGCCGATTTCTTCCGCACCATGGAAGACGCGTCGGCCGTGGACCTCGACTGGTTCTGGCGCGGCTGGTTCTATTCGACCGACCACACCGACCTGTCGCTCGACACGGTACGGCACTTCACGCTCGACACGCGCAACCCCGACCTGGAAAAGGGCCTGCGGCGCCAGCAGCAGGAGGCCGCCCCGACGACGCGTTCGGCCGAGCGCTACGCCGACACGCCCAAGGTGGTGGAGAAGAACCCGGCGCTCGCCGACTTCTACAACCGGTTCGACCCGCTGGCCGTCACCGGCGAGGACCGCGACGCCTACCAGAAGTTCCTGTCCACGCTCACCGACCGCGAAAAGGCGCTGCTTGGCGCGAACAAGAACTTCTACGTCATGGACCTCTCCAACCTTGGCGGGCTGGTGATGCCCGTCATCCTGAAGCTCGACTACGCCGACGGCACGTCGGAAGAGCTGCGCATCCCGGCCGAGATCTGGCGGCGCAACTCCAAGGCGGTGTCGAAGCTCGTCGTCACCGACAAGGTGCTGACGCAGGTGACGCTCGACCCGCACCTGGAGACCGCCGACGCCGACCTGTCGAACAACTTCTTCCCGCGCCGGCCGGTGCTGACGCGCTTCCAACTGTTCAAGCAGCAGCAACAGGCGGAGCCCAACCCGATGCAGCAACTGGAGAAGAAGACCACCACCGCCCCCGCGCCACGGCCCCAGGGGCCGGGCCACTGAGCGGGAGTCGCGAGGCATGAAGGCCCGACTGGCGCTGGTGGTGGGCCTGCTGTGCCTGGCGCCCGCCGTGGCGGGCGCGCACCGGTTCTACGTGAGCCTCACCACCGCCGAGCACAACGTGGCCGGGCGCTCGCTCGAGATCACGATGCGGCTGTTTGCCGACGACCTCGAACTGGCCGCGGCCCGCCAGGCGGGCGCGCCCCTCAGGCACGGGCAGGCGGGCTTTGACGAGGCGGTGCTGGCGTACCTGCGGCAGGCCCTGATCGTGCGCCGCGCGGACGGCGTGGCGCTGCCGCTGGCGTGGGTCGGCCTCGAAAACAAGGTCGACGTCACGTGGGTGTACGTCGAGGCGAAGGACGTGGCCTCCACCGAGGGGCTCACCGTGCGGAACACCGTCTTCATGGACGTGCTGCCCGAGCAGGTGAACATGATGCACGTGCGCGATGCGCGCGGGCGCCGCGCCGTCGACTTCCACGCCGGCGACGGCTTCAAGCCCTTCTAGCCGATTCGTTGCGCCGCCCAGAACAACCCCACGGCCGCGATGGCGACCGACAGGGGCACGACCACCCGTGGCCGATACCAGGCCCGACTCCTGCTCCACCCCAGCGCCAACAGCAGCGCCGCCACCACCGTCAACTGACCCGCCTCCACGCCAAGGTTGAACCCGAGCAGCGAGAGCACCAGGTCGTCCGCCGGCAGGCCGAGTGAGAGCAGGACGCCGGCAAACCCGAGCCCGTGCAGCAAGCCGAACGCAAACACGATGAGTGGCCGCCGCCAGTGGAACCTGGGCTCCACCACGTTCTCAATGGCGATAGCGGCAATCGAGAGCGCGATCAGGGGTTCCACGACCTGGGCCGGCGCCTGGATGAGGCCGGACGCGGCCAGCGCCAGGGTGAGGGCGTGAGCGGCGGTAAACGCGCTCACCTGCCACGCCAGGGGGCCCAGCGACGGCGCCGACAGGAACAGGCCCACGACAAACAGCACGTGGTCGGCACCGAGCGGGATGATGTGCTCAACGCCAAGGCGGAAGTAGGAGGAGAACACCGCCCTATAATGACGCCTGATGGCCTCATCGCGCCTCGCGAAGTTCTCGTTCCTGGCGGGCATGCTGACGGTGATTGGCATGTGTCTCCCGCCGCTGTGGTTCGTGGAACGCCGACTCGGCCTGCGCCATCTCTGGGATGACGTCGCCCCGTTCAAGTCACCAGACGTCGACCTCCCCCCACGCCACCTGCGGGCGGAGCTCACTGCGCTTGGCGCGGTCCCTGACAATCTGCCGGACTTCACGAACTCGCAACAGCACCGCAGTTTTCTGGTGCGCCCCGACGACGAACTCGACTACGTGTTGCAGCCAAACGCCAGGGGCACCGGTTACTTGTTGCGCACCCGGCTCGATTTCAACCTCAATCCGCCGGTGCTGTACCTGCCCTTCGATTCGGCCATGTCGCAGGAGCTGATCGCCTACCTCCAGGTGGCGACCCGCGTGCGGCACAGTTTTTCGACCAATGCGGAGGGCTTCCGAACGACGCTGCCCGTCGTCTCGTCGGCGCGCCGCGTCCTCATGATTGGCGACAGTGTGGCGTTCGGGCTGGGTGTTGATGACGAGGCGACCATGGCCTCACACCTGCAGCGTCGGGTGGGCGAGGCATTCCAGATCGTCAATGCCGGCGTCGGCGGTTATGACGCTGACCAAATTCTTCTTGCTGCCGCCAGGCATACCGCTGCGCGCACCTTCGATGCCATGATCTACGTCGCGAACCTCAACGACTTCGAAGCTGATTCCGAACAGGAGATGCTCCGCGTCGCCAGTGACCTGCTGCGGCGACTCGCGACCCTGAAGGCGCGTGTCGGCAACCGAGTAGTCGTGCTGCTTCATGGTGACTTGGAATATGCGGTGCGCGACATCTTCGACGCCGGCATCCACGGTTGGACCGGGCCATGGATTGCCCACGCCGACTATCTGCGTGCTCGACTTCCGGCGGTCGCGAGTGAGTTGGGGTTCACGTTCATCGACATGCCTCGGCTGATCGACGAAAGCGTCCAGGCGCAGGGTTCGGTATTTAGCCCCTTTGCCTTCTACGTCGACCATGCCCATCTCTCAAGTCACGGGAACCGCGTCGCTGCGGACGCGTTGTTGCGGACGCTGGCGACGCTCGGGATGGCCTCTCCGTGATGGTCTCGCGGCGCGCCCGCGGCGGTCTGGTGGTTGCGGGCCTGCTGGTTGCCCTGTGCGCGACGGAGGCCGGGCTGCGGCACCTGGGAGGGGTCTTTCACGACGACTTCATGGCCCCGGATCCTCACCGCGGGTGGTCGCTCCGCCCGGGTTCCTCGGGATGGGGCCCGGACGAAAACACCCTATGGATGGGGATCAACAGTGACGGCCTGCACGATCGGGAGCACGCCCTGACAGTTCCCCCTGATACCGTTCGCGTAGCCGTGCTGGGCGACTCCTACATGCAAGGCCTGAACGTTCCGATCGAGCACACATTTGCGTCGTTCCTCGAAGGCGATCTCACCCGATGCCTGTCCCGGACCAGGACGAAGGCGGAAGTGCTCAACTTCGGTGTCTCGGGGTATGGAACGGCTCAGGAACTGCTCACCTATCGGCATCATGCGGCCAAGTATGCGCCAGCGGTGGTCGTGCTGGCCGTCTACACGAACAACGACATCTTCAACAACAGTCGCCGCCTGAACCCCACGAGTTATCCAGAGCAGAGTCCGTACTTCGTGTTGAACGGCGACCGCCTCGTGCTGGACGACTCCTTCCGCGCGGTGCTGGCGTCCAACGCGCGGCAACCGTGGTGGCGGGACCTCCGGATCCTGGCCACGAGCCACTCGCGGGCAGCCCAGTTGCTGTATGAGACATGGGGCAGCATCCGCCCCTCTCTGCTGCCGTCGGCGCCCACGCCGGATGAAGCCGGCGGCGCTCTCGAAGACCTCGCCGACCACATTTATCAGCCACCGGTGAGACCTGAGTTTCAGGAGGCGTGGCGAGTCACCGAAGCCCTCCTGCTCGCGTTGAACAAGGAGGTTGCTGCGCAGGGCGCCGAGTTGTGGATCATGACACTCGCAAATGCTCCGCAAGTGCACCCGGATCCGGCCGAGCGGCGGCGGTTTCAGGAACAGCTCGGGGTGGAGTCCCTTTTCTATCCGGACCTGCGCATCCGGGACCTTGCCGAGAGGCACGATGTGCCTGTGATCACGCTGGCGCCGGATCTGGCCGACTACACGGCCGCCAACCACATGTATCTGAACGGCGGCACCAACAAGCGCACGCCATTCGGGACCGGCCATTGGAACGAGGTTGGCAATCGCGTGGCCGCAGAGATGGCGAGTGCCCGGCTGTGCAGGGATAGTCGCCGCATCGACATTGTGCCGTGATGCGGGTGACGCAGAGGCACGAGGGACGCGAACTTCACACACCTACCCCGTTTAGCGCAGAATGCTCGACAGGGGATGCTTGCTCTGTCGGGCGGTTCTCCCGTGCATCCCTTCTGGATCATCTGTAGGTGAGAGGGCGAAGCTTCGTTCACTTGCAGTCAAGATCGATCTCATCGTGACGACCGGCCTGCCTCGCGCTCTTCGCCGTGCGATCGGGTTGCCCCCGTGGCCGCGCGGCGGGATCGTGCTCGTCTACCACCGCATCGCCGAGCTCGCAAGCGATCCGCAGTGCCTGGGCGTGTCGCCCGCACGGTTCGCCGATCATCTCGACGTCATTGGTGAGCGCGGTGTGCCCATGTCGCTTGAGGCGCTGGTGAGCGGCGCGCGGCAGGGCGGGTTGCCGGCCGGCGCCGTCGCCGTCACCCTCGATGACGGATACGCCGACACGCTGCACGGCGCCGCGCCGTTGCTCGCCCGCACGCAAGTGCCGGCGACCGTCTTCGTCGCCACCGGCGCGCTTGCGCGCGGCCGGGAGTTCTGGTGGGACGAACTCGAGCGGCTGCTGCTGCGGCCGGGGATCCTGCCGGCGCGGCTGTGCCTGCCGGTTGGCGGTGACGTCGCGGAATGGGATCTCTCCGGGGTGGAGGAGCTGACCGACGACGACTGCGCGCGCCACGCGTCGTGGACGGTGGAGCGGGCGGCGCCGCCCACGCCACGGCACCGCGTCTATCAGGATCTGTGCCGCCACCTGCGACGCTTGCCGGGCGACGTGCGTGACCGCACGCTCGACGATTTGTCGGTGCTCGCGCGGATGCCTCGCGATGCCCGAGCGACGCACCGCCCGCTGTCGGCCGCGGAAGTGGCCGCGCTCGCGCGCGCCGATGACATCACCGTCGGTTCTCACACCGAGTCGCATCCCTCGCTGGCGTCGCTGCCGCCGGCCGAGCAGCGGCGCGAGATCGCGAGCGCGCGACGCCTGCTCGAGGAGTGGACCGGAGCGCCCGTCACCAGCTTTGCCTATCCGTTCGGAGGGTCGCTGGACGTCTCCGACTGCACGACGGCCATGGCCCAGCAGGCAGGGATCACCATCGCGTGCTCTACCCAGCCCGGCAGCGTGCGCCAGGACACCTCGCCTCACGCCGTGCCCCGCCTGGTGGTCCGGAACTGGACGCGCGCGGAGTTCCTGCGGCGTTGGAACGGGTGGACGGCGGCGTGACCGCGTTGATGGACGCGGCCCGATGACCCGCACCCCGGCCCCGCCACTCTCGATTGCGCAAATCGGAACGGCCGACGAAGGCGGCGGCGCTGCCACCGTTGCCGCCGGACTCATGCGCGGTTACGCGGCCCGCGGACACCGCGTCTGGCACCTCGTCGGGCGCCAGCGCAGCCGCGATCCAAACGTCGTCGTACTGCCGGATGACGATCGCCTTCCGTACCGGGTGACCGGCTACGCGGCGCTGCAGACCACCCTTCGGCGGCTGGCCGGCCGGTTTCCCGACCGCGGCTTTGGCGCGGCCAGCCGGGCGCTTCGGTTCGCCACGCACCCCGGCGCGTTGGCGAACCGGCGACGTGGCGTCGAAGATTTCGATTTCCCCGCGACGGAAAGACTCGTCGACCGGCTCGGCACGGTGCCCGACATCGTGCACGGGCACAACTTGCATGGCGGGTACTTCGACCTGCGCGCCCTCGCCCCGATCAGCGCGCGCGTCCCGACGCTGCTGACGCTGCACGACATGTGGCTGTTGACCGGCCACTGCGCCCACTCGCTCGACTGCGAGCGCTGGAAGACCGGGTGCGGGGCCTGCCCGGACCTGCGCCTCGATCCGGCCGTCCGTGCCGACGCGACCGGAGAGAACTGGCGGCGCAAGCAGGACGTGTATGCGCGAAGCCGCCTGCACGTGGCTACCCCGTCGCGCTGGCTGCGCGACAAGGTGGCCGCGTCGATGCTGGCGCCGTGGGTCGCGAGCCTGCGCGTCATTCCCAACGGCGTCGACACCACCGTGTTCCGTCCCGCCAGTCGCGCGGCGGCAAGGGCGGCCGTGGGTCTGCCGCCCGGGGCGTTCATTGTGCTCTTGACCACTGGCAGCCGGGGCAGTATGTGGAAAGATGACCGGACGTTGCGGGAGGTCATGAACCGGTGCGCTGAGCGGCCGTTCAGCCGTCCGATGGAATTCGTGGCGGTCGGCCGTGAGTCGGCAGTCGCCGTCAAAGGCCGAGCCATCACCCGATCGATCCCGTTCCAGCACGACCCCCGAAGCATGGCCGCTTATTACCAGGCTGCCGATCTCTATCTGCACGCGGCCCGAGCCGACACCTGCCCGCTGGCCGTGCTCGAGGCCATGGCCTGCGGCACGCCGGTGGTCGCGACCAACGTCGGCGGTATTCCCGAGCAGATCACGCCGGCGACGATCGACGCCGTCCGCTCGGGCGACGTGGGAAATGCGACGGGCGTCCTCGTGGCGGCCGGCGGAGCGGCGGAGATGGCCGACGCGCTCGAGGCCCTGGTGACCACCGACGGCACTCGGGCGCGGATCGGGGCGAACGCGGCCGCCGACGTCGAGCGCCGCTTCACGGTGGCACGGCAGGTCGAGGCCTACCTGGCCTGGTACCGGGAACTGCTCGCATGACGGCCGAGTACCGAACTCTCGGCGCCCTGAGGGCCGTCCTGACCGGACTCGTCAAGACGTCGCCGTGCGAGGCGATTGCGGGCGCGGTCCTGCTGCTCGTGCTGACCTTCACGGAAGGGGCCGGCGTGCTCCTGCTCGCGCCGATGCTGGAACTGGTGGGTGTGGTGGAAGACAACCCGCTGCCGCGGGCTGCCGGCTGGCTCGAGGCGGGCTTCGCCGCCGTGGGCCTGCAGCCGACGCTTGGTTCCATCCTGCTCCTGTTTGTCGGCATTGCCGCGGTTCGCGCGCTGCTGCAGCGCGGCCAGGCGCGGCTCAACGCGGCGGTTCGTGAGAACTTCACGACGGCGTGCCGTATGCGCGTGTACCGGGCGATGGCCGCCGCGGAGTGGCGGTTCCTCGTGACGCGCCCGCCATCGGCGTTTGTGCACACTCTGACAGGAGAGGTCGGCCGGGTCGGCGTGGCCGTCAACCATGTTACCGGTCTCGCGGTGGAGGTGATGGCGTCGCTGGTCTACATCGCGCTCGCACTGCGGTTGGCGCCGATGATGGCCGTGCTCGTCATGGGGAGCGCCGGTGTGCTGGCCTGGTCGCTGCGAGGGTCGATCGATGGGGCGCGCGCGTCGGGCGAGCGCGCCTCGGGTGGGCGAGCCCAGCTCCACGCCGCCGTTGCCGACCATATCGCCAGCCTGAAGACGGCGCGGAGCTACGGTGTGGTCGAACGGCACACGGAGGTGTTCCTCGATCTGTCGCGGGCTTCGCGCGCGGTCAGCCTGGAGGCGGCCTCCGGCGAGTCCGATCTCCAGCAGAGTCTCGAGCTGGGCTCGACCATCCTGCTCGCGTTGATCGTCTATGTCTCCTCCACCATCATCGGCGTGTCGCCGGCGTTGCTCCTGGTCCTGCTCTTCATCTTCGCGCGGCTCATGCCGAGGCTGGTGACGATTTACCGCCGGGTGCAGGTGCTGGCCCTCACGCTGCCCGCGATCGAGGCCGTGACCCGGCTGGAGCACGAGTGCCTGTCGGCTGCCGAGCCGATGACGGCCCCAGAACGCGAGATGGCGCCGCTGGCCGAGAGCATCCGCTTCGAGAACGTCTCGTTTGCCTACGATCGGCGCGCGGGCCTGCCGGCGGTCAGCGGACTCAACCTCCAGATCACGGCCGGTCTGACGACGGCGATCGTCGGGCCGTCGGGGTCGGGGAAGACCACGGTCGCGGACCTGCTCATGGGCCTGCTCCCCCCGGCGACGGGCCGCATCCTGGTGGACGGCGAGGCCCTCACCTCACACGGCCTGCGCGCCTGGCGCCGGCAGATCGGCTACGTGGCACAAGACACGTTTCTCCTGCACGACACGGTGCGGGCCAATCTGGTGTGGGCCCGGCCGGAGGCCACAGACGATGACGTGTGGCGTGCCCTCCGCCTGTCGGCCGCCGACCGATTCGTTGAGGACCTGCCGCGCGGGCTCGACACCATGGTCGGCGAACGGGGGGTGTTGGTCTCCGGCGGCGAGCGCCAACGGCTGTCGATTGCGCGTGCGCTGCTGCGGGAGCCGCGCATCCTGGTGCTGGACGAGGCGACCAGCTCGCTCGACGCGGAGAACGAGCGCCGCATCCAGCAGGCCATCGACGGGCTGCAGCATCGCATGACCGTCGTGATCGTCACGCACCGGCTCTCGACCATCAAGCACGCCGACGTGATTCACGTGATGGACGGTGGCAGGGTGGTCCAGTCCGGAACATGGGACGCCCTTCGCGCGGAGCGCCACGGCCGCTTCTACACGATGGCCCAACTGGTTGACGGCGACGCCATTCGCGAAACGGCATGAAACATCTGGACCTTTCAGCATGGAGCATTGGTAGCGAACGGGCGTCAGCACCGCGCGATCGCGTGAAGGAGGTCATGCGGGCCACTGGACTCGACCGGTGGGTGAGCGGCGCGAAATACCTCGCGCGGCTGGCGCTCCATCCGCAGTTCCGCCGACTTGAACGGGCGTCGTGGAGGGAATATCGCGACTGGCGGCGTGCCCACGGCGCGACGCTCGGGCCGTCGCTCTACCCGGCCGGCACCGCCAAACGGGCGCTGATCGTCGCGAAAGGCACCGTCGCGGGCACCCAGATCGAGCTCGGTCTGCTCAAGGGGATCGAGTTGGGGGGGTTCGTACCCGTCGTCCTTGCCGACGGTTGGCTGCACAAGCACTACCGCCTCGCCGGTATCGACGACATCGTCCGATGGGACCGGTTCACGGGGCGAGAGCCTCGCGCCGCCGCCGAAACGATCGTGGCCGGGGCGCAGTGCGTGGAGCATGTGCTTGGTTTCGAACACGCTGGCGCGCGGGTTGGGAAGTTCGCGCTCTCGACGACGTTCCGGTCTCTGCGGGTTGGGCGCCTGGACTTTTCGCGGGAGGAGACCCGCCGCACGCTCGCCGCCCACCTGGCCGCGGGCATGGCGCGCGCCGACGCCGCCAGGCGCATCGTCGAGCAGGTCAAGCCGGACGTGGCGCTGTTCATGGGCAATCGCTACACCGGACAGGGTGAGCTGATGGACGTGTGCGTCGAGCGCGGGGTCGACGTGCTGACGTGGTTCGACGCCCACCGGAGCAGCTCGCTAATGCTGAAGCGTTACCGCATGGAAAACCGCGATCGGCACCATGGCTCGATCTCGGATGAGTCGTGGGCGCTGCTTCGTCAGATGGCGTGGACCGATGCTGGCCGCGAAGCCCTGCGGAAGGAACTTCACGACAATTACGCCGCAGGTGACTGGTACAGCCGTGGCGGCACGCAGGTGAACAAGGTGATTGTTGCGACTGACCACCTGCGATCGCGCCTGGGCCTGGACCCGCGGAGGAAGACCGCCGTCATCTTTCCGCACATCGTCTGGGACGCCACCCTGTTCTGGGGCACGGACCTCTTCAACAACTACGAAGACTGGCTGGTGGAAACGGTGCGCGCCGCGTGCCTGAACCCGCGAGTGAACTGGATTATCAAGATCCATCCGGCGCACATCGCCAAGAGCGCGATGGAGCGCTATGACGGCGAACCGGCGGAGCTGACGGCGATTCGCCGGCGCGTGGGGCCGTTGCCGCCGCACGTGCAGGTGATTCCGCCGGAGACCGACATCAATACGTTCTCGTTGTTTGGCTTGATGGATTACTGCCTGACCGTCAGAGGCACAGTCGGCATCGAGGCGGCGAGTTTTGGGATCCCCGTGCTCACGGCCGGCACCGGCCGCTACGATCATCGGGGATTCACCGCGGACTTCGATACCCGGGAAGACTATCTGGCGCGGCTGGCGTCGATCGAGACGCTGGCGCCGCTGACGCCGGCGGAGCGAGATCTGGCGGAGCGGTTCGCGTACGGTGCCTTCATCCTTCGACCCCTGCCACTGACCACGTTCTCGATCGATCATGAACGCGACGTCGAGGCGACCACCCGGATCCGCCTGAACGCCCGCAGCAGCGAGGATTTGAAGGCTGGTCCCGACCTCAGGGCGCTGGCGGCCTGGGCCGCCGATGGGCGCCAGGAGGATTTCCTGTGGGACTTTCCGGGGCGCGACGTCGCCCTCGACCGACCGGCATGACGGTGACCGCCGCCGATGTCGTGCGTCTGCCGGTACGACTGGTCCACAGGCTGTCGGTCGATCGCGCGCGGCGCCGTCTGGTGCGGGATGTCGACAGCCTGGTAGGGCGGTGGCGCGCCGCCCGTCCGATCATGCCGCTTGCCACCGGACCGAGGGTCGGGTTTGCCACGTTTGGCAGCGGCTGCTGGCATTTGGGCCTGGAGGTACTGCTGGCGCACGCCCTTGCGCAGCGGGGTGCGCGCCCGGAACTGCTCGTCTGCGACCTGCCCGACCTGCCGATCTGCGACGAGCGCACGATCCACTCGCGTGACATCGAGCGCTGCGCTGGGTGCGTCGACGACAAGCGCGCGCTGCTCGACGTGTGTGGGGTGCCGTGGCGGAGCGTCAGCTCCCTGATCTCCCCTGATGCCTTGGCACGCGCCCGAGCCATCGTCGCGACCCTCGACGCCGCCACGCTCGAGGCATACCAGGTCGACGGCTGGCCGATCGGGCAATGGCTGCACGTCTCGGCCTGCCACTATCTCCGCTGCGACGCGCGTGGCGACGCGCCGGAGAAGACCGATGCGCGGCGGCGGCTGCTGACGAGCGCGATCGTCATCGTCGAGGCCGTCGGCCGATGGCTGGACGAAGTGCGCCCCGACATCGTGATTGCCGAGAGCGGGGCCCATTTCATGTGGCGCATCGCGATGGAGATGGCGCGCGCGCGCGGTATTCCGGTAGTGTGCCGGGAGATCGGGAAGGGCGGCTGGGACACGCACATCTATGCCCTCGATGCGGACTCGATGTCGCCGGACCTGACCGAGGTGTGGTCCCGCGTGAAGGACGAAGCGCTCTCGGCCCTGGAACTGGCCGAGGTCGAGCGGTTTCTCGAGAACCTCCCGGAGAAAGCCTTCGTGCAGAAGACCAAGGCGACGCGCGGAGCCCACCCCGATTTGCGGTCGACACTCGGCGTGCCCGAGGGCAAGAAGGTGGCGGT
>CAYHCX010000055.1:0-11941 GCA_964355095.1 uncultured Acidobacterium sp.
CGACTGCGCCGGAAGCGGATCGCCTGCCTCGGCTTCCGTCGCCGGCGCGTCTAGGCAAACGGGAGGGTCAGCGTGAACGTCGCGCCCTCGCCCTCGCGCGAGTCCACGCGAATGGTGCCGCCCTGCTTTTCCGCCAGCGCCCGCGCAATCGTCAATCCGAGACCGGTTCCGGCAATGCGACGGGTGTCGGTGCCGTCGAGCTGTGTAAACGGTTCGAAGATGAAGTCCACCTTGTGGGCGGGGATGCCCGGTCCGTGATCGCGGACCACGACCGCCACCATGCCGCCATCGCGCTCGGCCCGGACCTCGACGGTTGAGCCGGTCGGGGCATGCTTCACGGCGTTCGACAGCAGGTTCACCAGCACCTGCACGCTGCGGTCCGGATCGGCCATCACGTCCGGCAGGTCGGCCGCCGGAACCACCACCGTCACGCCGGCTTCGCGGGCGATGCCGGCGACCGAGCGCACCGAGTCGTCGAGGATCGGCCGCAGCGGCACCCGCCTCGGCGCCACCATCATCTCGCCGGCTTCGATCTTCGACATGTCGAGGATGTCGTTGACGATGCGGATCAGGCGATCGGCGTTTGACAGCGCCACGCGCACCAGCTGGTCGGCGTCTTCGTTGCCGGTCATCGCCTCGGCAGTCATTAGCTGCATCGAGGCGCGGATCGAGGTGAGCGGCGTGCGCAGTTCGTGGCTCACCATCGAGATGAACTGCGACTTCAGCCGTTCCAGCTCGCGCGCCATGGTGACGTCGGAGCCGATGCCGATCAGGTACGCCGTCGCGCCCGACTGGCCGCGCAGCGCCATCACCGTCCAGGCAATGACGTGGCGCGCCCCGGTCGTGCTCACCCACGTGCGATCGAGGGTCACCGGCCCGGTGGCCGCGGCCAACCGCGGGATGCCCTCTCGAATGAAGTCACGGCTTTCCAGCACGAACGGCAATTCCCAAATCGGCCGGCCGGCCGCCTCGCTCATCGGCATCCCCGACAGGATCTCGCAGGCCCGGTTGAAGCGAACGATGAGGCCCTGCGCGTCGAGGACCATGATCAGGCTGGGCGCGGTGTCGAGAATGGCCGACACGAAGTCGCGTTCGGCGCGCAGCTCGGTCTGCGCGTTGACGCGGTCGGTGATGTCGCGGGCCATGCCCTGGAAGCCCTCGATGCGGCCGCCGGTGATGATGACCCGCACGTGCTGACCGACCCAGATCTCCGTGCCGTCCTTCCGCCTCACCGGGAACTCGAGGTAAGTGGCCTCGCGCGACTTCGCCGACTTTTCGTGGAAGGCCATCGCCCGCGGCACCCAGTCGGGCCGCATCAGCTCGAAGTACTTCATCGACAGCAGCTCGGATTCCGAATGGCCGAGAATGCGGGTGGCCACGGGGTTGACGAACGTAAACCGGCCAAACGGATCGGTCCGGTAAATCATGTCGCTGGCGTTGTCCACCAGGTCGCGATACCGCCGCTCGGTTCGCTCCACCGCCATGGTGCGCGTCTGCACCTGTTTGTGCAGCGATCGGTTCCAGGCGGTACCGCCCACGAACAGCAGCAGGACCAGCCCGCCGGCAATGCCGAGCACCGCGGCGTAGCGTTCGAGCCACGTCCGCCGGACCGGGTTGCTCAAGTACTGTTCCACGAGACGGTCGAACTCGCCGGTGGACTTGAGGCGATCGAGCGCCACGCGCAGCGGCGCCACGTCGTTCTCGCGGCCCTTCAGCGTCGCCATTTGGTACGGCCTCGAGAGCAGCGGCACCTCGATGGCGCCATCCGCCAGCGGCCCCATGAGAAACCGCATGGTGAGGTGATTGCCCGCGACGCCGTCCACTTCGCCGCGCGCGAAGGACTGGATGGCGTCGCCCCGCGTCGCCACCACGTGCAGCGTCGGCCGCCGCGCTTCGGGCAGGCTCGCCAGCAGCAGGTGGTTGATCGAGCCGTCGTCCACGGCAATCCGCACGCCCCACAAGTCGTCCAGGCCATGCGGATAACGCGGCAGGCCGGGCCGCATCCTCACCACCTGCGAGAGGGTCCAGGTCTGATCCAGCAACTGGTAACGGGCCGCGCGCTCATCGGAATACGAGAGAAACATGACGTTCGTCCTGCCCTGGTCGAAGTCCACCATGCGCTCGTCACGGGGGCCCAGGCGGATCTCCATGGCCATGGCGGCCTCGCGCGCGAGCGCGCGGATCAAGTGGATGTTGAACCCCTGGGGCACGCCGTCGTCATCGAGGTATTCGTAGGGAGGAAACTCGTGGTCGCCGCCGTAGACCAGGGTCTGGGAATCCCGGACGGTGTCCTGCGCGCGCGCGGGCGCGCCGGGCACGACCAGCATGCCCAGGGCGAGTGTGATGCCGAGCCGGCGCGGACCCACGGGCGAATTGTAACTACAATAGGAGTTCGCCCTCATTCAAAAGGAATTGCGCTCATGCCTGATGCAATCACTGGCCGCCGCCGGGTTCCCCGGCCCGAGAACGACCCGAACCTGACCTACGCGCCGGGCACGCCCGCGCGGGACGAGCTCAAGGCCCGGCTGTCGACGATGGCCGCCGAGACGGTCGACATTCCGATTGTGATTGGCGGCAAAGAGATCCGGAGTGGCGACACCGCCTCGTCGGTCATGCCGCACAAGCACGGCCACGTGTTGGGGAAGTTCCACAAGGCGAATGCCGGTCACGTGCGACAGGCCGTGGACGCGGCGCTGGCCGCCCGTAAGGAATGGTCCAGTTGGCCGTTCGAGGATCGGGCGGCCGTGTTCCTCCGCGCCGCGGAGCTTCTGACCACGTCGTGGCGCTCGACCATCGTCGCCGCCACCATGCTCGGTCAGTCGAAGACCGCCTACCAGGCCGAGATCGACGCCGCCTCCGAGTTGGTGGACTTCTGGCGTTTCAACGTGGCGTTTGCGCAGGATCTGCTCGCCGAGCAGCCCGACAGCAGCCACGCGGTGTGGAACCAGATGGAGTACCGGCCTCTTGAAGGCTTCGTCTACGCCATCTCGCCCTTCAACTTCACCGCCATCGGCGGCAACCTCGCCGGCGCCCCGGCGCTGATGGGCAATACCGTCGTGTGGAAGCCGGCCGGCACCGCCATGCTGAGCGCCTACTACGTGATGAAGCTGCTCGAGGCCGCCGGGCTGCCGCCGGGCGTCATCAACTTCGTGCCCGGCAACGCCGTCGAGATCTCCGACGTGCTGCTCGACCATCCGGACCTGGCCGGCATCCACTTCACCGGCAGCACCGCCGTGTTCAACGGCATGTGGCAGCGCGTGGGCCAGAACCTCGGCAAGTATCGCGGCTACCCGCGCCTGGTCGGCGAAACCGGCGGCAAAGACTTCATTGTCGTGCACGCCTCGGCGGATCCGCAGGCGGTGGCCGTCGCCGCGGTGCGCGGCGCATTCGAGTTCCAGGGCCAGAAGTGCTCCGCCGCCAGCCGCATGTATGTCCCCAGGTCACGGTGGGACGACATTCGCGATCGCATGGTCGCGATGATGAAGGAGATCCGTGTCGGCGACGTGCGCGACTTCCGCAACTTCATGGGCGCGGTGATCGACAAGAAGGCGTTCACCAAGATCAGCGGCTACATCGACGACGCCAAGAAGAACGCCAAGATCATTCAGGGCGGCGGCTACCGGGGCGGCGAGGGCTACTTCATCGAGCCGACGCTCGTCGAGTCGAGCGACCCGGCGTATCGCCTGATGTGCGAAGAGATCTTCGGGCCGGTGTTGTCGGTCTACGTCTACGACGACGCGAAGTGGGCGGAGACGCTGGAAATCGTGGACCGCACCTCGCCGTACGCGCTGACCGGCGCCGTGTTCGCGCGCGATCGCGCCGCGGTGCGCGAAGCCTCGACGGCGCTCAAGAACGCCGCCGGCAACTTCTACATCAACGACAAGCCGACCGGCGCGGTGGTGGGGCAGCAGCCCTTCGGCGGCGCCCGCGCCTCGGGTACCAACGACAAGGCCGGGTCGAAGATGAACCTGGTCCGCTGGGTCAGCATGCGGACGATCAAGGAGACCTTCGCGCCGCCGACGGACTACACGTATCCGTTCATGACAGAGGAGTAATGAAACCGGGTTTCTTAGAACCGTTTCTTAGAACCGAAACAGCTTCGTCAGCTTCACCACCAGGCTCCGGTTATCCAGTTCAGGAACACCGGGGCCTGTGGTGTTTCTGCCGTCGCTATACACCACGAACAGCTCGCTGCCCGGCTGGTACTCCCAGCGGAAGCGGACGTTGGTGCTGATGGCCTCGCTCGCGGACTGGAACTGCACCAGCGCCGAGGCGAACATCCGCGGCGTCAGCGTGTAGGTGAATCGGGAGCTGATGATGTTCGAATCGCCGTCTCCCCACGGTGTTTTGAAATGGTTGAGAGACAGCGTCGGTTCCGCCTGGAAGCGGGGTCCGAATTCCACCCGGCCCCGCCAGCTGATTTCGGTCAGCGTGCCGCCGTAGAAGCCGCCGCGCGTCAGGATCAGCGTTCCCGAGACCGGCCGTTGCGCCGAGGTGGTGAACAGGAATTTTCCCTGCGAGAAGTCATAGGCGCCGGGCGGCACGACCAGGCCAGGCGTGACCGTGAACGAGGCGGCGAGTGACTCGAACTGACGCGAGTACTCGGCGGCGAGCTGGTCGCTGCTGTTTAGTTCCAGCCTGAACGCGCCTTGCAATTCCCGAGACTCGGGATGTCCGCCCGGATCCTCGAGATAGTCGACGCTGGCTTCGTAATAGAGCTTGCGGATGCCGGCCCGCGCGGCCGGCCTGGGGCTGTACCGCGTGCTGGCGAAAGTGCGACGGAAGGCCGACCGCCGGAGAAATCCCATCTCGGGATTGAAATCCTCGCCGACGAACAGATGGTCCACTTGCAGGCCGGTGGCGTCGGCATTCCAATTGAACTGCCCGCGATAGCTCTGCGACCGCGCGCCGGCCCGTCCCGTCGAGTCGGCGGTGGCCGCCCAAAAGCCGTTGAGCTGAAGTTCGGTTCGGGCGTTGACCTGCGTGTCGATGCCGTAGGCGTAGTTGTCGCCGCCGCCGTTGAGCCGTGGGCCGCGCCGGGTCGCGATCAGGCCAACCCGGCTCCGCTTGAGGATGTCGCGATTGAGGCGAATCACCGAGAAGTCAGTGGCCTCGGCTCCGGCCGCGGGCTCCGAATCGCTGCGCATGTGAAGGGCGCCAACCTGGTAGCCGCCGCCGCGGCCGATCAGCCGCCCGCCGCCGAGAATGGGCACCACGGTATTGTTCTGGAGGCCAATCCGGCGGCTGAAGAACACGATCGGCGTGACGTTGTTCCCGCCGCCGCCCTGGACGGCCTGCGGTCCGTTGCCGCCGCCGCCCTGATTCGAGCCGGCGCCGGCGAAGTTGAAGACGTCCTGGCCCTCCAGGAAGAAGTCCCGCTTTTCAGGAAACAGCACGCTGAACCGCGTCAGGTTGACCTGCGCCTCGTCATCCTCGACCTGCGCGAAGTCGGTGTTGTAGGTGAAGTCGGCGACGATCGACTGCGTGATACCCCACTTGGCATCGACGCCGAATTCGGCGGCGCCGTGATTGGACAGCGGCGGCGTGGAACGGTGGTTGGTGGTGGTCGAACCGAGCGCGTACGGCTTGACGTCGATGTTGCGGAGGTCCTTCGGCGTTTCGATCCCGACCAGGGGACCGGCCGACGACAAGCTGTTCAAGGCGCGGCGACCCCACGACACCGGCACGGGCGACAGGTACGACACCTCGTTCTTCGAGCGAACCATCCGGCGGAAGTTGATGTTCCAGATGTCGCCGCCCTCCTTGAACCGGATCGACCGGAACGGGATGCGGAACTCCGCGGTCCATCCGCCGTCGAAGTTCGCCGTCCGCACGTCCCAGAGGCCGTTCCAGTTCGGGCTGGGCTGTTCGTTGGTCGCCTGCCAGTCGAACATGCCGCCCTGCGCGTTGGACGAAAAACCAAAGCCGTTCCGGTGGTCGTTGAAGGTGTCGAGAACGAACGCGATGTGGTCGTTGTTGTAAAGGTTGAACGAGTCGCGGCGCATGTCGCTCATGACCCGCTGAGTTGAGTCGGTCTCCCACAGCTTGACCGAGACATAGACGTCGTTGTCGTCAAAGAACACCCACGCCTCGGTCTTCTCGCTCGCCGGCTGTCCCGAATGCGGCTCCTGCTGCACGAAGTTTCCAAACGGCTTCGTCTGGCCATAGAGCGGCTCGTCCAGCCGGCCATCAAACTGCAAGGGCGATGGCAGGCGGACGGCGCGAATCGTCGCGCGACCGCTGGCATCGCGCGCAATGGTGTCTGGCGCCACTGGCACCGCCTGCGCCAAGGCGATGCCCGGACGTGCGATCGTTGCTGCCGAAAGACAAACGAATACAAGAACACCGAGGCGCCGCATGGAAGCTATTCATTATAGGCGGTGCGAACGGCGCCTCTTGCGGCGAGCGCGGCCAGGCCGAGGCGCAGCTTGCGCGAAGCCCGCGCCGGACTCAGTAGGGATCAGCCGCGACGGCGCGTGAACGCGTCAACGAAGCCGTCGGTAAACACCGCGGGCATGCCGCCGGTGTGCAGGAACACCACGGTGTCGTCGGCCTTCAACTCCCCGTTGCGTACGTGCCGCACCAGGGCCGCCATGCCCTTCGACGTGTAGCAGGGATCCAGCACGATGGCTTCCGCCTGCGCGACCAGGGCAATCGCTTCGACACCGCCCTCGGTGGGAATGCCGTAGCCGTCGCCAATGAAATCTTGATCCGTGATCAAGTCCGGCAGGTCGAGCCGCTCGGGCAGTTCGAGCCGGCTCGCCGCTTCGTTGGCAATGCGCTTCGCCCGTTCGATTTTCTCCGGCTCTCCCGCGCTCACCGCCACGCCGTAGACGCGATATGGCGCCTCGCACAGCAGCGCGCCCAGCGTCAGGCCGGCTTGCGTGCCTCTCGAGCCGCTCGCGTAATACAAGCGGGACGGCGCCACGCCCATCGCCGATAGCTGCTCGACCAGCTCGGCCGAGCCGCCCACGTAGCCGAACACGCCGATGCCGCTGGAACCGCCAACCGGAATCACATACGGCGTGCGGCCCTGCGCGATCTCTTCGGCCACCACCTCGGCGACAACCGCCTCGTCCTGACCAACAGCCAGCATGGGATCGCTCGACGCGACCAACCGGACCGTGGCGCCGAACAGGCGATCGAGCAGCAGGTTGCCGGCGAGCGGCGGATGCCCGGTGGTGGAGGTCAGCACCAGTACGCAGCGCATGCCGGCGACGCACGCGGCCGCGGCCGTCATGCGCGCGTGGTTCGACTGGACCGCGCCCGTTGTGATCAGCGTGGTGGCGCCCTTCGCCCGCGCATCGGCGACCAGGTATTCGAGCTTGCGCGCCTTGTTGCCGCCCAGGCCCAGGGCCGTGAGGTCGTCACGCTTGATCAGGATCCGCGGACAGCGTGACGGCCCGCCGAGGGCTTGGCGCAGGCGGACGGCGTCGTGAAGTGGCGTGGGCAGCTGCGCGAGCGGAAAACGCGGCTGCCGGGCCAGGGCCGCATGGACGCGGCTGATTGCGCTTGATGTCATGGTTCCAACTTCTAACTTCTAACTTCTCACTTCAGGCTGCGTTTTTCAGCAGCCTGCTAAAGCCACGGTGGGCAAGCATAGCGCGGTCGCGAGTCGCCGCATGTCGTCCGGCCAGGGCGCGAGGATCTCGAGGGCGGCGCCCGTGGAGGGCTGCCGCAACGACAGGCGCCACGCGTGCAGGGCCTGCCGGGGAAAGGCGTGCGCGACCTCGTCCAGGGGCCCCGGCGTCGCGCCACCACCACGCTTGCGTCCGTAGGTGGCATCGCCCACGATCGGCCAGCCGCGCGCGGCGAGATGGACGCGAATCTGGTGCGTGCGGCCGGTAATCAGCCGGCACCGGACGACGGAGTGGGCCGCCGTGGTGGCGAGTCGCTCGTACTTCGTCACCGCCGGCTGGCCGCCGCGGTCGGTGACCGTGATCCGGCGCCGATCCCACGGGTCGCGGTCGAGCGCCAGGTCGATGGTGCCGCGGACGGGACTTGGCCGTCCCCAGACGATCGCGGCGTAGTCCTTGTCGATGCGCCGGGCGTCCATGGCGCGCTGCAAGACCGCATGGACAGCGGGACGCTTGGCCACCAGCACGACGCCGGACGTGTTCTTGTCCAGGCGCCCGAGCAGACCGGGCCGCGAGCCGTCCGGCCAGCCCTTCGCCCGATCGAGCACGCCGTTCATCAGCGTGCCGCTCGTGTTCTTGTACGACGGATGCACGACGAGGCCGGCCGGCTTGTTGAGCGCCAGCAGGTCGTCATCCTCGTAGATCACGTCGAGATCCATGGCCTGGGCCGCCGGTCGCCGGCGCGGTTGCAACTGCGCCACCCGGACGCGCAAGTCATCGCCCGCCTGCATGCGCCAGGCCGCGCGCGAGGGCGGCGCGCCGTTCACCAGCACGTCGCCGGCCACAATCCATTTCTGAATGCGGTTGCGCGAGATCGATCGCTCGTCGCGCAGGTGCCTGAGCAGCACGAGATCGACCCGGACGCCGTGATCGCCACGGTCGAGCGCAATGGTCCGCCAGATCTCAGAGGGCACGACGTCAGTCTACTTGGCCTGCTTCGCGGACCTGCGTGTACAAAGAAGAAGGCTCGGACCCCCTGGAGGGGCCCGGGCCTGATCGGACTTGCCGCGATGTCGCCTCCAGCTTTAGCCGGAGGCGGACACACCCTAGTGCGTGACGGCGGCGAACTGGAGCGAGAGGCGCTGCAGGCGCCAATCTTCCGCGAGAATCCCCCACAGCACCTGGTCGTGATACTGGCCGTGACGCAGGAACGAGCGGCGGAGCACGCCTTCCTGCACCGCGCCGAGTTTGCGCAGCGCGCCATTGCCGCGGCCGTTGGCCACCGCCGCGCGCGCTTCGAGCCGGCGCGTGCCGATGACGTCGAACGCGAAGTCGAGCACCAGGCGGGCGCCCTCGATGAAGATGCCCGTGCCCCAGAAGGCCGAGCCCAGCGCGAAGCCCCACTCGGCGGTGCCGAAGCCGGGCTCGAGCGAGCGCACCTGGAAGATGCCGACCGCAGTGTGCATCCCGTCGGGCACGGCGGCGAAGCAAACGTAGTTGCCGGCCTGGCGCTCACGCTGCGTCCACAGGATGAAGCGCTCGAAGCCTTCGACCGTGGTCGGCGGCGGCGAGATGAAGCGCGACACCTCTTCGGTGGTCAGCATCGCCAGCAGCGAGGACGCGTCTTCGAGGCGCATCTCGCGAAGCGTGAAGCCCGTGCCGGTCATCACCGGCAGACCGGCCTTCCAGTCACTGGTCGTGACCGTGGTCTTCGTCGTGGTGGTCGTCGTATTCACCATGGCCGTGGTCCGAGTCAATTCGGGTTGGAAGGGCATCTTTTCCATTACTGCGTCCCTCCCTCAGGAACCGAGATGCCGGTGGTCGTCGTCGTGAACGGCTCGAACGAGAAGAGGTCTTCCCACACGCTCGGGTCGAACGATTCGACCTCCGCGGTGTCGTCGCCGAACTCGTCGCCGTCGCCGGCCGAGTTGCCCCACGAGATGTTGTCAAGGTCGCTGCCGCTGTTGCCCCACACGATGTTGTCGTCGGCGGAGTTGCCCCACACGATGTTGTCGATGCCTTCGGCGTTGCCCCACACGATGTTGTCATCGTCGGTGTTGCCCCACACGATGTTGTCGCAGTCGGCGCCGGCGCAGTCGTTGCCCCACACGATGTTGTCATCGCCGCCGTTGCCCCAGACGATGTTGTCGTCAGCGCCGTTGCCCCACACGATGTTGTCGTCATCGCTGTTGCCCCAGACGATGTTGTCACCGTCGGTGTTGCCCCACACGATGTTGTCGCTATCGTCGGATTCGCCCCACACGATGTTGTTGCCCCAGACGATGTTGTCGCAATCGCCGTCGCAGTTCTCACCCCAGACGATGTTCTGGCCGGTGGGTGCCAGCGCGTCACCCCACACGATGTTGGCGCCCCAGGCGGTGCCGCCGGGCGTGAGCACGCCGCCACTGACGCGGCGGTTGCCCCAGAAGATGTGCTTGCTCCACGCCTTCATGTTCGGATAGTCATCGCCCTTGTGGCCGAGGGCGAAGTAGCGCGACAGGCGAACGGCGCCCAGCGTGTTGAGGAAGCCGGCGCCCTGTGTCAGGTAGTTGTAGGTGGGGTAGACCTGCGCGGTGAACTGCAGGATGGCCTTCACCATGTTGGGGGTGAGGCTCGGGTTGGCCTGGAGCATCAGGGCCACCGTGCCGGAGACGACCGGCGCCGCCATGCTGGTGCCACTCAGCGTCAGGTAGGGGAGGTAGGTCAGGCCGCTGCGCTTGCCGGCGACGAGGTAGGCCGACTTCGTGTTGTAGAAGAGGCTGTTCGGGTTGCTGAGCGACACCGTGCCGCTGCCCGGCGCGACCAGGTCCGGCTTGGCGCCGAAGTCGATCATCGTCGGCCCGCGCGAGCTGTAGAGCGCCATGGTGTCATCGCGGCGGTCGATGGTGCCCATCGTGCTGGAGGCTCCGACGGTCAGCACCCAGGGCGCGTTGCCCGGCGCGCCGATGGCGCCGTACTGGGGCTGGCCGTTGGCGGCCCTGCCCATGTTGCCGGCGGCGGCGACGACGACGATGCCGGCGTCAACGGCGCGCTTGGCGGCCAGGGTCAGCGGGTCGGTGAGGTAGCTCTCGAACACGCCGGCGCCGAGCGACATGTTGATGACGCGGATGTTGTATTGCGCCTTGTTGGCCACGGCCCAATCGAGGGCGGCAATGATGTAGCTGATCTTGCCCTTGCCTTCGCCGTCGAGCGCCTTGAGGGAGATGATGTTCGCGCCGGGAGCGATGGCCGCGCGCGCGCCGGTCGAGTCGTAGCCGTTGCCGGCGATGATGCCGGCGACGTGCGTGCCGTGGCCCCAGTCGTCGTACTTGGCCGTCTGGCCGTTGACGAAGTCCACAAACGCGGTGACGCGCTGGCCGGTGCGGTTGGCCACCGTGAGGTCGTCGTGCCACGGGGTGATGCCCGAGTCGATGACCGCCACGCCGACGCCGGCGCCGTTGTAGCCGTACTGCGCATGCACGTTCTTGGCGCCAATGGCCGCTGCGGTCCGCGCGACGAACGCTTCGGTCTTGCGGTCGATGTGAATGCGCTTGACCTTCGGGTCATTGGCGAGGCGCCTGAGCAGCACGTTGGGCATGCGGCCCGTGCGCGCCTTGATGATGCCCAGGCGGCGACCGGCCTTGCCGCCTGCGCCCTTGATGCGCGAGAGGCTGTCGGAATCGTCGTTGAACTCGACGATGACGTCGGACTCGCCAATGCCATCGGCGAGGCGATTCAATTCCTGATCGAGCTTGGCGTGATGAGCCTTGGCGGGCCGCTGGGCACCTGGACCGCGCTGGGCTTCGGCAGGCGCCCACAGGGCCAAGGTCGCGATCAGGGAGAACAGGATGGTTCTTCCCCAAGTGAACTTGCTTGCTACGCGAGGAGACCGACGCTGGCTCATGCCCCTCGCAATGCAATCTAAAGGCCAAGTATGTATGCGGAGGAATCAAGAGTGGCTCAATGTCATCTCAAGTCCGTTAGTCGCGCGTAAATTCACGAGATCTGATGCATCGATACAGAACTCAAATGGAGCTCATGAACCCAATTCTTGATGTCCACCGTGTGCTGTATTAGCTATCACAAACCGAAAATAGCCAACTAATGTCTTGTAAATAACTGGTTATAAACACATTAGTAGAATCTGACCCTAAACAGCACACAGAATCTTGAGATGGAACGGTTCAACTGCGGATTTGGCGTACAAAACAGGGGCCCGGACTCCCTTGGAGATCCGGGCCCGCGGAGGATGACGAGAGAGGCGCGTTAGTGCGTGACGGCGGCGAACTGGAGCGACCGACGCTGCAGGCGCCAGTCCTCCGCCAGCATTCCCCACAGCACCTGGTCGTGATACTGGCCGTGACGCAGGAACGAGCGGCGGAGCA
>CAYHCX010000055.1:12041-26362 GCA_964355095.1 uncultured Acidobacterium sp.
AGCCCGTGCCGGTCATCACCGGCAGACCGGCCTTCCAGTCACTGGTCGTGACCGTCGTCTTCGTCGTGGTGGTCGTCGTGCTCACCATGGCCGTGGTCCGGGTCAACTCGGGTTGGAAGGGCATCTTTTCCATTACTGCACCCCTCCCGTCAGGACCTGGGCGCTGAACATGCCCCACACGATGTTGTTGCCCCACACGATGTTGTCATCGTTGTTGCCCCACACAATGTTGTCATCCGAACTGTTGCCCCACACGATGTTGTCCATCCAGTCGTTGCCCCAGACGATGTTGTCCTGGTCGTATTTCTGGACGTTGCCCCACACGATGTTGTCGTCCCAGAAGCCCCACACGATGTTCTCGGCCCAGTAGCCCCACACAATGTTGTTGCCCCACACGATGTTGTCGCCCCACACGATGTTGTCGGCAATCGAGACATTGCCCCACACAATGTTGTCGAGCTCGTCCCAGTAGTTGCCCCACACGATGTTGTCGCAACCATCGGCGCAGTTGCCCCACACGATGTTGTCCATCAACGTGTCCATGCCCCAGACGATGTTGTCGTCCCAGCGGCTCATGTGCACGTAGGCGGCGTCGCCGGTGATGAAGCGGTCGCCCCAGATGACGCGTTTGCCCCACTTCACCGTCTGGCCGTACATGTCTTCGTTGACGCCGGGGACCGAACCGCGGCGCAGCCAGTAGGCCCCGTTCTTGGCGTTGGGGTTGATCATCTTCGCCAGGCGCGTGGCGCCCAGCGCGTTGAGGTAACCCGCGCCCTGCGACAGCGCGTCCACGCCGGGCATGACGCGCGAGGTGAACTGCATGATCATCTTGACGCTGTTGGCCGACAGCTTCGGGTTGGTCCCGAGGATGAGGGCCGCGGTGCCGGCCGCCATCGGCGACGCCATACTGGTGCCGCTGAGCGTCATGTAGTGCGCGGGCCTACCAGCCTCCAGTCCGCCCGTGACCTGCAGCTGAGGATAGGTGTTGAACAGGTGGCTGCCCGGCGCCGACAGCGAAATCACCTTGTGGCCGGTGGCGACGATGTCGGGCTTGGCGAAGAAATCGAACCGCGACGGGCCGCGCGAGCTGTAGTCGGCAACGCGATCGTCGGCGAAGTCGGCGGTGTTCCCGGTGTCACCAGAGCCGACGCAGATTGCACGCGGGGCATTGCAGGGCACACCGACGCCGCCGTAACCGACCTTGCCGGTCTTGGGGTTGATGCCCATGTTGCCGGCCGCGGTGACGACGACCACGCCCGCTTCCGACAGGCGCTGCACGGCCTTCACCATCGGGTCGCTCGAGGACGGCTCGAAGATGGGGTGGCCGAGCGAGAGGTTGACGACCTTGATGTTGTAGGCGGCGCGGTTCTTGTAGACCCAGTCCAACGCGTCGATGACGTCGCTGGTCTTGCCCGAGCAGTCGTTGCCGAGCACGCGGACCACGACAAAATTGGACTCGTCCGAGACGCCGCCGTAGTCGCCGTCGGAGGCGATGCCGCTGCCGCCGATGATGCCGGCGACGTGCGTGCCGTGGCCGCAACCGTCAACCGGCGTCGTGCCGCCGGTCACGAAGTCCTTGAACTTGAGGATGCGAGCCGGCGCGATGTCGGGGTGGGGCTTGTAGCCCGAGTCGATGACCGCGACGGTCACGCCCGTGCCGCGGCGGCCGTAACTCAACCTGGTAATCTTGGCGCCGAGGCCGCGCACGAACTTGGCGCGCGCCTGGGTGGCGGTCGCCGCCACTTCGACGGGCGCGTCATACGAGATGCGCTCGGCGTAGTCGATGGTGCCGAACGCCGACGGGCTCGCGAACACGTTGAGGGACGGCGACTCTACGCCATCCATCTTCCGCACCGCGGCGCCCTTGGTCAGGAGTTCGTCGAAGGCGCGGTCGCGATCCGCGATGGTCGCAAACCGCATGATGACCCGGGAGAAGGAGCCGGAATCCCATGCTTCCCGCACCGCATCATCAAACTTGGTCGTGATGTCGGTGGTGGTCTGCGCCGCGACGGGGGTTGCCAGCAGTGCCGCGAACAGAGCCAGGAGCACGGAACGGCCCCAGACTGCCTTCTTCCGGGAGGTGGGGAGAGCCGATGGAAATCGCATACGCCACATTGTAGAGCAATTCTAGGGCCATTTGGCGCTCTGTCGTCAACAATGTCGCATTAAGTCCTATTGAACGGATTTCCTCAGTGTTTTTGAATGCCTGTCATGTCGGCCATTTGGATGACGGTATGCGACAGAAGCGTTGGTTGTTCTTATCCAGCGCATCCACAGGCCTAAATTGAATGCAGTTATTGCTGTAAGTGTATGATAACAAGACGTTTAGTCGCTACGTGTGCCGTTTTGGGTGGCGATCTCTATTTTGGAACACGAAAGGGTGTGAAATGACGGGCACCCTCGTTATTTGATCGCGATCAACTCGACGTCGAACACCAGCAGGCCGCGCGGCGGCCGCTCGCCCTTGTAAGCCAGGCGCTCGGGGATCCAGAAGCGCATCTTCTCGCCCACGGTCATGAGCTGAACGCCTTCGGTCCAGCCCTCGATCACCTCGCTCAACCCGAACGTCGCGGGCTGGCCGCGCTCGACGGAGCTGTCGAACATCTTGCCGTCGGTCGTCCAGCCCGTGTAGTGGACCGTCACGCTGCTGCTCTTCTTGGGCATCGCGCCGCCGTTGCCTGGGCGCAGCGACTTGTAGGCGAGGCCGGATGGTGTCTTCTTCGCATCCGTGGGCGCCGCCGCCACGTCGGGCGGCGGGGTGCTGGGCGACTGGGTGAACTCGATCAGCTCGACGTCGAAGACCAGCATCCCGGCGGGGCGTCCGGGTTGGCCGCCATAGGCGATCTCCTGTGGAATCCAGAAGCGGCGCTTCTCGCCGGCCACCATCAGCTGCACGCCTTCACCCCAGCCCTTGATCACGCGGTTCACGGGAAAGGTGCTCGGCGCGTTGCGCGCGAGCGAGCTGTCGAACATCTTGCCGTCGGTCATCCAGCCGGTGTAGTGCACGGTCACCATGTCGGTGGCGCCGGGCTTGGCGGTGCCCGTGCCCGGGGTCAGCACCTTGAAGGCCAGGCCCGACGTCGTCTTGGTGGCGTCAGCCGGTGGCTTGGCCACGTCCGTGGGAGCGGGAATCGGCGTGAAGGCCGGGCGCGGCTGCGCGGCCAGCGACATCGCCAGGGCGAACGTCAGGACCAGGGTCGAAATGAGACGAGTCATCTTCGTATGGTAGAAGTGAAAAGTGAAAAATGAAAAGTGAAAAGTAAGACGTGGGGAGGTTACCGGCAGGTGTCGAGGCCGGAGTCGCCGACTGACCCGTCAGTACCGTGAAACGCCCACTCAACCAGCGCCGGCCTGAGGATGAAGCGGACGACGCCGTGCTGCCTGAGGCGCGCCTCGGAATTGGCCGCTGTGCGCACGAAGTTGTAGAGGTCGGCGCCTCCAGTGCCGGCCGTGATCTGGCGGATGCCGTTGACCGGATCGGCAGTGCCGTCCGCCAGCTGGCGGGCGAACCGTTCGTAGACGTGATCGTGGCCATTCAGCACCACTTCGACGCGCGAGGTTTCGAGCAGCGACCACATGTCGCGCATGAAGGCGTTGGGCCCGTTGGGACCGGACGAAAAGAGCGGATGGTGCCACACCGCCATCGTGCACGGCGTGCGCTGCGACTGCAGTTGCTGCCGGGCGAACTCCCACTGCGCCGAGCCGCGCCCGGCGGGGACGTTGGAGTTCAACATCAGGATCAGCCAATCGCCGGCCATGAAGGCGTAATAGCCCGTGCGGTCGGCGCCGGCGGCGTCGCCGAAGTAGTCGAAGTAGGGAGAGGCGCCCGGGCTTTCGTACTCGTGATTGCCTGGCACGGCGTGCCACCGGGCCCGGAACCTTCCCCACTCCGGGTTGAAGCAGTCGCGGAAGTTGGCCGCGGTGCCCTGCGGGTAGGCGAGGTCGCCGGCGAGGAGGAGTTGGCCTTCGAGGCCGGCCACCAGCCGCGCGGTCTGCGCCACGGCGGGCCGGTCGCACATCCCGATGTCGCCGACACCGAGCACCGTGACCGTCCGGCCGGTGGAAGGTGTGCCGGTTCCCGGCGGGTTGCCGCCACCGGGGTTGGATGGAGCGGAGGGAGAGCCGGAACAGGCCAGTGCCATGCCCAGCATCGTCGCCGTGACCGTCGTCTGGACGAGGCTGGTTCCGCGAGTGGCCAAACGCATCGAACCCTTTTCACCATCGTTGCATACGTGGTACCTTTCCGCCACCGAAGCTCAGGCTTATGGCTACCACTGACAAGTCCGCCAAGTCGAACCGGCTGCTGCTGTCACCCCAGGAACCGCTGGTGGCCGGAGGTCCGGCGGAAGAGCTCGAACGCCGCATCCAGGAAGTGTTCAAGGCCAACTACGAACACGTGGTCATCGACCTGCGCGGCGTGCCCAACGCCGACAGCGCCGGCATCCGCGCGCTGGTGCGCGGCCACACCACCGCGCAGCGGCTGAATCGCCGCTTCACGCTGGTGTCGCCCAACCCGCGCGTGCGCGAGATTCTCGAGCTGTCGCTGCTGACGCGGGTGCTCGAAATCGTGGACACGCTCGTCGAAGCCAAGACCCGCACCGTTCCCTGGGATCGCGTGTGGTCGGGCATCGCCGTGGCCATCGTCGGCCTGGCGCTGGTCGGCGTGGGCATGGCCTGGCCCGGCCTGGGGCTGCCAGGCGGGGCGACGGACAACGCGCCCTTCCAGGGCGGATCGGGGGCGGAGTATCCGCTGTCCCATCCGATGTTCGAGTTGGTCAAGCTGATCGCGGCGGCGGTGATCGGCATGCTGGTGACCGTTGTGCACCGGCAGTACCGGACGGAACGGCAAGCCAACCCGGCGCTCGATCAGGCACAGGTGCTGTTGTGCATCGCCGGCGCGCTGATGATGATCATCATCGGCAACTCGGTGGCCCGCGCCTTCGGCATCGCCGGCGCCGCCAGCATCATCCGGTTTCGCACGCCGGTCGAAGACGCCCGCGACATCACCATCCTGTTCATCCTGATGGGCCTCGGCATGGCGGCCGGTCTCGGCGCGCTGGCCGTGGCGGGGCTGGGCACGCTGTTTCTCTGCGCCATGATCCCCATTCTCAACATCTTCAGCTCCGCGCGCCCGCGGACGATGACGGTGGAGATCATTTCTGAAGATCGCGAGTTCCCGACCGCGCACGTGCACCGCGTGTTCGCGGTGAATGGCATCCTCTTTGAGCCCCGCGAAGTGTCGCAGGGCGACGAGGCGACCGCCAAGTACCTCACCACGCTCAGGCCGACCGATTCGCTCGAAGACCTGAGCGGACAGCTCATGGGCGACGGCAAGAAGGGCATCAAGAATGTCTCCTGGTCGGCGCCCAAGCGCGGCTAAGCCGCGCGCCCTCGCCAAGCCCCGCGGGGCCGCGGCTCCCGGCAAGGAACAACTCATACTCGACCCGGCCGAGCGCAAGGCCGCGCTGTTGGGCGTGATCGCGGGCGCGAGGCAGCGTCTCGTGCTGTCGCTGTTCCGGTGTGACGACTTCTCGGTGCTCGACGCGCTGGCCAGCGCGCTCGAACGCGGGTGCGAGGTCGAAGCCATCCTGACCAAGCGCGCCAAGGGCGGCAAGAAGCGCCTCAAGAAGTTGTGGGGCGCCCTCGAAGAAATGGGCGCCCTCGTCACGCGCTACGCCGACCCGGTGGTGAAGTACCACGCCAAGTACCTGGTGGCGGACGAGTCGACGGCGATCGTCACGACGCTGAATCCGACCAGGAAGTGCTTTTCGCGGACGTGGGACGCCGTGCTGATCACCCAGGACACCTCGGTGGTGGCGGGCCTGCTGACGCTGTTTCGCGCCGATTCGACCGGGGCGCCGCTGCCGTCGCGGCGCCCGATCAGCCGCCGCCTGATTGTCGGCCCCGAACGGTCGCGCGCCGAGATCCGCTCGCTGATTGCCGGCGCCAGCCACAGCATCCGCATTCTCGACCACAAGCTGTCGGACCCGGACCTGGTCGGGCTGCTGCGCGCGCGCCGCAACGAGGGCATCACGGTGTCGGTGATCGGCCGCCACCCGATGGGCGCCGTGGTGCCGCACGGCAAGATGATGATCATCGACGAGCAGCGCGCAATTCTGGGCAGCACGGCGCTGTCAACGCTGAGCCTGGACTTCCGGCGGGAAGTTTCGGTGGTCATTCACCACCCGGCGCTGGTCAAACAACTCAACATGGCGTATCAACAGTTGAGCGCGCGGGCCGGGGCATTGGCCGCGCACCTTCCCGGAGACCGCATCGCATGAGGACGATTCTTCTGACCGCCCTGGTGTTGGTGGCCGGCGCGACGACGGCGGCGGCCCAGGACCAGCCCTTCGACTCTGTCAGGGCACAGAGCGCTCAGGGCAGGCGCGGGTTGGTCTGGGACGATCGCCCGACGATCGTGTTCGGCGACGACATCACGCTGGGCATTCGCGCCAAGCTGCAGCTGGACTGGCGGCGGTTCGATCCCGTGATCGACGAAGACACCTACGACTTCCGCACGTTGCGCGTCGCGGTAAAGGGCGACCTCACCAGTCACTTCGACTACGAGGTCGAGCGCGCCATCGACAAGGACGGCCGGTTCGGCGAGTGGAAAGACGTGTTCGTCAACTGGACGACGTTCGACGTCATCCGGATCAAGGGCGGGCGCTTCAAGATGCCGTTCGGCCTCGAACAGAACACCGGCGCCACCGACGTCGACTTTGCGTATCGCAGCCTGGCCTCGTCCACGATCGCGCCGGGCCGCGATCGCGGCGTGATGGCCCACGGCGAGATCGGACGCCTCGGCTACGAGTTCGGCGTGTTCGATGACGATGGCGACAACGGGGAGCTGAAGGAGCCGCAGTTCGTCGAGGCGGGTGAGGACCTCAAGGGTGTCGGGCCCTCGTTTGCCGGCCGCCTGACGGTGGACCTGTTCCGGGCGCTGCCGGTGCCCGATAAGCTCAAGAGCGCCAACTTCGGCTTTGCTTACACCACGGCGAACGTGCCCGAAGGCCTCAACAGCCTCCGCGGACAGTCGGTGTGGGGCACCGAGGATTTCTTCGAGCCGGTCTACGTGAAGGGCCGCCGGCAGCGGTACGGCGGGCAGTTCGACTGGACGCCCGGGCCGACCGGGTTCAAGGCGGAATGGATGCAGTCACGCGAGGAGCGCACCGGGCAGAGCAACCGCAACCAGGACCTGTCGGATTTCATCGGCACCGGCTGGTATGTGAGCGGCACGTGGTTCGTCACGGGTGAAGACAAGGACAACGACATCAACCCGCGGCACCCGATCTTCCAGGGCGGCATTGGCGCCATCGAGGTCGGCGCGCGCTACGACCAACTGGCGTTCGGCAGCGCGACCGACGTCGGCACGGCCTTCACCAACCCGCGATCGGAACACCTGGTGACGAATTCCGATCGGGTATGGACCTTCGGCGTCAACTGGATGCTCAACCGCTGGGTGCGGGTGATGACCAACGCGATCCACGAGGACTTCGAAGACAGCTCGAGGACTCCGCGGCCCGGCACCGCGTCGTTCTGGTCCGGCTTGATGAGGTTGCAAGTTGTCTTCTGATCCGCACAGGATGATTGAATGAAGTTGCTTCGTCATTGCGTCCTCGCCGTCGCCATGGTCGTGTGCGTGGCGGGCGGCGCCGCGGCGCAGACCTCGAGCGATTTCTTCAATCCCGACGCGCTGCAGCGCATCGAGCTCTGGTTGAACTCGTCGGACTGGTCCAAGCTGAAGGCCGCCTTCCAGGAGAACACCTACTATCCCGCGGACGTGACCTGGAACGGCCAGACCGTGCGCAACGTCGGCATCCGGTCGCGCGGCCTCGGATCGCGCAGCGGCACCAAGCCGGGCCTGCGCGTGGACTTCGACAGGTACGCGACCGACCAGACCTTTCTCGGGCTCAAGTCGTTCGTGCTCGACAACCTGACCCAGGACCACTCGGGCGTCAAGGAGACCGTGGCGATGCGGTTCCTCGCGCGCCTGGGGATTCCCGCGCCGCGCGAGACCCACGCCGCCCTCTACGTGAACGGCACCTACGCCGGGCTCTACGGCCTGGTCGAGTCGGTGGACAAGACAATGATGGGCCGGGTGTTCGGCAGCGTCGGCGAAGACGTCCAGAACGACGGCTACCTGTTCGAATACAACTACGTGCTCGGCAGCCCATGGCGGTTCGAGTACGAGGGTTCGAGCCTGGAACCGTACAAGCAGCGGTTCTCCATCAAGACCAACGAGAGCAAGAGCGACAGCACGATCTGGGGGCCGATCGAGGAGCTGGTGCGGCTGGTCAACGACACGTCCTCGACCAGCTTCGAGGCGACGGTCGGGGCCAATCTCGACCTCGCCGCCTTCGTCCGCTACATCGCCGCCCAGAACTTCATCGCGCAAAACGACGGCTTCACCGGCTACGACGGCATGAACAACTTCTACCTGTACCGCCTCGAGAACAGCTCGACTCACGTGTTCATCGCGTGGGACGAGGACAACGCGTTTCTCTCGCCCGAGTTCCAGATCACGACGCGCCTGGACGAGAACGTCCTCGCCCGCAAGACCGTCCAGCTATCGGCCTTCAGCTCCCAGTACTTCAGTGTCCTGCTCGAAGCCGCCACCTCGGCCAGCGAGTGGATGCAGGCTGAGACGCAGCGCCAGCTCGCGATGATCGCCGACGCCATGCAGAGCGACACGCTGAAGCCGTATTCGAACGCCGAGCACGCGACCGCCCGCGAGGCGATGCTGGCCTTTGGCCCGGCGCGCGTTACTTACGTGCAGTGCGAGGTGGCGAAGACCGTGGGGACGCCGCTCCCGGCCGGTTGCCCCGCCTCCGCTGGCCAGTAATCCACGCCAGCTTCGGCGAGGTCTCGCCGTAGCGGCCTCAGCCGCGGAGGCGGATGATCGCGGCCTTGGCGGCCTGCGCCACCCCGTTTCCAGTCAACTGATGAACGCGCTCGCCGCGCGCCTCCGCGAGCGCGGCAATCACCTGTGCGCGCGTCTTCTTCGAGAGCAGCCTGGGTGCCGACGCCTCGAACAGCGCGGCGCAGTACTCGGGATAGCCACGGTCCAGCCGCGGCTTCCACGCCCGGTCGACCTTGCGTTCGGGCGCCAGCCCGTGCACGTCCGGCGGTGGCGCGAACCGCAGCAGCTCACGAAGCCACTGCTCGGGCAGGCCGCAGCCGGCGCCGAAGGCAATCGCGGTTTCCACATACGGCGCCGCAATCACCAGAGCGCCGGTGTCGAGGGCGGGGCGAATCTCCCATCGCAGCCGGAAGGCCAGATCCGCGGCGTAGACCAGCGACAGCGTCCGCGGCGAGACGGCGGCGCGTTCGCCCGCCTGGGCCAGTTCGCCGAACAGGCCCGACGCGTCCCAGCGGCTGACGGCGCAGGTCACGCCGCGCTGGCGCAATTCCGCCACGAGTGACTCCGCGGCCTTGGCGACGTCGGCCCCGCGCGAGCCGTCGATGGCGATCAGGCGCCCGGGGCGTTGGGTTTCTTGAGCCATTCTTCCACTGCTTCCTTGCTGAACACGGGCCACGGGCGCTTCTCGACCTTCTCGACCAGCTCCCGGACCTGGGTGTGCTGGCGATAGACCGCTTCGCCGGCGTCCACCGTCACGAACTTGAAGATCACCGCGAGGTTCTCGTACTCGGTGACCACGCGGTCGATGAAGCGGCCATAGCTGGCCAGCGGGTCGGCGATGCCGGTCACGTCCTGCCCGGCTTCGTAGAAGTGAGGAGACCGGGTGGACGCGATGCGCCGCCGAGAATCCTCCGGTGTCATCGAGAAGTAGATGACCAGGTCAGGCCAGAGGAGCGGCGAGTAGGCATGCAGCAGCCAGTCGAGTTCGAGGCCGCGGGCGGCGTCGCGGGCGAGGGCGGTGAAGAGGTACCGATCCGCGAGCACGGTCTTGCCGGCCCACAGCGCCGGCAGGATCGAGGTTTCGATGCGATGGCGGAAGTCAACGGCGTGGAGCAGCGAGTATTCCTCGCTGGACAGCGTGCGGATGCGCTTGCGGACCTTGAGCAGCGGCTTGACCAGCGGCGAGGAGGCCCAGCGGGTGGAGACGACCTTGTGGCCCCGGCTCTCGAGCCACGTCTTCAGCAGCTTCCGCTGGGTGGTCTTGCCGGATCCGTCCGGGCCCTCGAAGGCGATCAGCAGGCCACGTGTCGCGTCACGCGCGGCAATGAGCTGCTCGATCGTCCGGGCCGTCGCGGTCCGCGCCATTCGGGATGCCGGGGCTACGCGTCCAGCAGCATCCAGGCCGGGTCTTCGATGTATTCCTTGATCTTCACCAGGAACTGCACCGCTTCGCGGCCATCGACCAGCCGGTGGTCGTAGCTGAGGGCCAGGTACATCATCGGCCGGATCACGACCTGGCCGTTGACCGGCACGGCGCGGTCGGCGATCTTGTGCAGGCCGAGGATGCCGACCTGCGGCGGGTTGAGAATCGGCGTGCTCATCAGCGAGCCAAAGACGCCGCCGTTGGTGATCGTGAAAGTGCCGCCCTTCAGGTCCTCGAGCGTCAGCGTACCGTTCTTGGCGCGCGCCGCGAAGTCGCGAATGCCCAGTTCGATGCCGGCAAACCCCAGCTTGTCGGCGTCACGCAGCACCGGCACCACCAGCCCGCCCTCGGCGCCGACCGCCATGCCGATGTCGTAGTAGTGCTTGTAGACGATCTCGTCGCCCCGGATCTCCGCGTTGATCTGCGGAAACGCCTTGAGCGCGCCGACCGCGGCCTGGACGAAGAACGAGGCGATGCCCACGCTCACGCCGTGCTTCCTGGCGAAGGCTTCCTTGCGCCGCTCGCGCAGCGCCATCAGCGCGCTCATGTCCACCTCGTTGAAGGTGGTGAGCATCGCCGCCGTGTGCTGGGCTTCAACCAAACGGCGGGCGATGGTCGCTCGGCGCTTAGTCATGCGCTCGCGGGTCTCGCTTCGATCGCCTACGGGTGCCTTGGGCCCGCCTTCGCGGCCGGAGGCCGCTACGGCGAGGTCCCGCCGTAGCTCGCCAGAGCCTGAGCGAGCGGAGGCGGATGCCGGCACGGGCGCCGCAGCATTGAGCACATCTTGTTTGGTGACACGCGCGCCCGCTGCTGCCACCGACCCGATATTTACGTCATGCGCTTTGGCGACGTTCTTGGCTGTCGGTGTCGCCTTCTTCTCGGCTGCCGGCGGCTCCTGCACCTTAGGCACCTCAGGCACCTCAGGCACCCTAGGCACTTCAGGCACCGTGCCCGGTGCGGTGCTGGCCTCATCAAGCACGGCCAGCACTTCGCCAACTTTCACGTCCGCGCCTTCCTCGTGCTTGATGGCGCCCATCACGCCGGCGCGATCCGCGCTCACTTCCAGGTCGATCTTCTCGGTCTCGAGTTCGACCAGCGCGTCACCGGCGGCCACGCTGTCGCCCGGCTTCTTCAGCCACTTCGCGACCCGCGCTTCGATCACCGACTCGCCGAGTTCCGGAACCACAATGTTCGTTGCCATTTTTATCTAGGACCAACTTGATGACCCTGGAGCCGTTCCGTAGGAACGGCTCGCCGAGCCTTCGTTGAGAATCGCCGTTAAACCTGCTTCGAGAGGACGCGATCGAGTTCTTTCGTTTCGGCCTTGGCTTCAAAGGCCTGTTCGACAATGGCCCGCTGGTTGGCGGCGTGCCAGCTGGACGAGCCTTCCGACGGGCTCGAGTTGCGGATGCGCCCGATATAGCGCAGCGGCCAGCGGCCGTCGATGAGCGACTCCAGCAACGGGCGCACGAATTCCCACGCGCCCATGTTTTCCGGCTCTTCCTGGACCCAGCACACCTCGCGCAGCTTCGGGTAGCGCGCCATCACGTCGCCAATCGCCGTGTCGGGGAACGGGTAGAGCTGCTCGACGCGGGCAATGGCCACGTTGGGGTTGCCCTTGCGCTGCTCGCTGGTCATGAGGTCAACCGCGACCTTGCCGCTGCACAGCACCAGGCGGCGCACCTTCCCCGGCTGAATGATCATCTCGTCGCCCCTCGACTCCACTCGGGGCGACCCTGAGCCAGTCGCCGGGTCGTCGATGACCCGCTGGAACTTGCCCTCGGCCAGCTCGGTGGGCGTGGACGCGGTGAAGCCGTGCCGCAGCAGGCTCTTGGGCGTCATCACGATCAACGGCAGCGGATCGGTGTTCAGCAGCAGCGCCTGGCGCCGCAGCAGGTGGAAGTACTGCGCCGCCGTCGTGCAGTTGACGACGCGAATGTTGGTGTCGGCGGCCGCATTGAGGAAGCGCTCGAGGCGGGCGCTCGAGTGATCGGGGCCCTGACCTTCGCAACCGTGCGGCAGCAGCAGCACCAGCGACGGCGACATGCCCCACTTGGCGCGGCTCGAGGTGAGGTACTCGTCGAGGATGATTTGCGCGCCGTTGATGAAGTCGCCGTACTGCGCTTCCCACACCACGAGGCGGCCGGGCTCCTGGAGGCTGTAGCCCAGCTCGAAGCCGACGCAGGCGTATTCGGAGAGCGGGCTGTTCCGGATCTCGAATGCCGCCTTCGCCTGGCTGAGCCGCTGGAGCGGCACGTGCTCGCCGCCGGTCACCATGTCGTGATAGACGGCGTGCCGGTGGCTGAAGGTGCCGCGCTCGACGTCTTCACCGGTTAACCGGATGGCGATGCCGTCGGCCAGGATCGAGGCCAGCGCGAGCTCTTCGGCGGCAGCCCAGTCGATGCCGCGCTCGCCGGGTTCGGTGAACATCGCCTTGCGCCGTTCGCGCCCGCGCTCGAGCTTGCGGTGCACGGCAAAGCCATCCGGCACCTTGAGCAGCTCCGCGTTCAATTCCGCGAGGCGCGCCAGCGGCATCGCCGTCTTGGCCTTGGTGGCGGCGCCGCTCGGCGGCACCTCGGGCACCGGCGGCACGTAGTCCTGCTCCGGCTTCACCGCGGCGTAGGCCTGCTCGAGCGCCGTCATACGCTCGCGCACCATCTCGTCGGCGCGCTCCGGCGAGACCTGTCCGGCGTCGGCCAGCGCGCCCGCATAGTTCTCGCGCACGGTCGGGTGGCCGGCCACAATCTGGTAGACCTGCGGCTGCGTGAACGCCGGCTCGTCGCCTTCGTTGTGCCCGTAGCGGCGATAGCCGACCAGGTCGATCAGGAAGTCGAGCTTGAACCGCTGGCGGTAGGCGATGGCCAGCCGCGCCGCCTCGATGCAGGCCGCCGGGTCGTCGGCATTGACGTGCGTGATCGGAATCTTGAACCCGCGCGCCAGGCCGCTGGCGTAGCTGGTGCTGAACGACTCGCCGGGGTCGGTGGTGAAGCCGACCTGGTTGTTGGCGATGATGTGGATGATGCCGCCGACGTCGTAGCCTTCGAGCCGCGACAGGTTGAGCGTTTCCGCCACCACGCCCTGACCGGGGAATGCCGAATCGCCGTGGATCAGGATGGCGAGCACCTTGCCCCTGTCCACCACCGCCGGACCCGGCTTGTCGACCGACGTCGCGGCCGCCCGCGCCATGCCGTTCAACACCGGATCCACCGCTTCGAGGTGGCTCGGGTTGGGTGGCATCGAGATGGTCACCTGCCGCGGCAACCCTTCGGGCCGCGCCTCGATGCGGGCGCCGGCGTGGTACTTGACGTCGCCCATCCAGCCCAGGTCGACGCGCAGCCGCTCCTTCAGCACCGGATCCTTGAACTCCGCGAGGATCTGCGTGTACGGCTTCTGCAGGATGTGCGCGAGCACGTTCAAGCGGCCGCGATGCGCCATCGCGATCATCACGTGCTGCACGCCGCCTTCGGCGGCGTCGTGGATGATCTCGTCGATGATCGGCACCATCATGTCGAGGCCCTCGATCGAGAAGCGCGTCTTGCCCGGGAACGTCCGGTGCAGGAAGCGCTCGAAGGTCTCGACCTCGGTGATGCGGTCGAGCAGCTCGACGCCGTTGATCGGATCCGCCGGCGGCCGGAACTGGCCCGACTCGACGGCGTGGCGCAGCCACACCCGCTCGTCGGGGACGAACACCTGGTTGTGGTCGTGGCCGGTGGTCGAGCAGTAGATGTCGCGCAGGCGGGCGATGGCCTCGAACGCGTTCGCCGCGCCGGCGGCCGTCGGTCCCGAGACGATCGACGCCGGCAGCTTCTTCAGCGTGTCGGTGGTCAGGCCATGCGAGGCCGCCGCCAGCGACGGATCGCCGATGGGATCATGGAAGCCGAGCGGATCGACGCGCGCCGCCAGGTGCCCGAATCGGCGGATCGACTCGGCCAGGGTAAACGCGGCAATCGCCGCCCTCGCGTTGTCCGACAAGTCGGTGGGCGGGCTTTGTCTGGGTTCGGTCGGGTCGGCGGGGGTCCAGGTAGCAAACGCCCGGCG
>CAYHCX010000056.1:0-5954 GCA_964355095.1 uncultured Acidobacterium sp.
CGCCAGATACTCCAACACAAACGGGTTGGTCCGGCGCTCGCGGCCAATCGTCGTCTCGGGCCCGTGGCCGGAATAGACCACCGATTCGTCGGGAAACGCGAACAGCACGCCGGTGATCGCCTTCAGCAGCGTCTCGTAGTCGGCCCCCGGCAGGTCGGTGCGGCCAATCGACCCGGCGAACAGGGTGTCGCCGACAAACAGCGCCGGCGCCGCGGCGTCGCCGGTTTTCGAGACCGCCAGGCACACGCCCCCGGGGGCGTGACCCGGCGTGTGGTGAACGTGCACCACGTAGTCACCGAAGGTGATGGGCCCCTGCCCCTGGTAATAGCGGTCGACGGGCGGCGGCTGCTCCACCTGGATGCCGAACATCGCGCCCTGCCTCGCGGCGTTGTCGTAGAGCGGCTGGTCCGCCCGGTGCAGGTAGATCGGCGCGCCCAGGCGCCGCCTGGCCTCGGCAACGCCCGACACGTGATCGACATGAGCGTGGGTCAGCAGGATGCTGCTGACCGTCAGGCCCTGGGCGGAGACGAATTCCAGCAGGTGCTCCACCTCGTCGCCGGGATCGATGTAGACGGCGTCCTTCGTGCGTTCGCACCCCAGCACGTAGCCGTTCTTCTGAAATGGCCCTTCCGCCGCGACCCCGAGGATCATTGAACTAGGATACAGGGGTGGTCATCGTTGCCGTGGACGATCTGATGTTTGCGTCGCGCATCTCGAGCGCCGCCAAAGCCCTGGGCGTCGAAATCGCCTTTGCGCGCTCGCCCGAGGCGATTGTCGAGGCGGTCCGGACCAAGGCGCCGCGCCTGGTCATTTTCGACCTCAACAGCGTGAAGGTGCGCCCGCTCGAGGCGGTGGCCGCGCTGCGGGCCGACCCGGCGCTGGCCGCGGTGCCGACCGTCGGGTTCGTGTCGCACGTGCAAACCGACCTTATCGCCCAGGCCCGACAGGCCGGCGTCGGCCAGGTGATGGCCCGGTCGGCGTTCGTGACGCAGTTGCCGCAACTGCTGCAGGGTTCATGATGTTGCCCACCGCGCTCGACATCTACCAAGCCAGGCGGCGCCTCGCGCCGCACCTGCAGCCGACGCCCTTGCTGCCGTCGCACTGGCTGTCGTCGATTGCCGACGGCAGCGTCTTCCTCAAGATCGAGTCGCTCAACCTCTCCAACTCCTTCAAGATCCGCGGCGCGCTGAACGCGGCGTTGCGGCTAATCGAGCCGGCCGGCGACGGCGCGCCCGTGTCGCCGCGGGACCTGACCATCGTCACGGCCTCGGCGGGCAATCATGGGCGCGCGTTGGCGCTGGCGGCGGAGCGGCTGGGCATGGCGTGCGTGGTCTTCACGCCGGCCGGCGCGCCTGAAGCGAAGAAGAACGCGATTCGCCGCCATGGCGCCGTGCTCCACGGCGAGTGCGACGACTACGACGCCGCCGAGAAACAGGCCAGGCAGTACGCGGTGGCCGAAGGCGCGGTGTATGTGTCCCCGTACAACCACCCCGACGTGATCGCCGGTGCCGGCACGATTGGCCTCGAGATCGTCGAGGCGATGGCGGCCTTCGACGTGGTGGTGATCCCGCTGGGCGGCGGCGGCCTCGCCAGCGGCATGGGCCTCGCGCTCAAGGCCGCGGCGCCGCGCGTGACCATTGTCGGCGTCGAAGTCGAGGCGTCGTCTCCGTTCACGCTGAGCCTGGAGGCCGGGCGCATCACCGAGATTACGCCGCGGCAGTCGCTCGCCGACGGCCTCACCGGGAACATCGAGTCCGGCAGCATCACGTTCCCGCTGGTGAAGCAGGTCGTGGACTACGTGGTCACCATCAGCGAAGACGACCTGGCGCGGGCCATGAAAGGCCTGGCCACCGAAGAGCGGCTAATCGTGGAAGGCGCGGGCGCCGCCGCCACCGCGGCGATCATGGCCGGTAAGGCCTCGGCGCCGGGTCAGCGCGTGGTGACGATGATCAGCGGCAGCAACGTCGACCTGCCGAAATGGCTGTTTACGATCAGCTAGGCCAGCCCCCGGCTACGCCCGGAGTTTCGCGGCCAGCAGGGCTGCGGAGTCAACAGACGCCAGGTCCAGGCGCTCAACGGCTTGCCCACCGAAGCCCGAAGGGCGAAGGTGGGTCAGGTCGGCCAGCAGCCGGCGCAGGTGATCGAGGTCGGTGGCCTCGGTGGACGCCACGGCGTGCACCAGATCCAACTTCGACTTGCCCTTCGCCGTCAGCAACACGGCGTCGATGGTGATGGCGCCGTGGTGAATGCCCCGCGCGTGAAGCTCCGCGACGCCGTCTGAGATCTCCGCGACAATCTCCGCGGCGCGGCGGCCGTTGAATGGCTGGCCGCCCATGATCAGGCGCAAGCTGCGGCCAAGCACGAACTCGCACGCGGCGAACGTCGCCGACCCGTCGTGCACGATGTCGAAGATGGTCACCAGCGACGGATGAAAGATGCCGCGCAGCCGTTCGTCGAGTCGAGTGACGGGCCGCAGCATCACGGTCTGCGCGGTCTGCATGTCGCGCGCCTTGACGGCGGCGCCCGGCGGCGCCGCTTCCAGCGGCTCGTAGCGGTTGGCGATCACTTAGCCCTTGTGCGGCTTCGAGGGACGGATCTCGACGCGGCTCGGCAGGCTGCGGCCGGGATGGTTCAGCACGTCGACGATGGCTTGTGCGACATCTTCCGGTTGCAGCTTCCAGTCCGCACCGGTCGTCTCTTCACGTCCCCCCGCCTTCGCCAAAGCTTCGGCGGGCAAGGAGAACCCGGTCGCCACCGAACCCGGCAGGATGTAGGTTACGCGGATGTTGTCGCCGCGCAGTTCCTGCATCAGGGCTTCGCTGAACGCGTTCAACCCGGCTTTCGACGCGCAGTAGGCGGCGCCGCCAACGAAAGGGTTCTTGCTGGCGAGGCTGCTGACGTTCACGATCCAGCCGCCGCCGCGCTCGCGCAGCGCGGGAATGGCCGCCTTGCAGCAGTTGAACACGCCGGTGAGGTTGGTGCCGATGATGCGGTCCCATTCATCGTGCGGCATCTCCGAGATCGGCACGCCGACACCGACACCGGCGTTGTTGACCAGCGCATCAAGTCCGCCAAATCGGGCGGCGGCGGTCCGCACCGCGAGCTCCGCCGACGCCGGGTCGCGAACGTCGCAGACAATGCCCGCCACGCGGCCGGCATCGCCGGCGGCCGTGGCCAGGGCGCGCTCCGCACGCACCACGCTGTCGCTGGAGGTGCCGGTGATGGCCACCTGATCGCCGTGCCGGAGGAGCGCCTCCGCCAGCGCGTAGCCGATGCCTCGCGTCCCGCCGGTGATCAAGGTGACTCGTGCCATGCCTATAGAATAGTCCGCGTGCCGACTGTCGTGATTCTTGGGGCCGGGGAAATTGGTGGCGCATTGGCGCGCCAGCTGGCCGCCACTGACCTGGTGTCGCGAATCGTCCTGGTGGACGATCTGGGCACGGTCGCCGCGGGCAAGGCCCTGGATGTGGCGCAATCGGGGCCGGTGGACCGGTATCACACCGTGATGATGGGCACCAACGACGTCGCCGCCGTGGTGGGCGCCGCCATGATCGTGTTCGCCGACCGCGCGGGGCAGCCCGGCGGCGAGTGGCAAGGCGAGGCGGGGCTCGCGCTCCTGAGACGGGTGGCGGGACTCAACCAGTCGGCGCCCTTGCTGTGCGCCGGTGCCGCCCAGTCCGGGCTGGTCGAGCGCGGCGTGAACGAACTCGGCATCCCGCGGACGAGGCTGTTCGGCACCGGCGCCGAAGCCTTGCGATCCGCGGTCACCGCCATCACCGCGCTCGAGGCGAACGCGGCACCGTCGGACATCTCGCTGTCGGTGCTGGGCCGGCCCCCGCACCAGGTGATCGTGCCGTGGGATGAAGCGGCGATCGGCGGGCGCACCATCCCGCGCGTGCTGTCGGCCGCACAGTTGGCCCGGCTCGACGCGCGGGTGGCGCGCCTGTGGCCGCCCGGCCCCTATGCGCTGGCGGCGGCGGCCACCCGCATCATTCGCACGGCGATCACGCGATCGCCGCGCCTCCACATGGCGCTGGTGGCGGTGACGCGAGACCAAGGCACGCCGGGCCGCTCGTCGATGATGCCCGTGACCCTTCAGCCATCGGGCATTGCCACGGTGGTGGCGCCGGCGCTGTCTACACGCGACCGCGTGCGCTACGAAACCACCCTGCGTTAATCCCCGGTCCCTTTTTCAAAAACCGCCGAAAAGTGGCGGACAATGCGACCTTCGACCTCGCTCAACTCCACCGCACGGCCGGTTTGGGCGGCCAGGGAGGTGACGGCGCGGTCGGCGATGCCGCAGGGAATGATGAGGTTGAAGAAGTCGAGGTCGGTCGTGACGTTGAAGGCGAAGCCGTGGCTGGTGACCCAGCGCGAAATGCGGACGCCTATGGCGCCGATCTTCGCGTCGCCGACCTGTCCTGACCCTTCGACCAGCTCAGGGTCACCCCGAGCAATGTCGAGGGGTGAGCGAGCATCGCGAGTCGAATGGATCCAGGCCCCGCTCATCCCCTTCACGCGATCGGCCACCAGGCCGTAGTCGGCGCACACGCGGATCATGACCTCCTCGAGATCGCGGACATAACGGTGCACGTCGCGCCGGTCTGGATTCAAGTCGATGATTGGATAGCCCACCAGCTGGCCGGGCCCGTGATACGTCACGTCGCCGCCGCGGCCGGTCTCGAACACCTCGACGCCGCGCGCGGCCAGCAGGTCGGGCGCCGCCAGGATGTGCTGCCGGCCATCCTTCTTCACGCCGATGGTCAGGACATGCGGATGCCGCAGGAGCAACAGCGTGTCGGGAATGCGCCCGGCCTTGCGGTCTTCAACCAGCCCGCGTTGCAGCTCGAGCGCGTCCGCGTAGGGGATCACGCCGAGCCGCCGGACGTCCAGGTGATTCATGTCTACGGACAAGCCACCGAAGCGCGGAAACACGGAAGACGCCTTCTCAAGATTTGATTCCGTGCTTCCGTGATTCCGTGGCTAGACCTGTGCAGGGTCGAAGGTCTCGATGCCCTTCTTGACGTCGGCCATGAACTGATCGGCCGCCGCGCCGTCCACCAGCCGGTGGTCGTAGCCCAGCGTCAGGAAGCCCATCAACCGAATCGCAATCGCATCGTCGATCACCACCGGGCGCTTCTCGATGGCGCCAACGCCGAGAATGGCGACCTGCGGCTGATTGATGATCGGCAGGCCGAACTGGGCGCCGAAGTTGCCGGGGTTGGTGATGGTGAAGGTGCCGCCGTGCACTTCGTCGGGATTGAGCTTCTTCGCGCGGGCGCGCTCCGCGATGTCCTGGATCGCCTTGGACAGGCCGAGCGTGTTCTTCTCACCAGCGGCCTTCACCACCGGTACGATCAGCCCGTTGTCAAGCGCCACGGCAATGCCGAGGTTGATGTCGCCGCGGTAGATGATGTTGTCGCCGTCGATGGAAGCGTTGATGACCTTGTGCCGGCGCAGGCATTCGACCACCACGGTGGCGATGAAGGACGTGAAGGTGAGCTTCGCGCCCGACCGCTCGAACTCGTCTTTCTTCGCCTTCCGGATCTGATCGACGCGCGAGTAGTTGACCTCGAACACCGAGTAGACGTGCGCCGAGGTGCGCTTGCTGACCACCATGTGCTCGGCGATCTTCCTGCGCATCACCGACATTGGGACGATCTGATCAGCCAGGCCCCGAGTTACCTGTTCGGACTTGGCATTGGCCAGCGTCCCATCCTGAGCGAGCGGTTCACTCGCGGGGCGAGTGGACCGCGAGTCGAACGACGCAGGGGTACCAGACTCGATGAAGCCAAGGATGTCCTGCTTGGTGACGCGGCCACCGATGCCCGATCCGTGGATCCGGCTGATGTCCACGTTGTGTTCCTTGGCAATGCGACGGACCAGCGGAGACGATTTCTGGCGATCGGCTAGCGCCTCGGGTGTCTCGGGTGTCTCGGGTGCCTTGGGTGCCT
>CAYHCX010000056.1:6054-25876 GCA_964355095.1 uncultured Acidobacterium sp.
GGGTGCCTTGGGTGCCTCAGGTGCCTCAGGTGCAACGGGTGCAACGGGTGCGGCAGGTGCGGCAGGTGCGGCCGGCGCTTCCACCATCTCGCCCGCGGCGCCAATGGTCGCGACGACGCTGTTGACCGGGACCGTCTCGCCTTCCTTCACCGCGATCGACATCAGCACGCCGGCGGCGGGCGACGGGATCTCGGCGTCAACCTTGTCGGTGGAAATCTCGAACAGCGGCTCGTCGCGGTCCACCGCGTCGCCGACCTTCTTGATCCAGCGGACGATGGTGCCTTCCGCAATCGACTCGCCCATCTGGGGCATTACTACCGGTGTGGACATAGTTACTTCTCAAGTTACAGGCTCAAGCCCCAAGCCCCAAGCCTCAAGCCCTAAATATGAATGGCGGCTCCGTGCGCCGCGTGCGCCGCTTCGAGCACGGCCTCCGACATGGTCGGGTGCGCGTGGATGGTCCTGACCAGTTCTTCCACGGTCACTTCCATCCGCAGCGCCATCACCGCCTCGGCCACCACTTCGGTGGCGCGCGGGCCGATGATGTGGACGCCCAGGATCTCGTCGTATTTCTTTTCGGCGACGATCTTGACGAAGCCGTCGGTCTCACCCGCCATGCGGGCGCGCGCCAGGGCGCGGAACGGGAACGTGCCGATGCGGACCTCGTGGCCCAGTGCCTTGGCCTGCGCTTCGGTGAGGCCGACGCTGCCGATTTCCGGATCGCTGTAGGTGCAGCGCGGCACGTGGTCGTAGTTGATGGGCTGCACGGCGTGGCCGGCAATCCGCTCCGCGAGCAGGACGCCTTCCATCGACGACACGTGCGCGAGCTGGTAGTGCGGCCCGCCCATGGTGATGACGTCGCCGATGGCCGAGATGCCGGGGACGCTGGTCTTGAACAGCGAGTCCACCACGACGTAACCGCGGTCCATCTTGATGCCGAGCGCTTCCGCGCCGAGGCCTTCGGTGACCGGGCCGCGGCCGGTGGCCACGAGCAGCAGGTCGTAGCTCAACTTCCGCGCCTTGGCATCGGCGCCCTGCACCTCGAGGTCGACGCCCGTGGCGCCCGCCTTGGCGGCGGTGACCTTCGAACCGGTCATCACCTTGATGCCGCGCTTCTTGAACGCGCGCTCGAGTTCGGCCGACACCGCCTCGTCTTCACCCGGCACCACCCGCGGCAGCAGCTCGATGACGGTGACCTCGCTGCCGTAGCTCCTGAAGATCGACGCGAACTCGACGCCCACCGCGCCGCTGCCCATGATGGCAATCGACTTGGGGACGTAGGGCAGGTGAATGGCTTCGTCGCTGAAGATGATCCGCTGGCGATCGACCTCGATGCCGGGGACGCTGCGCGCCGCCGAGCCGGTGGCGACGATGATCTCCCTGGCCGCGGTGAGTTGCTGCTTGCCGCCGTCGTGCAGCGTGACCTCCACGCCCTGCTTGCCAGTGAGGCGGGCGGTGCCCTTGATCCAGTCGATCTTGTTCTTCTTGAACAGCATCTCGATGCCGCCGGTGAGGCCCGCGATCATCTTGTCTTTGCGCGCGTGCACGGCCGGCATGTCGATGGTCACGGCGGCGCCGTCGACACCGAGCAGGCCCCATTCCTTCGCGCCCTGCGCGACCTTGAGCGCGTGCGCGTGCTCGAGCAGGGCCTTGGTGGGAATGCATCCCCAAATCAGGCAGGTGCCGCCCAGCGCCTTCTGCTTTTCGACCACCGCCACCTTGAGGCCGAGCTGTGCGGCGCGGATGGCCGCGACGTACCCGCCAGTCCCCGCCCCGATCACTACGACGTCGTACTCGTTCGCCATAAGACCCTTAACCCGGTATGAAGACCGCCCCTCGTCACGAGCGGTTTAGCCCGCCGTGGCCTTTTGGCGAAGGCGGAACCCCTCAATGTCGCTCGGAACTGAACGGAAGGTCAAGGGTTCCCGCCTCCGCCAGGGCTTCCGCCTCCGCGACCGCTACGGCGGACAAGTCGGCGGGGTAAACCTCGCAAGGTCAGCGTTTCAGCTGCGTCAGAGGGACGAATGTTTCTTTCGGCTTGGGCGCGGGAGGCGTCGATGGGTCGACTTTGGCCTTGAGCTCGCCATGGTCGAACTTGAGCTGCCAGTACATCTCCGTGATCTGCGCCAGCTGGCGGGCGGTCCGCCGGGCCTGTGCGTACGCCACCACTGCCACCGATAATGCCGCCAGCGCCACGATCCAGACACTCGTCATAGGGGTCGATTGGTCCCGGGGTCAGACCCCTTATACTCCTCTTGATGTCGGTCCGCCGCAAGACCGTGCTGGTGATTGACGCCCAAGACGAGGCGCGCGAGCGCCTGTCGCAGACCTTGCGGCGCGACTACCACGTGATTCGCGCCTCGTCCGCGGAAGCCGGCCTGGCGCTGATGGACCGCGAGGACGTGGACGTGCTGGTCGCTGACATGCAGCTGCCGGCGCTCGCCGGGCTGGACCTGCTGCAGGTGGTGCGGGAGAACTTCCCGCTGGTCGAGGTGATCATGACCTCGACCGCGCCCGACGTTGACGGCGCGGTCAGCGCGATCAAGCTGGGCGCCTACCACTTCCTCACCAAGGACGCCGACCCCGACGTGTTCCGCGCGCTGGTGCGCCATGCCGGCGAGCGCCAGGACCTCAATCGCCACGTGCTGACGCTGCAGGACGCGGCCGGCGAGGCGGGGGGCCGCGACTTCATCACCGGCCCGAGCACCGCGCTGAAGGACGTGCTCGAGACGGTGCACAAGGTGGCGAAGCTGTCGGCCACCGTGCTGATCCTGGGCGAGAGCGGCACCGGCAAGGAACTGCTGGCCCGGCTCCTCCACCGCGAGTCGGCGAATCCGGAGGCGCCGTTTGTGGCAGTCAACCTCGCCGCCATCCCGCGCGAGCTGGTCGAGAGCACGCTCTTCGGTCACGAGAAGGGCGCCTTCACCGGCGCCGTGCAGCAGCGCATCGGCAAGTTCGAGCTCGCCAACGGCGGCACGCTGTTCCTCGACGAGATCGGCGACCTCAAGTCCGACCTGCAGGCCAAGCTCCTGCGCGCCATCCAGGAAGGCGAAGTGGAGCGGGTCGGCGGCACGCGGCCGGTGCGCACCGCGTTCCGGCTGATCGCGGCCACCCACGTGGACCTCGAACGGGCGGTAAAGGATGGGACCTTCCGCGAGGACCTCTTCTACCGGATCAACGTGATTCCCGTCCGGCTACCGCCGTTGCGCGAGCGCCTCGACGACATCCCGGTGCTGGCCGACTTCTTCATCCGCCGCTACAGCGCGCGCTTCCACAAGCCGGTCCGCGGCATCGCGGAATCGACGCTGCGCATGCTGTCGCACTACTGGTGGCCGGGGAACATCCGCGAGCTGGAGAACCTGATTGAGCGGCTGGTCGCGGTCTCGGACCACGAATGGATCACGGATGAGGACCTGCCGTTCGAGTTCCACGTGGTGGAACTCGATCGCACCAAGTCGGACACCAGCCTGCTCGATCGCGCGCTGGGGACCTTCGAGCGCAACTTCCTGGTGCGGGCGCTCGAGCGCAACGCCTGGAACGTCACGCAGACGGCGCGCTACCTGGGCGTGCCGTTGAGCACGCTGAAGTTCAAGATGGAACGGCTGGAAATCCGGGAGCTGGCGAGGAAGATCAAGAAGTAGGTCCCTCGCCAGTCCGTTACTTTGCCTTCTTGGGAAGAATGGCGTCTTTCAGCTGCTTGACGATTCTCGCCTTGACCACGGTCTTGGGGGCGATTTCGATCGGCTGGCCGGTGGCCGGGTTGCGGCCGGTCCGGGCCTTCCGGTGCTGCACGACGAGCTTCACCATGCCGGGGATCACGAATTCACCGGTGCGCTTCAGTTCCTTCTCGCACAGGATCGCCAGCTCGTCGAAGAACTCGCGCGACTGTGTACGCTTGATGTCGAACCGTTCGGCGAAGTGCGAAAAAAGCTCCGACTTGCCCATCCTCCGGGCTTCGTCCATCGTGTCCCCCAGGGTCAATGTTGGCGGCGTGTATGCTAACCCCGACCTTGGGGGCTGTCAATCGCCGCTAGTTAGCCACGCAGCCGAAGACTGCATCCTTTTGCCGTAGACTGATCACCATGTCTACCGCGTCGACCATCGAGACGTTTCCCAACCCGCGGCCCGAGCGTGAATTCGAGATCGCGATCGACTGCCCCGAGTTTACGTCGATGTGCCCGAAGACGGGGTTACCCGACTTCGGTGTCATCCGCATCCGCTACGTGCCGGACGCCCGATGCATCGAACTCAAGTCCCTCAAATACTATCTGCTGGAGTTCCGGAACAAGGGAATTTTCTACGAGGCGGCCACCAACCAGATTCTGGACGACCTGGTCGGCGCCTGCGCCCCTCGCCGGATGACCGTGGTGGGCGACTTCACCGCCCGCGGCGGCATTACCACCAAGGTCACGGCGGAGTACACAAAGCCGGCTTGAGGCTTGAGGCTTGGGGCTTGGGGCTTGGGGCTTGCCCTACAATTGGTGCCGGGGTTCTGCCGCGGATTCCTCATCCTCGGCGCCGGGCCCCGCTTCATGGCGCCCGCGGCCGGCGTGCACGCCGCACAGCGAGCGGGCGATGGCCTCCAGCTGGTGGTGGAGCTCGGCCGAGGAGCGCAAGGTGGACACCGGCACCCCCGAGTTCACCGCCGAGGCTACCGTGCGGTAGTCGCTGTTGACGCTGTAGTCGAGGTTCAGCCCGAGCACGTGCTCGATCTGTCCGGTTGACAGCACGCCGAACTCGGAGGCCCGGTTCAGCACGATCTTCAGGCGGTCGCCGCCGACGCCGGTCAGCTTGACAGCGTCGATCAGCCGCTGCAGGTTGCGCAGGCAGGGCACGTCGGGATTGGCCACCAGCAGGACCGTCTCGGACAGCTGCAGGGCCATGGCGCCGCAGGTGCTCAGGGTGCTGCCGACGTCCACAATCACGAAGTCGTACAGCGCGTTGAGGCAGCGCAGCATCTGCTCGACGCCGTCCACGTCGCGCGACGCCGGCCGGCCGAATTCGTCGCCGCCAGCGAGCACATGCAGGCCGCACTCGTGGTGGATGACGAACTTTGAGATGGCACCGGGGTCCATCCAGGAAAGGTGGTCAATGGCGTTCAAGACGGTGTGTCTTGGCCGCAGGCCGAGGAAGAGGGCGACGTCGCCGGGGCCGGTCTTGAGGTCCACGATCACGGTCGGCTTGCGGGAAATGCGGCGAATGTCCGCGGCACCGTTCACGGCGAGCGTGGTCGTACCGGTGCCGCCCTTGGTGCCAAGATAGCTCACGATCATGTCGGGAGCGGACGCAACCCGTGTGCCAGAGCGAGAAAGCGGAACCTCCTAGGAGAAGTCCCGGCCTCGGTCCCCAGCCCGTCCCGCAGCCCGCCACATCTGTAAGCACGTCCACGGGATTCGTGGCTCAGTCGGCGCCGGCACCGCTGTGCTGGAATTCGAGACGAGCCGGTAAATCACGGCAATTGGACGGGTTCCGGGGTCATCGGCGGCTGGCGGGTTCCCGGCACGTGGCTTGCTCTATGGTCGGTATCTCCCTGGATTGTCCGAAGACCAACTATGGCCATTACCAACTCTCAACTACCCGTGCGACCCGCCAGAGACGAATGGGGTGTCTACGACCCCCAGCAGGCTGGACTTGCCGCGCTGTTTGCGCGGATCGACGCCCGCTCGACGACGCCGGTCAGTGACGGCCCCAAGGCCACAGAGAATCCCGCCGTCATCGAGCGGCCAGCCCTGCGCGACGCGAAGTAACCGTTCCTCGTTCCTCCTCAAATCCCTTGGGGTGCCCACCGCGGCACCCCGCCTTTTGTACGCGCGACCCGCCGTGCCGAAGGCGCTATGATCGCGCGTCATGCGCGCACGACCGATCGGCCTGCTCCTGGTGTCAATTCTCTCGGTGTCGCTCGGCGCCCAGGCACCGGTGGCGCCGGCCGCGATCCAGACCCCGGAGGCGATGTTCGGGTTCCGCATGGGCGCCGACGGCCAGCTCGCCGACTGGCCTGCTCTGGAGAAATACTTCACGTCGGTGGCGGCGGCGTCCGATCGCGTCGAGCTGGTGGACGCCGGCCCCACCACCGAAGGGCGGCGCCTGGTCGCCGCGATCGTGTCGTCGCCCGATAACATCGCCCGGCTCGATCAGATCCGGACCAACGCGCTGCGGCTGGCCGACCCGCGCACGCTCGATGAGCCGGCGGCCGTGGCGCTGGCCGAACGCCAGCCCGTGATCGTCGCGCTCGGCATGAGCATCCACGCCACCGAGATTGCCGCCACTCAGGCGGCGCCGGAGTTGTTGCACACGCTGGCGACGTCTCAGGACCCGGAAGTCCTCCGCTCGCTGCGCGACGTCGTGCTGATCCTGTTTCCGTCCCTCAATCCTGACGGCCACACCATCACGGTGGATTGGTACCGCAAGTGGAAGGGCACCGAGTTCGAAGGTTCGAACATGCCGTGGCTGTACCACAAGTACGTCGGCCACGACATCAACCGCGACGCGTTCATGATGAACATGGCGGAGAACCGCTCGCTCGCGGATTTCTTCTATCGGCGATGGCATCCTCAGGTCTTCCTGACCATGCACCAGATGGGACCGCGCGGCCCGCGCTTCTTCGTGCCGCCCAACACCGATCCCATCGATCGCAACTACGACCCCCTCATCTGGCGGACCGCCGGCCTGCTCGGCCACGCCATGGCCCTGGCCCTCGAGCAAGACGGCCGCTCGGGTGTGCTGCAGAACGCGCTGTACGACTATTACTGGCCCGGCTACGAGGACTCTGCGCCGCTTGGCCACAACACGGTGGCGATGCTGACCGAGGCGGCGAGCGTGCGCGTTGCCACGCCGATCACCGTGGCGGCGAATCAGCTGACCGGCGGCCGCGGCTTTCCCGATCACCAGCCGTCCACCACCTTCCCGAACCCCTGGCCCGGCGGCGCCTGGCGCCTCCGCGACATCGTTGACTACGACCTCTCGGCGGCGCGGGGCCTCCTCGGCGGCGCGGCGCGCTACCGCGAGGATCTGGTCCGCAACTTCTATCGCATGGGCAAGCGGCAGGTGGAACTCGGGCTGAAGGGCGGGCCGTTCGCGTTCATCATCCCGCCGGAACAGTTCGACGCGCACGCGGCGCGCAAGCTCGAACAGCTCCTGATCGAGGGCGCGGTGGAGATCCGGCGGACGGTCGAGCCGTTCCGCGTCGCCGACACGGTTTACCCGCAGGGCACCGACATCATCCTGATGGCGCAACCGTTCCGCGCCTACGCGAAGACGCTGCTCGAGACACAGGAATACCCGGTGCGCAAGCCCGCGCCGGGCGCGCCGGTTGACCGTCCGTACGACGTCGCCGGCTGGACGCTGCCGCTCCAGATGAACGTGAAGGTCGATCGGATCGAGCAGTACTTCGAGCCGCCCACCACCACGCGCCTCGATCGCGCCTCAATCGCGCCGGCGCACGTGTGGGGCGACACGAAGAAGGCCGCGTACTACGTCATCGACGGCCGCGGCAACGGCGCGAGCATCGCCATCAACCGGCTGCTCAAGGCCGGAGCGCGGGTGTCGTGGCTCGCCGCGCCGCTGGAGATCCAGGGTTACACGTATCAACCCGGGGCGATGGTGGTGACCGAAGCCAAGGGCGTGCGCGAGGCCGTGAACGCCGTGGCTCGCGACCTGGGCCTGCGCGTCACCGCCGCGGCAGGACGGCCGCCGCAAGACACGCGGCCGCTGGCCCGCGCGCGGATCGCGCTCTACAAGCCGTGGGTCGAGAACATCGACGAGGGCTGGACGCGCTGGCTGCTCGAGCAGTACGAGTTCCCGTTCGAGACCATCACCGACGCCGACCTCCGGCGCGGCGGCTTGCGCACGCGTTTCGACGCGGTCGTGATCCCCGATCAAGGCGCGGAGCGCCTGATCGCCGGTCACCCGGCCGGCACCATGCCCGCGGAGTACGTTGGCGGCCTCGGCACGGAGGGCGCCGACATGCTCCGCCAGTTCGTGGATGGCGGCGGCACGCTGATCGCGCTCGACTCGGCCAGCGAGCTGGCCATCAACCTGCTCGGCGCGCCGGTGAAGGACATAACGCGCGGGCTGCCCCCAAACGAGTATTTCTGCCCGGGCTCGGTCATCCGGCTCGAGCTGGATCCGGATCCGCTCACCTACGGCATGCCTCGCGAGACGGCGGGGTTCTGCGCGTTCAGCGGCGCATTCGACGTGGTGCCGCCGGCCGCCACCGCGCCGGGAGGCGCCGCGGCGCCCACGGCTCGCGTGGTCGGGCGCTATGCCAGGAGCGGCGTGCTGCTGAGCGGCTGGCTCGAAGGCGAGCGTGTGATTGCCGGCAAGGGCGCGCTCGTGGAGATCAAGTCGGGCCAGGGCCGCGCGATCCTGTTCGCGTTCCGGCCCCAACACCGCGCCCAGTCACACGCCACCTTCCGCCTGTTTTTCAACGCGCTCCACAGCTCGCGTAGCGCTCAGTAATTGCCGTACGGCAACGCCCGTCGCGTCGCAGAAACTGCGCCGCGGACAGGACGGCCTCGGCGAATTCCACGAGAAGGCGCGATACCTCGCCCGGCCGCGGGTTTGCAGCAATGGCGGCATGCGACCTGGCGCCATCGTGACGCTGCGGGACGAGGTCTGGACCGTCGCGCACGCTGAATCGTTCGAGCACTGCACCGTGCTGACCCTCGAAGGGAGCGGAGCGGACAACGCGGGGCGGGTGTTCCGCGCCATCACGCCGTTTGATCGCATCAGCGCATCACCCGATACGCGTCCGCGGCGGCGGAAGCGGCGCGCCGTTCTCCGTTGCGCGCTGCGCGCGCTCGCGCGCGAGCGGCCGGCGCTGGGCCTGTGGAGCGCCGCCGAGGCGTCGCTCGACCTGCTGGCCTATCAACTGGAGCCGGCGCTCGCCGTGCTTCGCGGCGCCACGCGCGTGTTGCTCGCCGACGCCGTCGGCCTCGGCAAGACCGTGCAGGCGGGCTTCATCCTGGCCGAGCTCCGGTCGCGCGGCCTGGTGGAACGCGCCCTGGTGCTCTGCCCCGCCGGCCTTCGCGACACCTGGGCCGGCGAGCTGCACGATCGCTTCGGCATTCACGCGGCCGTGCTGGATCAGGCCTCCATCGCTCTCGGCCTCCAGGCGCTGCCGGCCGGCGTCAATCCGTGGGCGGCACATCCCGTGGTCGTCGCCTCGATCGACTTCGTGAAGCGCCCCGAGGTGCTGGCGGCGGTGGAAGAGGTGCCGTTCGACCTGGTCATCGCCGACGAAGCCCATCACCTGACGCCGGCCAGCGATCGCGGAGCCGCGGTCGATCGCCTCAGCGCGCGCGCACCGTGGCTCGTGCTGGTGTCGGCGACGCCGCATTCGGGCGACCAGGCCGACTTCGATTACCTGACGGCCATCGGCTCGCTCTCGGACCGGCTGACCGTGTTTCGGCGCAGCCGCCGCGACGTCGGGTTGCCGGACCAACGGCGCGTTCGGCTGCTGAGCGTCGCCCCCACCCCCGAAGAAACGCGGCTGCTTCGCGCCACCGACGGCTACGCGCGGGCCATCTGGCAGGCCCGCGGCCGGGCCGAGCGCGCCGTGCAGCTGGTGGCCATTACCCTCGCCCGCCGCGCGGCGTCCAGCGCCGCGGCGCTGGAGCGCACCCTGTCACGGCGGCTCGCGCTCCTCTCCGGCGCGGCGCCCGCGGTTCCCGTCCAGGGCTGGCTGCCGTTGGATGACGCCGACGACAGCGATGGCGATGAACGGGACGAGCCGCTCGCGCGCCCGGGACTGCTTGACAACGACGCGGAACGGCGGCAGCTCGCCGATCTGATCGACCTGGCGCGGGCCGCGTCGCGCCGCTCGTCGAAATTGCGCATCCTGCGGCGCTTCCTCGATCGCGCGAGGGAACCCGCGGTGGTGTTCACCGAGTATCGCGACACGCTTCACGCCGCCGCGGCGCAACTGGCGTCAGCGTTCCGGCTGGGTGTGATCCACGGCGGCGTGCCCGTGCCGATGCGGCAGGAGGTGATTCGCCAGTTCGAACGCGGCGACGTGGACGTGTTGCTGGCCACCGACACCGCCGGCGAGGGTCTCAACCTCCATCGGCGCTGCCGCCTGGTGATCGACCTCGAGCTGCCCTGGAACCCACGCCGCCTCGAACAACGGGTGGGCCGTGTCGATCGGATTGGGCAACAGCGCCGGGTGCACTCCGTGCACCTGCTGCACCGGGGAACCGTGGAAGAGGCGGTGTGGTCCCACGTCGAAGGCCGGCGGCGGCGCGCCGCGCAGGCGCTCGGTGATGATGAGGGCCCGACTGAAGGCGACATCGCCCGGTCGGTCTTCGACGCCGTGGCGCCGCCGCCAGGCGGTCGCGCGCGCGTCGCCTCGACGAGAATCGACGCGGCCGGTGACGAACTGCGGCGCGTCACCGAACAGCGCCGCCTTCGCCATCCCGGCGCCGCGGCGTTCGATCGCGCGGTGTTCGCCGTGCCGCGCCGTGTCCGGCGCCCGCGCCGCGCCGCGGTCGCGCTCTACGAGTGTTCGCAACAGGGGCTGACCGGGGGCCTGGTCGAACGCCGCGTGGTCGCCCTGGTCATTGCCGTCCCCCGCCTGCGCACCGACGAGGCGTGGCGGGCTCTCGCCGTGGCCGCCGCCGGCTCCGCGGTCGCCGCGGACACGGGTGCGCACCTGGCGCCGTTACGGGAGGCCGTCATCGCGCGAATCGCCGAGGCTCGCGCGCGACTGGCCCGGTCCCAGCCACTCGCGCACCAGGGCTCGCTGTTCGACCGGCGCGCCGAGCGCGCGGCGGGGGCGCGACGGGAGGTGGCCGCCCGCCTCGATGCCGCGCTCGCTCGACGCGCGGCATCGTTGAACCCTGCCGACAGCCGGGCGGCCCACGTGCGGTTGATCGCGTTGTGGCCGCTGCGTGGAGAGCCGTGATTCCCGGAATCACCGGTCACCTGCTGTCGCACGCCTACCTCGAGCAGCACGTGCTGCCCGGCCTGGATCGATCGGCGGCGGCGGCGTTCGAGCGCGCGGCGGCGCGATGGTGGCGCGTGGTCACCCGATCGATCGGTCCGTCCGCTGGAGCGCGGCAGGTGTTCGACGTCGCCGCGTCACCGCTGCTTGACTCGCTCGGTTACAGCGCGGCGCGGGTCCGGCCGGTGGCCGACATGCTGATGGGCCTGGTGTCGGCGGGCGGTTCGCAGGCCGCGCTCGTGATCGCGCTGCCGTGGTCGGCCGGTGTGGACGTGGCGTGGCGCGATGCGATCCGCGGCGGCGTCGGGGCAGACGCCGCCTGGGCGCTGGTCACCAACGGGCGGGCGCTGCGCATCCTCGATTGCCGCCGCCCGTGGGCGAGGCAGGCCCTGCACTTCGACTTCGAGCCGCTCTTTGCCAACCCGCGCGGACCGCTGCTGCTGTGGGTGCTCGCCGGCGCCGCCGCGACCCTCGGCGACGCCGGGGCCGGGGCGCTGCGGGCCCGGGCGAACGAGTCGGATCTCCATGCCGCGCGCGTGTGTCACTCGCTGGGCGACGGTGTGCTGAAGGCGTTGCCACAACTGACCGCGGCGCTGGCCGCCGGCGGCCGCGGGCGCGGCAGGCGAGCCGGCACCCCCTACGACCAGGCCCTCACTGTCGTCTACCGCGTGCTCTTCCTGCTGTTCGCCGAAGCGCGCGGCCTCGTGCCGGTGTGGCATCCCGTGTATCGGGAGGCCTACACGATTGACGCGCTCTATCGGCGCACCCTGGAGCCGCGCGCGCCGCGCGGACTGTGGGCGGCGCTGCAGGCGATTGCCCGGATGGCGCATGCCGGGTGCAAGGCCGGCGATCTCGACGTCACGGCGTTCAACGGCCGCCTGTTCTCTCCCCGCCACGCCCCGCTCGTGGAGCAGCGGCGAGTGCCCGAAGACGTGGTCAAGGCCGTGGTGCTGGCGCTCGCCACCACCGACTCACCTGCCGGCCGGCGGCGCATCGCGTACCACGACCTCGGGGTCGAACAGCTCGGCGCGGTGTACGAGCGGGTGCTCGAACATGAGCCGGTCGCCACCCGCGCCGGCCTCGTGCTGCGACGCACCTCGACCGATCGGAAGGCCACCGGCAGCTTCTACACGCCGCGTTCGATCACCGAGTTCCTCGTGCGGCGAACGCTGCATCCCCTGGTGATGAACCGGCCGGCACGGGACATTCTCGGGCTCCGGGTGGTTGACCCCGCCATGGGCAGCGGTGCGTTCCTGGTGGCGGCCTGCCACTACCTGGCGGACCAGTGCGAGCAGGCGTTGATTCGCGACGGCCAGTGGCGCGCCGATGACGCGACACCCGCCGGCCGTGCGGACCTTCGCCGCCAGGTCGCGGAGCAGTGCCTCTACGGCGTCGACCTGAATCCCACCGCGGTGCAACTGGCGCGGCTGTCGCTGTGGCTCACGACGCTGGCCTCCGGCAAGCCGCTGACCTTCCTGGACCACCACCTCGCCGTGGGGAACAGCCTGCTGGGCGCGCGGCTCGCCGACCTGGTGAGGCCGCCCGTTCGCCATCGATCCGCCCGCGATGTTCCGCTTCCGCTCTTCGACGATGGGGGGTGCGAGGTGGTGGTGGCACGTGTCCTGCCCGAACGGTTGCGGCTGGCGCTCGAACCGTCCGACACGCTGCAGGCGGTGCGCGAAAAGGAGCGGACGCTCGATCGCCTGTCGGCGGTCGATGGACCATTCGCGAACTGGTCGCGCGCGGCGGATGCCTGGTGCGCCGCGGCATTGTGGCCCGGCCCGCCGCCATCGCCTGCGCTCGTCAACGAGTGGATCGCGTCACGGCTTGGACGCGCCACCACGCTGCCGGCGGATCAGTTGGCGCGCGGGCTGACCCAGGCCGCCGCAATCGCCGCGAGCCATGCCGTGTTCCACTGGGAGCTGGCCTTTCCCGAAGTGTTCTTCGATGCCCGTGGGCACTGGCGGCCCGACGGCGGCTTCGATGCCGTGCTCGGCAATCCACCGTGGGACATGCTGCGCGCCGACAGCGGACCGGCGGCGGGCCGGGAAGCAGACCGTGCGCGCGCGGCACCGGTGCGCCGCTTCTTTCGATCGTCAGGTGTCTACACCGCCCAGGGGCACGGCCATGCCAACCGCTACCAGCTGTTCCTCGAACGCGCGTTGCAGCTCGCGCGGCCGGGCGGACGCGTCGGGCTGATCCTGCCGTCGGGCATTGCGACCGATCACGGCAGCGCGCGGTTGCGGCGGCAGCTCTTCGACCGCTGCGCGATCGACACCTGGCTGGGGCTCGAGAACAAGGCGGCGATCTTCCCCATTCATCGCAGCATGCGCTTCGCGCTGATCGCGGCCACCACCGGCGGCCGCACCGATTCGTTGCGGTTCCGGTCGGGCGTTCACGACCCCCGCCTGCTCGATCGCTGCCCCAGCGACCCGCGGCAAGACGAAGGTGATGATTTGCTGACGGTGTCGCGGTCGCGGTTGGAGGCGTGGGACCCGGAACACCTCACCGTTCCCGAATTGACGTCGCCGGCGGCGCTCGCCATTCTGACGGCCGCCTCCGTGGCGGCGCCGGCGCTGGGCGCCGCCCAAGGCTGGCACGCGCGATTCGGCCGTGAGCTGAATGCCACGGACGACCGCGGGCACTTCATCCACCGCCCTCGGCCCAGTCGCCGCTCGGTGATGCCGATCATCGAAGGCAAGCACGTCGCGCCGTTCTCCGTGTCGCCGGACCTCGCGACGCTGGCGGTGCCGATCGACCAGGCCGGGCGCCTGATCGATCCGGCCATCAGTTTCGAACGCGAGCGGATCGCGTATCGCGATGTGGCGAGCGCGACCAACCGGTTGACGCTGATCGCGGGGCTGCTGCCCCGGCACACGCTGTCAACGCACACCGTCTTCGTGCTGAAGACCGCGCTCGGCGCCGGCGCGCAGTGGTGCCTGCTGGCGCTGCTCAACAGCCTGGTCGCCAACTACCTCGTGCGGCTGAGCGTCACCACTCACGTCACCACCGCGCTGATGTCGCGCCTGCCGGTGCCGCGCCCGCAAGACGGCTCGCCGGCGTTCCGCGAACTGGCCGCGCTCGCGCGGGCGCTGTCGACATCCGGCATCGACGGCGATCCAGGCAGCTACGCCCGGTTGAACGCGATCGTCGCGGGGCTCTACGGACTCACGCCGGACCACTACGAGCACGTGGTCGCGAGCTTCCCCTTGATTCCCCAGCTGGTTCGAGCCGCTTGCGTTGCTGCCTACGAACAGGCCACGGAAGCACGGAAACGCGGAAAGGGCTTTTTCAATGCTTCATGAAGACATCACAAACAGGATCCTTGGCGCAGCCGTGGACGTCCACAAGGCGCTGGGCCCGGGCCTGACCGAGTCCTCATACCAGGCGGCGATGGCGATCGAGATGACGGAGCGAGGGCTCGCATTCGAACGCGAGCCTACCCTCCCAGTGGTGTACCGGGGGAGAACGATCGGTCACCATCGGCCTGATTTCATCGTCGAACACGCCGTGGTCTTGGAGCTTAAGGCTGCCAGCGGCCTGGATCCGGTGCACACGACTCAGGTGTTGACCTACTTGCGGCTTACAGGCCTGAGGGTTGGACTGCTCCTCAACTTCAACGTCGCCTCGATGGGATACGGCATCAAGAGGCTGATGAACTAGGTGATTCTGTGCTTCCGTGTTTCCGTGGCCCGTCCGCGAACTGGCTAGCTCTTCACCGGCCCGGACTCCCACGCCTTGAGCACGGCGTAGAGCGTCGAGGTGATCGGCGCCGGCACGCCATGCTTCTTCGCGCGGCGCACGGCCGCGCCTTGCAGGGCTTCGACCTCGATGCGCTTGCCCTGCTCCAGGTCGATCAGCAGCGACGACCGCGTGGTGGGCGGGATGTGGTCCATATATTCCTTGAGCGTGTCGAAGCGGTTGGCGGAGATGGTGACGCCCTCCGCCCTGGCGATGGCCGCGATCTCGCGCGAGGTGGCGTAGAACATCTCCTGGACGTGCGGGAACTTCCAGATGTGGCCGATCGCCAGCCGCGATGCGCCGGTGAAGCCCGCGAACGCCACGAGATAGACGAACTTGTCCCAGATCGGCACGCGGGCGTCGGCCACCGGCGTCACCTGGATGTCGGCGGTGGCGAGAATGTCGGCGATCGCCTGCACGCGCGGTGAGATGCGGCCGCGGTCTCCGAACACCTCGCCGAAGATGATCGATCGATGCACGCCGGTCTGGACGATCAGCCCCGGCGCTTCGAGCGCGGTGGCCACGTAGGTGGTGCCGCCAAGGACGTGCCGCTCGCCGGCCACGGCAGCCACCTCATCGACGCTGTCCACGCCGTTCTGCAGGGTGAGGACCACGGTGTCCGGTCCAATCAGTGGCGTCAGCATCGGCAGCGCGGTGGCGTTGTCGTAGGCCTTCACCGACACGATCGCCACGTCCACCTGGCCGACCTTCGCGGTGTCGCTCTCGGCCTGGGCCTGGACATTGAAATCGCCGAGTTGGGCGCTTTTTACATCGAGGCCCTTCGCCCGAATGGCCTCGAGATGCGCGCCGCGGGCAATGAAAGTGACGTCCTGGCCCGCGCGCGCCAGCTTGGCGCCAAAATAGCCTCCCACCGCTCCCGACCCCAGAATGGCGAATCTCATTCAGCCTCCGCAGACGTTTTAGCACAGTGCTAGAATTTGCCTGAATGGCGGCCCGCATCACGGCCTATCTGGTGGCCTGCATCGTCAGCGTTACGCTCATCGCCGGCCTGATTGTCGGCGCGCAGCGCGAAGACGACGACGCGGTTGACCTGATCGTGATCAACGGCAAGGTCTACGCGGGGGCGGGTGACGCGGGTCTTGCCGAAGCGGTGGCGATTCGCGGCAACAAGGTGATTCGCGTCGGATCCAACCGCGAGATCCAGCGGCTGCGCCGCGCCCAGACCACCGTCGTCGATGCCAAGGGCGGCGCCGTGGTGCCGGGCTTCAACGACGCGCATACCCACTTCATCAGCGGCGGCCTCTCGCTCGACCAGGTCAACCTGCTCGACGCCACCACGCTGGATGACATCAAGGACACCGTTCGCATCTGGTCGGAAGTGCATCCTGAGCGCGCGTGGATCACCGGCCGCGGCTGGTACTACCGGCCGTTCGCGGGGTCGCTGCCGACGCGGCAACTGCTCGACACGCTGGTGCCCGATCGTCCGGCGTACCTGATCGCCTACGACGGCCACACGGGCTGGGCCAACACCAAGGCGCTCAAGCTCGCCGGTATCACGCGGCACACCAGGAATCCGCTGAACGGCGTGATCGTGAAAGACTCGCGCACCGGCGAGCCGAGCGGCGCGCTGAAAGAGGCGGCGATGGGGTTGATGAAGGTGGCGCCACAGCCCACCGCGGAGGACAAGGTCGCCGCCATTCGCGCCGGTCTTGTCGAAGCGCATCGCGTCGGCATCACCAGCGTCCAGAACGCCGGCGGTTCGGCCGACGACCTCGCGCTCTATGACGGCCTGCGCAAGCGCGGCGAGTTGACGGTGCGGGTGTATCAGGCGCTGCCGGTTGACGCCTCGCTGGACGAAGCCGGGCTCACCGCACTCGGCAAGGTGCGCGGGCAATTCGCCGATGACCCGCTGCTCAAGACCGGCGCGGTGAAGCTGATGGCCGACGGCGTGATCGAATCGCACACCGCCGCCATGCTCGCGCCCTACGAGAACCGGCCCGCCACCAGGGGCGAGGCGCGGTTCACGCCGGAGCAGCTCAACAAGACGGTGGCCATGCTCGATCGCGAAGGCTGGCAGGTGATGACGCACGCCATCGGCGACGCCGCCGTGCGCATGACGCTGGACGCCTACGAGGCCGCCGCCAAGGCCAATCCCGCGCCCGCGCGCGGACGCCGGCACCGCATCGAGCACATCGAGACCGTTGACCAGGCGGACGTCGCGCGGTTCGGCAAGCTCGGCGTGATTGCCTCGATGCAGCCCGTGCACGCCACGCCGAGCCCGGCCCCGGGCGACGTGTGGAGCACGAACATCGGCCCCGAACGCGCTGCACGCGGGTGGCTCTGGGCCAGCATCGCCAAGGCCGGCGGGCGGCTGGCGTTTGGCAGCGACTGGCCGGTGATGACACTCGACCCCATGATGGGCCTGCACGTGGCGGTGAACCGCACGACGGCAGACGGGCTGCCCGCGGGCGGCTGGTTGCCGGCCGAGCGGCTGCCGCTGCGCCAGGCCATCGACGCCTACACCAGCGCCGCGGCGTGGGCCTCGTTCGACGAACAGCGCAAGGGCGTGCTGGCGCGCGACATGCTCGCCGACCTGGTGGTGCTGTCGGCAGACATTTTCGACACGCCGGCCGCGCGGCTCACCGACGCCCAGGTGATGGTCACCATCGTCGACGGCAAGGTGGTCTACCGCCGCGAGCCGGTCGAAACCACCGCGACGCCGTAATCGGCCGTTCGGACAATTTCCCAATCAGGGGGAACCGTGTCCAGCCGGCCTCCGTCTGATTCCAAGATCCACCATGCGAGCCACATCTTTCGTCGCCCTGTTATGCCTGGCGTTACTCGGGACCACCCTTCCCGCGATGGCCCAGTCGGACCTGGACGCGTTCATGGAACGCGTGCTGGCCCGCCGCGACGACAACTGGAAGAAGCTCCAGCAATACGTGCTCGAAGAGAAAGAGGCCTTCGACCTCACCGGCCCCGGCGGCCTGCCGCTCTGGGGCATGCGGCGCGAATATTCGTGGTTCATTCGCCAGGGCATCTTCGTGCGCAGCCCGGTCAAGGCCAACGGCGTGGCGCTGTCGGAGGCCGACCGGCGGAAGGCGGAAGACCAGTGGCTCAAGCGGGAGCAGGGCCGCGAGCAACGGCGCCAGCGGCGTGCCGAAAGAGAAAGACAAGGCCTGCCGGTGGATGCCGCCGACGCCGAGAAGCGCGCCGTGGTGATCAGCCCCACCGGCATCGAGGTCAAAGACGAGCAAGGCACGACGCCCGCGGACCTGCCGTCCAACATGGACGACCTGCTGAAGCAGGGCGCGGATCCGCAGTTCGTGTCGGCCGCCTACTTCCTCAAGTTCCGCTTCGAGAAAGGGCGCTACGCCCTGGCCGGCCGCGAGAAGGTCGACAACCGCGATGCCCTGAAGATTGAGTACTACCCGGAGTCAGGATTGTTCAACGAGGGCCAGTCGCGTCCCAACCGGAAGGTGCGCGACCGGGAGGACGAGATCGAAGAGAAGATGAACAAGGTGTCGCTGGTCACGTTGTGGGTGGACCCGGCGACCCACCAGATCCTGCAGTACACCTTCGACGACATCGACATGGATTTCTTCCCGGGCCGCGCGCTGATGCGCGTCAGCGACGTCAAGGCCACCATGCGCATGGGCCAGGCCTTTCCCGAGGTGTGGCTGCCCCGTAGCATCGCGATGCGCTTCGGCATGATGATGGCGGTCGGCGCGGTCGATGCGAGCTACCAGGTGGACTACATCAACTACAAGCAAGCCGACGTCACCTACAAGATCAAATGACGCGCGAAACTTGCTTGCCCGCCGAAGCCTTGGCGAAAGCGGGGGGCTTGAGGCTTGGGGCTTGGGCGGCGCGCGTGCTCGCCGCCGGTCTCGTTCTTGCCTCAGCAGCAGCAGCAGCGCAAACCTCACCCGGCGTGGTCGGCGAAGTGCGTGTGCACGGCAATCACACCACGCCCGACGCCGATGTGCTGGCCATCGTCGGCGACGTGGTCGGCAAGCCGGCCACCGACGCGCTCGTCGCCGAAGTGACCGCCCGGATCGAGGAGAGCGGACGGTTCGAAGGCGTTGATGTCCGCAAGCGGTTCCGCTCCATCGACAACCCCGACGACATTCTGTTGATGGTCGTGGTGGACGAGGTGCCGGGCATTTCAGCCGACGACCTGACGCCGGGCCCGTGGAAGAAGCTCAAGAGCAGCGGCATGTTCCTCCCGATCGTCCACCATGACGATGGGTATGGGTTCACCTACGGGGCGCGGATCAGTTTCGTGGATCGGCTGGGGCCGCGCAGCCGCGTCTCATTCCCCCTCACGTGGGGCGGCGAGCGGCAGGCGCGCGCGCAGATCGAACGCACGTTCACGGGCGGACCGATCGCCCGGCTGTCGGGAGAGGCCGGCATCGGCCGCCGCGAGAACCCGCACTACGAAATCGGCGACACCCGCACATCCGGCCAGGTCCGCGCCGAGTCGGCGGTGCGGCGGTGGCTCCGCCTCGGGGCCGGTGCCGGCCTCGAAGAGGTGAAGTTTGGCGAGGCGCGCGACCGGCTGGTCCGCGCCGGCGGCGACGTGACGCTCGACACGCGCGTTGACCCGGCCTTCCCGCGTAACGCCGTCCACGCCACGTTCGCGATCGAGCGGCTGTCGTTCGACGCCAGCACCGCGAACCGCCGGACCGCCGATGTCCGGGGCTACGTGGGCCTGCTCGGACAGTCCGTGCTCGCGGTGCGGGCCATGTCGCTCACGTCCACGGCGCCGCTGCCGGACTACGAAAAGGGCCTGCTTGGCGGCGCCGCATCGGTTCGGGGATACGACGCCGGCTACAAGGCCGGCGACAACCTCGCGGTGGTATCGGCGGAACTGCGCGTTCCCGTGACCGCCCCGTTGTCGATCGGCCGGTTTGGTGTGAAGGCGTTTGTCGACGCGGGGACCGCGTACGCGCACGGCGCCAAACTCTCTGACCAAGCTCTCGACCGCGGCTACGGCGGCGGCGCTTACCTGCACCTGACCATCCTCAGCCTCTCGCTCGACGTGGCGCGCGGCCACGGCAGCGGCGACGTCCGCTGGCACTTCGGCTTGGGCGTCACGTTCAAGTGACCCCACCCGTTCATGTCGACTGCGCCGGAAGCGGATCGCCTGCCTCGGCTTCCGTCGCCGGCGCGTCTAGG